>JALEMS010000022.1 GCA_022768185.1 Clostridiales bacterium | reverse complement strand
GCCGGCATGATGGACACCGATTACATCACCGCGCTGGAATACGGTATGCCCCCCACGGGCGGTCTCGGCATCGGCATCGACCGCTGCGTCATGCTCCTGACCGGCTCCGACTCCATCCGCGACGTCATCCTCTTCCCCACGATGAAGCCGCTGGATCTGCCGAAGAAGGAAGAAAAGCCCGGGGAAGCGCCCGCCGCGCCGGAGGCTCCGGCCGGGGCGCCCGCAGAGGAGAAGATCGACTTTTCCAACGTGGAGATCGAGCCGCTGTTCGCCGACGCGGTCGATTTCGAGACCTTCTCGAAGTCTGATTTCCGTGCCGTCAAGGTGCTTGCCTGCGAGGCGGTGAAGAAGAGCAAAAAGCTGCTGAAGTTTACCCTGGACGACGGCACCGGCACGCCGCGCACCATCCTCAGCGGCATCCACGCCTATTACGAGCCGGAGGAACTGGTGGGCAAGACCTGCATCGCCATCACCAATCTGCCGCCGCGCGCCATGATGGGCGTCGAGTCCTGCGGCATGCTGATCTCCGCCGTGCATCACGAAAACGGCGAGGAAAAGCTCCATCTGCTGATGGTCGATCCGCACATCCCCGCCGGCGCAAAGCTGTATTGAGACACGATATCGCAACGAAAAGCTTCCCCGCGCGCGGCGTGGGGAAGCTTTTGAATACCGGGGGCAATTCCGATGGCCGCCCGGAGAAGGCTCTGGAGGGTGAGACATGGACTATCTGGCTGGGATCCGCTATGACGGCACGGGGGATCGGCGGCGCTATCCCTACAGCATTCCGGCGCTTGGCTGCCTCGGCCGGGGACGGCTGGATTTCTCCGCGCCGGTCACGTTTTTTGTCGGCGAGAACGGGACGGGGAAGTCCACGCTGCTGGAGGCGATCGCCGTGGCCTGCGGCTTCAACCCTGAGGGCGGCTCGCGGGACTTTTTCTTTTCCACGCGGGATACGCATTCCGCGCTGAGCGAGCACCTGACGATCGTGAAGCGCCGCACGCCGAAGGACGGCTTTTTTCTGCGGGCGGAAAGCTTTTACAACACCGCCAGCTTCCTGGACGACACCAGCACGCTGGCGCGCTATGGCGGCGTGTCCCTTCATGCGCAGTCGCATGGCGAGGCGTTTCTTGCCCTGGTGGAGCATCGCTTTGCGGGAAATGGGCTGTATCTGCTGGACGAGCCGGAGGCGGCGCTGTCTCCGCAGCGGCTGATGTCCTTGCTGGTTTTGATCGACCGGCTGGTGAAGCAGGATTCCCAGCTGGTCATTGCGACCCATTCGCCGATCCTCATGGCGTATCCGCAGGCGGAGATCTGGCAGTTCGGCGAGGACGGTATCCGGACGGTCGCCTACCGGGAGACGGAGCACTATTTCATCACCCGGCAGTTTCTCGAGCAGCCGGAGCGGATGCTGCGCCTGCTGCTGTCGGAGGAGGATGCATGAGCGCACGAGCGGCTTTGAGGACGTGCCTGCCGATGCCTGCCATGCCGCGGCCGCGGCGTGGGCGGTGGAAAACGGGATCACTGCTGGCCCGGGCGGCGCTTCCGCCCGGGCGCCGTCGACCCTCCTGTACCGTGCGGCGGGCAGCCCGGCTGTCAGCGGCGGCGTGTACGCCGCGCGGGAGACGGTTGCATTCGGCGCTGTGCCGTGCTATGGTAAGGGCAGAATGGAATGGACTGGGGGGGGGACGATGCGATGAAGCGAATGCTTTCCGTGCTGCTGGCAGCCGTGCTGACCGTGTCGGCGGCGGGGCTGGGCGCCGTGCCGGTCGCGGCGTATGAGGACGGCGGCGCGCGGCTGTCCGACTGGGCGGTCGACAGCTATCACATGGCAAATGAGGACTGTATCCTCAACTGGTTCTGCCGGGGCGGGGACTTCACCGCGCCGGTCACGCGCGCGGAGTTCTGCGACATGCTGTGGAACGCCATGCGCGGGGCAAAAAACGATCTGCGCCCGGACGTCGGCTATGACGAGCCGTTTCCGGACACCGACCGGGAATCGGTCTACGCGCTGGCACAGCTGGGCGTGCTGGAGCCCGGCGGATGCTTTGCGCCCGAGGAGACGCTCACGCGCGAGCAGGCGGCTGTGTGGATCGCGCGCGCCGGGGATGTGCTGGACTTTACGTGGCTGCCGGAGCCGCGCGCGGCGTTTACGGACGCGGCGGAGGTCTCCGGGCAGGCGGCCGGCGCGGTGGCGCAGATGCAGTCCGCCGGGCTGATGGTCGGAACGGACGCCGGGGCGTTTCTGCCGAAGGCGGCGCTTACGCGGGAGCAGGCCGCGGCGGTGCTGGTGCGCTTTCTGGAGAAAAACGGCTTCAATTACGGCATCAGCGTCCGGGACACGGACGGCATGCTGACCCTGTCCGACCTGGCGCACCTCCATGGGAAATACCGCGCGCTGGATGGCGGAGCGTATGAGATCACGTATCAGCAGGGGCTGTTTGCCTCGCTGGTCGTGACTGTGCGGGACGGGAAGATCGTGCGCGCGCTTTACACCGACCTCGGCAGCGGCGCTTCCGCCGACCTGTGCCAGCAAAGCCGGGAGGCGTTTTATGCCGCGCTGCCCGACACCGGGCGGTATTATCTCGGCGGCGAGGCATGGCTGCAGAAAACGGAGGACGCACAGCGGCTGGAGCGGGACGGCAGAACGGTGCTGACCCTGCCGGCAGACGCCGGCGGCGTGGGACTGTGTACCATGCGCGGCGCGGATATCGCCTATGCCAGCCGGGCGGGGGAGACGACGTTCTATTCTCTGGCGGACGGCAGCACGCTGTTTACCGTGGAGGGCTGTTTCAGCGCGCTGACGAACCGGTATCTCATCACGGAGGCATACCGGTACACTGCGCCGACGGTGGACGCGGCCTATACGGTATACGCCGTATACCGGCTGGACGGCACGCCCGCTGCGCCGATGGGCCTGAGCGACGCGGAGCTGTATGCACAGGGCTTTGTGACGGACTGGTGAACGCGAAGCACAGCGGCAGGGCGTATGCCCTGCCGCTGTATCGTATTTGCGGGGTTCTCCCCAAAGCCTCTCTTGTCAGGGGAGCGCAGGCGCGGCGGCTGCGGCGGCCGGCTGCTTCAGCACAGCTCCGCGACAGCCTCGATCTCTACCAGCGCGCCCTTCGGCAGCGCGGCGACCTCGACGCAGCTGCGCGCCGGCTTGCCGGGAAAGTACGTCTCGTACACGGCGTTGAACGCGGCGAAGTCTGAGATATGCTTCAGATAGCACGTGGTTTTCACCACGTGCGTCAGGTCGCTGCCGGCGGCCTGCAGGATCGCGGACAGGTTTTCAATCGCCTGCCGGACCTGCGCTTCGACGGACGCGGTCTCGATGCGGCCGGTTGCCGGGTCGATCGGGATCTGGCCGGAGGTGAAGACCAGACTGCCGGTGACGATCGCCTGCGAGTACGGGCCGATGGCGGCCGGAGCCTGTTCGGTGTGGATGGTTTTCATGGCGTTGTCCTCCTGTTTTCATCAAATCGCCGCGATATGCAGTCAGCGGCGTATGCGCTCAGGATAGCGCATACGCCGGTATTTTTCAAGCGCGGCGCGGACGGACGTTGAATACCGCCGCGTTCCGTGGTAAACTATGCAGAAGACTCGAAATATACCGGGGGATGTTTTATGCGATTGTTCGATATTCTCGGGCCAGTGATGGTCGGCCCGTCCAGCAGCCATACGGCCGGCGCGGTGCGCATCGGACTGACGGCGCGCAAGCTGCTCGGGGAGGAGCCGGTGCATGCCGACGTTTCCCTGCACGGCAGCTTTGCCCTGACCGGACACGGGCACGGCACGGACTATGCGCTGATCGCCGGACTGCTCGGTATGCAGCCGGACGATCTGCGCATTCCGGAGAGCTTTTCCGTGGCAGGGCGGCAGGGGCTGACCTTTTCCTTCCGCAGCGTATCGCTGCGCGGCGCGCACCCGAACACCGCGCGCCTGCAGCTGACCGGGAAGACCGGCCGCACGCTGGACGTCGTGGCCGAGAGCATCGGCGGCGGGCGCATCCGCGTCAGCCACATCGACGGCATCGAAACCAATTTTTCCGGTGAGCGCAACACCCTCATCGTTCACAATCAGGATGCGCCGGGACACGTGGCGGCTGTGGCCGAGGCGCTGCGGCGGGCGCGTGTCAACATTGCCACCATGCAGCTGTACCGCAGCGGGCAGGGCGGTTATGCGGTCATGGTGCTCGAGTGCGATCAGCCCATCCCGCCCGGGATCGCGCAGCAGCTGCTGCAGACCGAGGGCATCCGAAAGGTGACGGTGTTCAATCAGGAGGAGACGGTATGAGCTTTACAAGCATTGCGTCCATGCTGGAGGCGGCGGAAGCGACCGGCAGACCGCTTTATGCAGTGATCTGCGAGGATGACTGCCGGGAAAACGGCTATACCCCCGAGGCGTCGCAACGGCAGATCGCGGCGCTCTGGGAGGCCATGCGGCAGTCGAGCCGCCAGTACTGCGCGTCTGACCGCTCCAACAGCGGCCTGACCGGCGGCGACGCCGACCGGCTGCGCCGCGCGGCGGAGGCGGGCCGGCTGCTGGGCGGCGCATATTTTCTCCGCGTGACAGAGGAGGCGCTCAAGATCGCAGAGTGCAACGCCTGCATGAAGCGCATCGTTGCTGCGCCGACAGCGGGCAGCTGCGGCGTGCTTCCGGCGGTACTGCTGCCGCTGACGGAGCAGACGGACGCGCCGGCCGAGGAGACGATTCTGCAGGCGCTGTATATCGCGGCGGGCTTCGGTCAGGTGACGGCGGCACGCGCCAACGTGGCCGGGGCCGAGGGCGGCTGTCAGGCCGAGATCGGCACGGCCAGCGCCATGGCCGCCGCAGCGCTGACGCATATCCTCGGCGGAACGGCGCAGCAGTGCGCCCATGCCTTTGCCATGGCGCTGGGCAATCTGCTCGGCCTGGTGTGCGACCCGGTGGCCGGGCTGGTGGAGATCCCGTGCGTCAAGCGCAACGTCGTCGGCGCGGTGAACGCCGTCAGCGCGGCGAATATGGCCGTCGCGGGGCTGGTCAGCCGCATTCCGGCCGACGAGGTCATCGACGCGATGGGTGAGGTAGGCGACGCGATGCCGGCCAGTCTGCGCGAGACGGGGCTGGGCGGCCTGGCGGGCACGCCGTCGGCACAGAAGCTGACCCGGCAGATTACACAGCCGCTCCGTTGAGCGGCCTCCGCTCTCTGCCTGCGCAGAGAAAAGCGGCCCCTGCAGCGGTGCGTTTTCCCGCTCCGCTGCAGGGGCCGTTCGGTTTTTCCGGGAATCCGCCTGACCTTCCCGCTGGGGCGGGCTGATCGTCGGTCCGGCGGCGGAGCTCGGAGCGCAGCCGCGCTGCGGAAGGGCTTGCGCAGCGCGGCTGATGCGGGCGCTTTTCAGCCCTCATCCAGCAGACCCAGCTTCACCAGACGCCGCGCCATGGGCTGCGAGCCCATCACCCACAGCAGATCTCCGCTGCGCAGGGTGAGATTGGGGTTCGGATCGACGATGGGCAGCAGCTCACGCTCCAGCCCGATGAGAAAGGCGCACCAGTCCTCCTTGATGCCGCTGCCGCGGATGGTCTTGTCGTGCTGAGGCATGCTCTTGCTGAGCGTGATGCCGCAGCACAGCAGCTGGTTCGCCTCGGGAATGTCCTGCTGCGACTCGATGTAGTCCTTGAGCGTGCAGGGCTGCGCGTCCGCCGTCGGCTGCAGGCCGTCGGCCCCCTGCCGCAGGCAGAAGTTGTCGATGGCCTTGTCGTTGCCCATGATGATGACGCGGTCGCCGCTGTGCAGGGCGACGCTGCCGTCCGGAATGTTGAGATGGGTGTGCCCGCGGATGATTTTGATGACCTTGATGCGATCCTGATTGCCCCAGTCGAGCGTGTGCAGGGGCTTACCCTCCTGCGCGTAGGGGGAGGGGCATTCCATGGTCAGCACATACAGCTGCTCGGTCAGCCAATGGTGGATCTCGCCCTCGTTCTGGTTGCCGAACCGGCGGGTGAGCTGGCGCTCGTTGTAGTTTGCCAGAAAGCGAGCCTCGACCTCGAGGCAGCGACTGGCCAGCGCGCGCGAGCGCGTGCACAGGTAGATCATCGGCACGGCGATCAGCGCCAGCCACAGCGGATTGGTCTGGAAGATGAGGAAGGCCGGCAGCGTGGCGATCAGCACGGCTATGAGAATACGGACGATCAAAAGGAAGATGAGCATCACGCGGTTGTAGATGCTGCCCAGCCACAGGGCGGTGAAGTATCGCTTGGGCGTGTGCAGCATGGCCGGGATGAGCAGCGCCAGCACCACATACATCGCACCGCAGGACAGCCACCCTGTGATCGCTGCGCTTTTATCCGGCAGCAGCTCCAGCAGCATCGGATGCAGCAGGCGCACGCCGAGCAGAATCACGCCGACCGACAGGATGCCGTACAGCAGGAAGGTACGCAGGTAGCGCTTGAGAAACAGCGTCCAGTCGCGCTGCTTTTCGGGGGCGCTGCCGTCTCCGCTGTCGTCGTGCGAGATCTTGTCGAGCCATTTCTGCGGCAGATGCTTTTCCAGCCAGGCGTTCATGGGGTCGGCCAGACGCAGCAGGATCGGCGTGGTGAATGTGGTGATGACCGAAACGGCAACGATGATCGGATAGAGGAAGGCGCCCGTCACCGAAAGCGACTGACCCAGACCGGCCAGAATGAACGAAAACTCGCCCACCTGTGTCTGCGAGGCGGCTGCCTGCAGCGAGACCTTCAGCTCCTTGCCGGCGGCGACGCCGCCGACGGTGAGAAACAGCAGCTTGCCCACTATGGCGACCACCGACAGCAGCAGGATCGGTCCGATGTACTTGAGGATCATGGCCGGCTGCACCATAAAGCCGACGGAGACGAAAAAGACCGCGCCGAACAGATTCTTGCACGGGGCGACGAGATGCTCGATCTTTTCCGCGTGCACCGTGCCGGCCAGCAGGGAGCCTGCGAGAAATGCGCCCAGCTCCGTGGACAGGCCGATCTTCTCAGCCAGGACCGCCATCAGAAAGCACAGCGCCAGCGAGACAATGAGCGTCATTTCCTCGTTCATCATGCCGGACAGGCGCTTCATCAGCGTGGGGATGAGGTAGATGCCGACGATCAGCCAGATGGCGAGGTACAGCAGCAGAAAGCCCAGCCGCTGCGCCAGCACCCAGCCGCTGATGCTGCTGGAGACGGCAATGGTGGACAAAATGACCATGGCAAAGATGGCGATGATGTCCTCGATGACCAGCGTGCCCATGGCCAGCGGGAAAAATTTCTCCTGCTTGAGGCCGAGATCCTCGATGCTCTTGAGCGTAATCATGGTGGAGGACATGGCCAGCATCACGCCGAGGAAGACGCTGTTCATCGTGCCCCAGTCCAGCAGCAGACCGAGGAAAAAGCCGACCACGCCCATGCCGACCGCCTGGATACCGGCGGACAGGCAGCCGGCCACGCCGACCTCGCCCAGCTTGTGGATGGAAAACTCCAGGCCCAGACCGAACATGAGGAAAATCACGCCGATGTCCGACCAGACCTCAATGCCGGCCACGTCGGAGATGGTGGGGATGAAGTCGACCACCGGGCCGACCAGAAAGCCCGCCAGAATGTACCCGAGCACAGCAGGCAGATTCAGCTTTTTACAGATGACCATGGTGATGCCTGCGATGACCAGAATGGACGTCAGGTCAGAGATGAGAACGGGAAGTTCAGACAAAAAGCGGCCTCCTTTCATTGTTTTCCGTTTCTGCAGCACAGGAGGCGCCCTGTGTTTCAGAAGCGGAAAACGCATGCGGAATTGTGATGATATTAAAAAAGTTTATCATGATTATTTGTCGCGCGCAACGGGAAAGCCGGGGCGGCCTGTAAACTTTTTGTAACGCGCACCGACCGGCAGACGGTTGAAAAAGCGCCGGCAGGTTGCTATAATGACGGCAGTCATGCCCGGTCGGCGCTGTGCGTGCGACTGCCGTGAAGGGAGAAATCCATGAAGTTTGAAGAAACGCTGCAGCGGGCCAAGGATGCCTTCGCGCGCAGCCTGCAGGCCGGACAGCCGCACCTGCTGCGCGCCGGAACGGGACCGGTGCTGTTTTCCGCGCCGCACAGCGTGCCGCAGACGCGGCAGGGCCGCACGAAGTGTGCAGAGCCGCAGACCGCCGTGCTGGCCGAGCTGCTGCATGCGGAGACCGGCTGCCCCATTGCGTATAAAACGGAGCACCGGGACGACGACGCGAATTTTGACGCCGTCTGCCCGTACAAGGACGCGCTGGCGGATTATATTTCGCGCAGCGGCGTCCGCTTTGTCATTGACCTGCATCAGCTCTCCCCGGCGCGGGACGTCATGGTCGACATCGGCACCGGCGGCGGGCGCAACGGCTGCACGCCGGAGGTGCTCAACGTGTTTCTGCGGGCGTTTTCCGCGCGGCGGCTGGGCCTCATCCAGGTGGACGAGCCGTTCGGCGGGTGCTATGCACACACGGTGTCGGCGTTTTTGGCGCGCCGCTGCGCCGTCGCGTGCGTTCAGCTGGAGCTGAATTCCCGGCTGCTGTGGCCGGATTTTGCTGAATACGACATGGCCGGTGTGTTTGCGGCGCTGTGCGACTGCCACAGGCTGCTGTGCCGGCTGACGGACGGGAAATAGAAAGGGGGCTGCGCCATGCCGTGTGAGGTCACGCTCATCCAGGAGGGGGATGCGTTGTGCGTCTGCCGGAAAAAACGGCGGGATGACGCCGTGCTGCAGGTGCAGCGCACGCTGCGCTGCGCCGACACGCGCCTGCTGCCGCAGGACGCCTGCCTGAACCTTGCCGTCGTCTCTCCGGCGCTGCGTGCGTTGTTTGAAGACGATCTGGCGTTTCTCGCCGCGCCGGGCGGCGCCGGAGAGGACGTGCGCCTGCGGTATGACGCGGCGCTGGCGGAGACGGATGTGCGCCTGACGCGCTATCTGGCGCGCCGCCTCGGCGCCGGTCCGGAGGACGCGCTTTTGCTGTGCACGCGCGCGGCCTTCCGCTATCCCGCCGTGCGCCTGCAGCGGCTGGAGGAGATCCGGGGCGATACGGTGGTGCTGGCGCCCTGCGACAGCCGGGGAGCGCGCTATGACAGCGGCGCCTTCCGCCTGATGGAGATCGTCTGCCCGGAGACGGGCGGGCGCATCTATCTGAAGTCAGACCACATCCGCGTGGACGAAACGCTTCCGGCCGGCGCCGTCCGCCTCAACAAAAAGCAGCGCGCGCTGCTGGGAGACGGTGTACCCACCCGTCTGACGGCGCAGCAGCATGCGCGCATCGAGGCGTGGCAGGCCGCGGCGGAGGAGGCTCCCTGCGATGCGCTGGCGTATTACGAGGCGGACGGGGACGGCTGGGCGCTGCGCGTCCCGGTGCGGGAGCTGCCGTTTGCCGGGCGGCGCAGCCTGCAGGAGGCGCTGCGCGCCGCACTGCAGCCGCAGCTGCTGGTTCGGCCGGTGATCGCGTCCTTCGGCGTGCGCGAACGGCGCGGGGCGCGGGCGCTGGCGGACTTCTTTGTCGGCCGCAGCACGCTGTCGCTGACGTGCTGCCGCCCGTATGAAAACGACGAGAACGCCTGCCTCGTGCGCCTGTCGGCCGAGAATATGAAGCGGCTGGGCGTGGAGGAGATGGATCAGGTGATCGTGCAGCATGCCGAGCGGCGCGTCCGCTGCCGTGTACTGGCCTTCTGCGGACAGGAGAGCCTGCGCAGCACCAACCTGCATGCGCCGGAGGAGCTGTCCGTCGGCATTCCGGCCCACCTGCGGGGCGAGCTGGGCCTCACCGATCTGCACACGGCGGTGAAGGTGGACCGGGACACGGTGTTTTTGCTGAAAAAGAGCGTCAACGAGCAGGTGGTGCCGGTGCTGCTGGCGCTGCTGTCGCTGAGCTTTTTCGAGCGGCTGCCGTGGTGGCTGACGGTGGGGATCGTCGTGCTGCTGCTGCCGGTGCTTTTCTATCTGAACCTGTCGGCCAGGCGCAGCATGCGCGGCTGACGGAAGGAGACGACTATGACAGGCTGGCTGATCGTCAATGCCTTTCTGGAGACCGAAAAATTTCAGGAGCTGTACCGGCTTCTGCTGCAGGCGGCCGCCGCACACGGCGTGACGCTGCAGCAGAAGACCACGGCGCAGCTGCTTTGCCCGGTGGACAGCGGCTTTGCCGGCTTTGCGCTGCCGGATTTTGTCCTGTTCTGGGACAAGGACGTGTATCTGGCGCAGCGGCTGGAGGCGGCCGGCGTGCGCTGCTTCAACCGCGCGCAGGCCATCGCGCGGTGCGACAACAAGGCGCTGACGGCCATTGGCCTGCTGCACGCGGGTGTGCGCACGCCGCGCACCATTCTTGCGCCCAAGACATTTGAAAACATCGGCTACTGCCGCACGGAGTTTCTGGCGGAGGCGTTCCGACAGCTGGGCGCGCCGATGGTGATCAAGGAGGCATACGGCTCGTTCGGCCAGCAGGTGTGGCTGGTCGGAACGCCGGAGCAGGCCGAGACGCTGGCCGCGCGGCTGCACGGACGGGAGTTTCTCATGCAGGAGTTTATCGCCTCCAGCCGCGGGCGCGACGTGCGCGTCAACGTGGTGGGCGGGCGCGTGGCGGCCAGCATGCTGCGCAGCAATGCGCACGACTTCCGCTCCAATCTCACCATCGGAGGCAGCATGCGGCCCTGGCAGGCGACGGACGCGCAGGCGGAGGCGGCGCTGCGCGCCTGCCGCGCGCTGGAGCTGGATTTCGCAGGCGTGGACGTGCTCTTCGGCGAGGCGGACGAGCCGGTCGTCTGCGAGGTGAATTCCAATCCGCATTTTAAAACGACGCTCGACTGCACGGGCGTCGACCTGGCGGC
Source organism: Clostridiales bacterium (assembly GCA_022768185.1). Taxonomy (GTDB): domain Bacteria; phylum Bacillota; class Clostridia; order Oscillospirales; family Oscillospiraceae; genus JALEMS01. The sequence goes on along the minus strand of JALEMS010000022.1, from coordinate 36,860 downwards.
GTGCATCCTCGACCACATTGTGAGGACGCTTGCATGAAAGGCCTGCTGCTGTACACACCGGAGGACGCGGCGCGCAGCCGGTGGTTTGCCGGCCATCTGGCGGACTGTGCGCGGGCGCGCGGCATGGAGCTGACGCTCGTCACCGTGACGGGGCCAGACGCCGTGCAGGCGGACGCGCCGCTGCCGGATTTTGTGGTGAACCGTGCGCGCTTTGCCGCGCTCAGCCGCCGGTTCGAGCGGCGCGGCGTACGCTGCTTCAACCGTGCGGCGGTGACGGAGACGGGCAACGACAAGTGGCAGACCGACCGGCTGTGCCGCCGCCTCGGCCTGCCGGTGATGGACACGTGGCTGTACCGGGCCGGGGAGCCGCTGCCGGAGGACGCGCCGTTCCCGTGCGTGGTCAAATCGCTGGCCGGGCACGGGGGCAGCGAGATCTTCTGGGCCGGCACGCCGCAGGAGGCCGCGCGTCTGGCCGCGGGCCTGCCCGGCGACTGCCTGCTGCAGCGCCCGGCGGCGCGGCTGGGGCTGGATGTGCGCGTGTATCTGATGGGGGATACGCCGCTGGCCGCGGTGCAGCGCACGTCATCCGGCGACTTCCGCAGCAACTTTTCGTTGGGCGGACAGGCGGCGCTCGTGCCGCTGGAGCGGCCGCTGCGGGAGATGGCGCTGACCGTGCAGCGTGCGCTGGAGGCCGACTACATCGGCGTGGATTTCCTCTGCGACGGGACGCGCTGGGTCGTCAACGAGATCGAGGACGCCGTCGGCGCGCGCATGCTCTATCGGCTGACGGCGCTGGACGCCGGCGAGCTGTTTATCCGGCACATCGCAGAGACGATGGGCGCAATATAACAGGAGGAAAGCCCGGAACATCCGGGCTTTCCTCCTGTTATATTCTGCATTGGGTTTCTCCGATGCGCGCCAGATGCGAGAGCACCATCGGGCAGGCTGTGCGGAACCAGGGCGCGAAGCGCTCCGGCTCGCGCAGCAGCGCCTCGTTGAGCGCCTCCGGCGTGAACCACGCCGTTTCCGCGATCTCTGCCGGGTCGGGCGAGAACGGACCGCCGCAGCGGCCCAGCAGGACATGGTCGTATTCGTATTCATAGAGGTCTCCGGCAAACCGGTGGTAATAGACAAACGCGCCGATCTCCTGCAGCGGGCAGTCTGCGCCCAGCTCCTCGCGCAGGCGGCGGTGTGCCGCGTCCGTCAGCGTCTCGCCCCGGCGCGGATGCGAGCAGCAGCTGTTGGCCCACAGGCCGCCGGAATGGTATTTGCCGGGCGCGCGCTTTTGCAGCAGCAGGCGGCCGCCGTCGTACAGGAAGACGGAAAACGCGCGGTGCAGCAGCGGCGCGCGGTGTGCCTGCGCCTTGTCGGCGTGGCCGGTCTCGCGATCGAACAGGTCGACGAGGATGAGCTGGTCGTTTGTCTGCATGGCATGACCTCCTGCAAAAAATCCGCCGTTATCATAATACACGGGCAGCGCCGCGTCAAGACGCGCCTCCGGCCCGCGAAAAAACGCAGAACGGGGCTTGACTTGACGGGAAAAATGAATTAACGTAAAAATAGCGGCCAAAAACGGGAAAAGTTTTCATCGCCGGCGCAAGTTTGTGATGGACACTGCCGCGGCCGTATGCTATAATGCAAAAAAATTTTAAAAGGTATCGCCGCTCTTCGCCGCCGCTCCGGCGCGCGTGAAAAGGAGAATATGGTGGAACGCATCACATCAAGAAAACATGCATTCGTCGCCCGCCTGCGCGCGCTGGCGGCCCACGGGGAGGAGCGCGCCCGGCTGGGCGAGTTTGTCTGCGACGGGGAAAAGCCGCTGCGCGAGGCGCTGGCGGCCGGCGCATACGTTACGGGCGTGCTCTGCTGCGAGGGACGCGTGCCGCCGCTGCCGGAGGGCGTGCCGTGCTATACTGCGCCGCCGGAGCTGGTGGCGTGGGCCTCGCCCCTGAAGAACAGCCCCGGCCCCGTGTTCACCTGCGCGCGCCGCCCGGTGCCGCCGCCGGAGCGGCTCCGGCGCGCCGTCGTGCTCGAGCAGGTACAGGATCCCGGCAACGTCGGTACCGTCATCCGCACGGCGGACGCGCTCGGCATCGACGCGGTCATCCTCACCGGCGCGTGCGCCGACCCATGGGGACCGAAGGTCGTGCGCGCCACGATGGCCTCCGCCTTCCGGCAGCCGGTACTGTCCGTGCCGCTGGAGCAGCTGGGTGCGTTTCTGGAGGAGCAGGGCCTGCCGCTGTACGGCGCGGCCCTCACCGACCGGGCAAAAAGCGTGCGCGACGTGCCGATCGAGGCGGCGGCGGTGGCCGTCGGCAGCGAGGGCAGCGGCCTGTCAGACGCGCTGCTGGCGCTGTGCGCCGGGCAGGTGATCATTCCGATGGCCCCGGGGCGCGATTCGCTCAACGCGGCGGTGGCCGCGTCCATCCTTATGTGGGAAATGGTGAGAGATCATGGCCGCTGAGCATTGGCTGTGGCTGTCGGCGGTGCAGAATGTGCGCCCGTCGGCCAAGCTTGCGGCCCTGCGGCATTTCGGCACGCCCGAGGCGCTGGCCGCGGCGTCTGAGGCGGAGCTTGCCGCCCTGCCCGGGCTGCGTCCGGCTGAGGCGCGGCATCTGGCGGACGTGCGCCTCGACGAGGCCGGGCAGCTGCTGGAGGCCTGCCTGCGGGAGGACATCGCCGTGCTGACGCTGGAGGACGCGCGCTATCCGCGCCGCCTGCGCTGCATTGCCGATCCGCCGGTCGTGCTGTACGTGCTCGGCGCGCTGCCGCGCATCGACCGGCTGCCCGCCGTCGGTGTGGTCGGCACGCGGCGCGCCACCCCGTCCGGACTGGAGACCAGCCGGCGACTGGCCGCGGAGATCGCCGCCTGCGGCGGCCTGGTCGTGACCGGACTTGCCGCCGGGGTCGACGCCGCCGCGGCGCAGGGCGCGCTGGCTGCGGGCGGGCAGGTCGTGGGCGTGCTGGGCACGGCCGTCAACGAAATCTACCCGCGCGGCAGCGCGCCGCTGTTTGCCCGGGTGCGCGAGACCGGTGCGCTTGTCAGCGAGCACCCGCCGGGCCATAAGGCGCGGCAGTGGGACTTTTCGGCGCGCAACCGCATCATCAGCGGCCTGTCAGCCGCCGTACTGGTCACGGAGGCGCCGGAGAAAAGCGGTGCGCTCATCACAGCCGGACAGGCTGCCGCGCAGGGGCGCGGGGTCTTCGCCGTACCCGGCAGCGCGGCCAATGCCGCGGCTGCGGGGGCCAACGCCCTGCTGCGCAGCGGCGCGCAGAGCGCCCTGTGCGGCTGGGACGTGATGGCATGCCTGGCCGAGCGCTTTCCGGAGCACGTGCACCGGCCCGACGGGCCGGTGGAGCTGCCGGCGGAGCCGATTTGCCCGCCGGCGGCAAGACCGACGCGCACGCCGCGTGCGTCCCATCCGGCTGCCGCCGCGTCTGCTCCCGCTCCGGCGTGTACAGCGTGCACGCCGGAGCAGCTGGCGGCGCTGTCGGAGCATCAGCGAAGCATCGTCGCAGTCATGCAGCGCCCCTGCATGCACATCGACGAGATCATAGAGAGCACCGGCCTGCCTGCCCCGGACGTGACGGCAGAGCTGACGGTGCTGCAGATCGCCGGGATCGTATCCCAGCAGCAGGGCAAGCATTTTACGCTCTGCGGCGGTCAAACCAGATAAAAGCGAGGAAAACAGCCAATGGCAAAAGCAAAGAACGACCTGGTCATCGTCGAGTCGCCCGCCAAGGCGCGCACGATCGAGAAGTATCTCGGCCCCGGCTATCAGGTCACGGCCTCGATGGGTCACCTGCGCGACCTGCCCAAGAGCAAGATGGGCGTCGACTTCGAGCATGATTTTCAGCCGGAGTATATCCCGGTGAAGGGCCGCGAGGACATCATTGCCGACCTGAAGAAGCAGGCCAAACATGCACAGACCGTCTATCTCGCAACGGACCCGGACCGCGAGGGAGAGGCCATTTCCTGGCACCTGAAGGAGCTGCTGGACCTGCCGGATGACAAGGCCCGCCGCGTCACCTTCAACGAGATCACCCGCAGCGTCGTGCGCGAGAGCATCGCAAACCCGCGCAGCATCGACATGGACCTGGTCGACGCACAGCAGGCCCGCCGCATTCTCGACCGCATCGTCGGCTACAAGCTCTCGCCCCTGCTGTGGCACAAGATCCGCCGGGGCCTGTCGGCAGGCCGCGTGCAGTCGGTGGCCACACGCATGGTCATCGACCGGGAAAACGAGATCAAGGCCTTCCAGCCGGAGGAATACTGGCTGCTGGACGCGCGCTTTGCCCGCCTCGGGCAGATGGGCGAGTACACCGCGCGCTTTTACGGCACGCCGGCCAAAAAGCTGGAGCTGCACACCGAGGAGGAGGCCGACGCCGTCGCGCACGCCGTCGACGGCCAGCCCAGCCGCATCCACGCGGTCAAGCGCGGCGAGAAGCAGCGCAGCCCGTCGCCCCCGTTCATCACCTCCACGCTGCAGCAGGAGGCCTCACGCCGGCTTGGCATGACCCCGCGCAAGACCATGTCCGTGGCGCAGCAGCTCTATGAGGGCGTCGACATCGAGGGCGAGGGCACCGTCGGCCTCATCACCTACATGCGAACCGACTCGCTGCGCCTGTCGGAGGACGCGCTGGCCGACGCCGCCGCCTTCATCCGCAGCCGCTACGGCGAGGCGTATTACCCCGGCTCGCCCCGCCGCTATAAAACCAACGCCGCCGCGCAGGACGCGCACGAGGCCATCCGGCCGAGCATGGTGGCGCTGACGCCCGAGCGCGTGAAAAAGGATCTCACCGCCGAGCAGTACCGCCTGTACCGCCTGATCTGGGGGCGCTTCACCGCCTCGCAGATGGCAAACGCCATATACGACCACGTCGTCATCGACACCGAGTGCGCCGGCTATCTCTTCCGCGCCAACCGCAGCGAGCTGCGCTTTGCCGGCTACACCGCCGTGTATGAGGAGGGGAAGGACGAGGAAGAGGAGGAGAGCCGCCGACCGCTGCCCGACCTGCACGAGGGTGAGACCGTCGACCTGAAAAAGCTCGAGCGCACCCAGCACTTTACCCAGCCGCCCGCGCGCTACACCGAGGCCACGCTCATCCGCGCCATGGAGGAAAAGGGCATCGGCCGCCCGTCGACCTACGCCCCGACCATCACCACCATCCTCAGCCGCGAGTATGTCGTCAAGGAGGGCAAGTATCTGCGCCCCACCATTCTGGGCGACGTGGTCAACAATCTCATGCTCGAGCGCTTCCCGGACATCGTCGATCTGGGCTTTACCGCCTCGATGGAAAAGCAGCTCGACGAGATCGAGGAGGGCAAGATCGACTGGCGCGGCGTGCTGCGCGGGTTCTACAGCGACTTTACCGCAGAGCTGGAGCGCGCCGAGCAGGCCCTCGAGGGCACGTTCATCAAGGTGCCCGACGAGGTGTCTGACGAGGTGTGCGACGTCTGCGGCCGCCATCTGGTGGTCAAATCGGGCCGGTTCGGCCGGTTTCTGGCCTGCCCGGGCTACCCGGAGTGCAGCTTCACCAAGCCCCTTGTCGTTGAGATGCCCGGCAAGTGCCCGCTGTGCGGCAGCCGCATCCTCAAGCGCACCTCGAAAAAGGGATACACCTATTACGGCTGTGAGCGCAACACCGATAAAAACGGCCAGCGCTGCGAGTTCATGACCTGGGATGTGCCTGTCAAGGAGACCTGTCCTGAGTGCGGCCACACGCTGTTCAAGAAGGCGGGCCGCGGCCAGCGCAAGCCCTTCTGCATCAACGAGAGCTGTCCGGCCTTCGTCCCCGAGGAGAAGCGCGGCGGCTACCGGAAGAAGCCCGCTCAGGCCGACGCGGCAGAGCCCGCCGGAGAGACGGCTGCGGCCGTGACGCCGGAGCCGGAGGCGGCCGCGGAGAAGAAGCCCGCCGCGAAGAAGACAACAAAGGCCGAGGCGGAGAAGAAGCCCGCCGCGAAGAAGACGGCAAAGGCCGAGGCGGAGAAGAAGCCCGCCGCGAAGAAAACGACAAAGACCGCGGCGGAAAAGAAGCCCGCCGCGAAGAAGACCGCAAAGACCGCGGCGGAGAAGAAGCCCGCCGCGAAGAAGACCGCAAAGACCGCGGCGGAGAAAAAGCCCGCCGCGAAGCGGACGGCGAAGACCGCCGAAAAGGAGACAGACGAATGAACACACCGACCGTCACGGTGATCGGCGCGGGGCTGGCCGGGTGTGAATGCGCCTGGCAGCTGGCAAAGCGCGGCGTCCGTGTGCGCCTGCTGGAGATGAAGCCCGAAAAGCGCACGCCGGCGCATTCCACCGATCGGTTTGCCGAGCTGTGCTGCTCCAACAGCCTGCGCGGCGACGCGCTGTCCAACGCCGTGGGCCTGCTCAAGGAGGAGCTGCGGCAGCTGGACAGCCTCATTCTCGCGTGCGCCGAGCAGACACGCCTGCCCGCCGGCGGCTGCCTGGCCGTCGACCGCGAGGGCTTTTCCGCGCTGGTAACGCAGCGTATCCTCGGCTGCAGCGGCATCGAATATATCCCCGGCGAGGTGACGGAGATCCCGGACGAGGGCGTCGTCGTGCTTGCCACGGGACCGCTGACCAGCGACGCGCTGGCCGCGCGCATTGCCGCGCTCTGCCCGGACAGCGACCTGCATTTTTACGATGCGGCCGCACCCATCGTCACGCAGGAGAGCATCAACATGGAGCGGGCGTTTTTCGCCTCGCGTTATGACAAGGGTACGGCTGATTACATCAACTGTCCGCTGGAGAAGGACGAATATCTTGCCTTCTGGCAGGCGCTGACCACGGCCGAGGAGGCCCCGGTGCACGGCTTTGAGGATGCGGGCGTGTTCGAAGGCTGCATGCCCGTCGAGGTAATGGCCCGCCGCGGCGTGGACACGCTGCGCTTCGGCCCGCTCAAGCCGCGCGGCCTGGTCGACCCCCGCACGGGGCGCGAGCCGTACGCCGTGGTGCAGCTGCGCCGCGACAACGCCGAGGGCACGATGTATAACCTCGTCGGCTTCCAGACGCACCTGCGCTTTCCCGAGCAGCGCCGGGTCTTTTCCATGATCCCGGGTCTGGAGAAGGCCAGCTTTATCCGCTACGGCGTGATGCACCGCAATACGTTTTTGCATTCCCCCGGTCTGCTCGACCGGTATTATCGCCTGATCTCCGATCCGCGTATCCGCTTTGCCGGACAGATCACCGGTGTGGAGGGCTATGTCGAGTCCGCCGCCTCCGGCTTTCTGGTGGGCGTGGAGACGGCTGCGGAGCTGAAGGGCCTGCCGCCGGTGGATTTCCCGCAGGAGACCGCCGTGGGCGCGCTGGCGCTGTATGTGGCAAACGGCCCGCTCTCCGGCAATTTCCAGCCGATGAACGTCAATTTCGGCATCATCACGCCGCTGGGAAAAAAGGTGCGCGGAAAGCGCGGAAAAAATGAGGAGATTTCCCAGCGCTCGCTGGAGCTTCTTGCACAGATGAAAGAAAAGGGAGGCCTGGCCTGTGAAGATTATCATTGACGCCATGGGAGGAGACAACGCGCCGGACGAGATCGTCCGCGGCGCGCTCCATGCCCGAAAAGAGCTTGGCGTGGCGCTCACGCTGGTCGGCCAGCGCGAGCCGGTGCTGCGCTGCCTGGCGGAAAACGGGGCGGCGCCCGGTGAAGGACTCGAGCTGGTGGAGGCTGACGAGATCGTCACCATGGAGGACGATCCCAGCACCGCCGTCCGCCGCAAGCGCAACAGCTCCATGTCCGTTGCGCTGCGCCTGCTGCGCGACGGCGCGGGAGACGCGGTCGTCTCCGCCGGCAGCACGGGCGCGCTGCTGTCGGGCGCGACGCTTGTCGTCAAGCGTGTGCACGGCATTCGCCGCGCGGCGCTCGCCCCGGTACTGCCCAACCGCCCGGGCACGGGCGTGGTGCTCATCGACTGTGGAGCGAATGTGGAGTGCACGCCGGAATATCTGCTGCAGTTTGCCTTCATGGGCAGCTTTTATGCCGAGCGCTTTCTGAACATTCCGAGGCCGAAGGTGGGCCTGCTCAACGTCGGCTCCGAGGATACCAAGGGCGGCGAGCTGCAGAAGCAGACCTTCGCCCTGCTGCACCGCGCCGGCGAGCAGGGACAGATCCATTTCGTCGGCAACACCGAGGCGGACCGCCTGCTCACGGGCGAGGTGGACGTGCTGGTGGCTGACGGCTTTTCCGGCAATATCCTGCTCAAGTCCACCGAGGGCAGCGTAAAGTTCCTCATGCGCGAGCTGAAGGGCGTCATGCTCCGCAGTATGCGCACCAGGCTCGGCGCACTGATGCTGCGCGGCGGCATCGCCGGACTGCGCCGCCGCATGGACGCAAACGAGGTGGGCGGCACGGCGCTGCTGGGCATCTCAAAGCCCGTCATCAAGGCGCACGGCTCCTCCAACGCCGCGGCCGTCGCCGCCGCCGTGCGGCAGGCCGTCCGGTTTGCCGAGGCCGACGTTGTCGGCGAGATCGGGCGGAACATCGAACTGATGAGGCTGCCGGAGGAAACGGAGGCAACGGCATGAGAGACGCGGGCATTTCCGAGCTGGAGCAGAAGCTGCAGTACACCTTCCGCAACGTGTCCCTGCTGGAGACGGCGCTGACGCACTCCTCCTGGGCCAATGAGCGGCGGGGCCGCTGCCAATGCAACGAGCGGCTGGAGTTTCTGGGCGACAGCGTGCTGGGCATGACGGTGGCCGAGCATCTGTACCGCACCTTTCCCGACATGCCCGAGGGCCGCATGACGCGCCTGCGCGCAGAGCTGGTCTGCGAGCAGAGCCTGCATCAGGTGGCGCTTGGCCTGGGCCTGGGCGCATACATCCGGCTGGGCAAAGGCGAGGAGCACACCGGCGGGCACGAGCGGCCTTCGATTTTGGCTGACGCGGTGGAGGCGGTGATCGCCGCCCTTTATCTCGACGGCGGCCTTGCGCCGGCCCGTGCGTTCGTGCACCGCCGCGTGCTGACGGACGTGACGGCGCATTTGAGCGGCTCGAGCATGGACTATAAAACGCGCCTGCAGGAGCTGGTGCAGCAGAAGAGCGGTCAGACGCTGGCCTATGAGATGGTGGGCGCCTCCGGCGCCGACCACAGCAAGGTGTTCACCGCCCGCGTGAGTCTCAACGGCGAGCCGGTCGGCGAGGGCAGCGGCCGAACCAAGAAGGAGGCCGAGCAGATGGCGGCCAAAAGCGCGCTCGAGCGGCTGAGCCGTTGAGCGCGCGGGCGCACATCGTTCCGGTTTTCGTGCCGCACCTCGGCTGCCCGCACGACTGCGTGTTCTGCAGCCAGCGGCAGATCGCCGGACAGACGGAGCCGGCCGGACCGGAGGACGTGGCCGCGGCCCTTGCGCCGCTGCGCGCGCTGCCGCCCCGGCGGCGGGAGCTGGCCTTTTACGGCGGCAGCTTCACGGCTGTGGAGCCGGCGCTGCGCCGGGCGCTGCTGCAGGCGGCGCAGCCGTGGCTGCGGGAGGGCGTCATTTCGTCGATCCGCGTGTCCACCCGGCCGGACGCCGTGGACGCGGACGTGCTCGGGGAGCTGCGCGCCTTCGGCGTGACGGTCGTGGAGCTGGGCGCGCAGTCGATGGACGACGGCGTGCTGCGCGCCGCCGGGCGCGGGCACACGGCGGAGGACACCTGCCGGGCCGCGGCGCTGGTGAAGGAGGCGGGCCTGCAGCTGGTGCTGCAGATGATGACGGGACTGCCCGGCGCAACGGATGAGAGCGACTTTGATACGGCGCGGGCGCTGACGGCGCTGGAGCCGGACGGCGTGCGGGTCTATCCGACGGTGGTGCTGCGCGGCACGGCGCTGTTCGGGCTGTGGCAGCGCGGGGCATACCGGGCACAGAGCGTGCAGGAGGCCGCGGCGCTGTGCGCGCGGCTCGTGCCGGTGTTTGAGCAGGCGGGCGTCGCCGTGCTGCGCGTGGGGCTCCATGCAAGCGACATGCTCGGCGCGGCCGTGGCTGCCGGACCATACCATCCCGCCTTCGGCGAGCTGGTGCGCGCGCGCATCTGGTGTGACCGGGCTGCGGCGCTGCTGGCGGCGCTGCCGACAGCCGGTCGGGCGGCGACGGTGTATGTTCATCCGTCGCGCATCTCCCAGATGACCGGGCAGAAAAAGGAAAACCTTACGGCGCTTCGCCGGCAGTTCGGGCTGTTCTCGGTCCGGGTCTGCGCGGCGGCCTGTGCGCCGGACGCGCTGCGCGTGACGTGCAGCGCACCGGCCGGCATGCAGGCGGCCGAACAGCAAGGAGAATTGTAATTTGTACCTGAAAGCATTGGAGGTCCAGGGCTTCAAGTCCTTCCCCGACAAAACGCGGCTGACCTTTTCGCACGACATCACCGCCGTCGTCGGGCCGAACGGCTCGGGCAAGTCCAACATTGCCGACGCGCTGCTGTGGGTCATGGGAGAGCAGCGCGCGCGCACGCTGCGCGGCGGCAAAATGGAGGACGTCATCTTCGGCGGCACCGAGAAGCGCGGCAAGCTCGGCTTTGCACAGGTGAGCCTCGTGCTGGACAACAGCACGGGCGTTCTGGACGTCGACAGCGCCGAGGTGACGCTCACCCGGCGCTATTACCGTTCGGGGGAAAGCGAATACTACATCAACCGCCACGCCGTGCGCCTGCGCGACGTGACGGAGCTGCTGATGGATACGGGCCTTGGCCGCGACGGCTACTCCGTCATCGGTCAGGGCCGCATCAGCGAGATCGTTTCGGCCCGCAGCACCGACCGCCGCGAGATCTTCGAGGAGGCGGCGGGCATCGCGCGATACCGCTTCCGCCGCGAGGAGGCCGAGCGCAAGCTGGCCAAAACGGACGAAAACCTGCTGCGCGTCAACGACAAGATCTCCGAGCTGGAGCTGCAGCTCGGCCCGCTGAAAAAGCAGGCCGAGACGGCGGAGAAATATCTGGCCCTGCGCGGCGAGCTGCGCGCGGCCGAGGTGTCGGTGTGGGCGGCCTCGCTTGCGCGTCTGCGCGACCAGCTGGAGACCGCCGCGCGCGACTGCGCGGCAGCCGACGCGGCCCTCGAGCAGACGCGGCAGGCCCAGGAACGGCTGTACGCGCAGGCCGAGGCCGTTGCCGAGCGGATGCGTCAGAAGGACGTGGAGACGGACGCGGCGCGCGAGCGGCAGCGCACGTACGAGGCGCGTGCTGCCGATTGCCGCGAGCGGGCAGCCGTGCTGCGCGCCAATGCGCAGAGCAACGCCGGGCACATCGGGCGCATCCGCGCTGACCTTGCCGGACAGCAGGAGCGTGACAGCGCCCTGACGGCCCAGATCGACCAGCGCCGTGCGCGTGTGCAGGAGCTGGAGAAGGCCCGCGCCGACGCGGAGGACGCGCTGCGCGCGCTGCTGCAGGCCGCGGCCGACAACGAGACCGCCTGCGGCGGCGCGCGGCAGCAGCTGCAGGCGCTCACCGCGCAGGAGGCGGACGCCGCCGAACGGCTGGCGCGCGGCCGGGCCGTGCTGTCCATGCTGGAGGAGGCGGCGCAGACGCTTTCGTCGCGGGACGGCGAGCTGGCCGCTGCCGCCGAACAGACGCAGCGGGAGCTGGAGACGCTGCAGCGGCAGCAGAAGGACGCCGACGCGGCCCTGCGTGAGGCTGACGGACAGCTCACCGCGCTGGGCAACCGCCTGGCCGGTCACCGGATGCGCCTGCAGCAGCGCGAGCAGCGCGTGCAGGAGCTGTCCGGACAGAAAAACAGCCTTTCCGTGGAGCTGGGCGCGGCGGATGGCCGCATCCGCATGCTCTCCGACCTCGAGCGCGAGTATGAGGGCTTCGGCCGCGCGGTGAAAACCGTCATGCGCGAGGCGCAGCGCGGCACGCTGCGCGGCGTGCACGGCCCGGCCGGCAGCCTCATTCACGCGCCGGATCGCTGTGCGCTGGCCATCGAGACGGCCATGGGCGCGGCGATGCAGAACATCGTCACCGAAACGCAGCAAAACGCCAAGGCTGCGATGGAATATCTCAAAACACGGGACGCCGGACGATGCACCTTCCTGCCGATGAACGTCATTCGCGGCGGTACGCTGCGCGACGTGCCGGCGGGCGCACCGGGCTTTGTGGGCGTGGCCTCGGAGCTGGTGGCGTTTGACGGGCGCTACCGCGAGATCGTGGAGTATCTGCTTGGACGAACCGTCGTGGCCGAAACGCTGGCCGACGCCATCGCCATGGCCAACGCCTCCGGCAATCGCCTGCGCATCGTCACGCTCGACGGGCAGATGCTCAATCCCGGCGGCTCGATGACCGGCGGCAGCGCCGCGAAGAACACGGGCGTGCTCTCGCGCGCCAACGAGCTGGCCCGGCTGCGCGCCGGACGCGGCGAGCTGGCCGCGCGGCTGGAGGCGTGCGCCGCCTCGCTGAGCACGGCGGAGCGGGAGCTGGCCGCCGCGCGGGCAGGCATGGAGGACATGCAGGCCCGGCAGGAGCAGGCGGGCGAGGCGCGCCGCGCCGCGCAGAGTGAATGCGACCGGGTGCGTCTGCTGTACCAGACGCGCAGCGAGTCGCTCGAGGCCATGCAGGCCGAGCGTGCGGCCGGTGCGGGCCGCCTGTCGGAAAACGCCGCGCTGACCGCGCAGGGCCATGCCGACTGCGAGGCCGCCGAACAGGAGCTGGCCGGCCTGCGCGCGCAGATCGGCCGTCTGACGGAGGGGGACCGCGCCTTTGAGGCGCGCCGCCGCAGCCTCGGCGAGCAGGCGGCGCAGCTGCGCGCGCGCAGCGCGTCGTATCTGGCCGAGCGGGACGCGGCCGTCCAGGCCGCGGCGGAGCTGGAGCAGCTGCGGGGCAGCCTGCAGGGCGACCGCAGCGCCGCCGAGGCGAAGATCGCGGAGCTGGAGGCGGAAAACGCCGCCATCCGGCAGCAGCTGGAGGCCGCCGGCGCGGAGCTGGCGGAGTTTTCTGCCGTCATTGCCGCCGCGCAGGAGGAGCTGTCCCTGCTCACGGCGCAGAAGCTGGAGCTGGAGGGCGAGCGCACCCGCACCGAAAAGGCGGGGCAGGAGAAAAACCGCGAGCTGCTGGAGGCCCAGCGCCTGTGCGCCCGGCTCGAGCAGAAAAAGCTTTCGGCCGAGCTGGAGGAAAAGCAGCTGCTCGATAAGCTCTGGGACAGCTACAGCCTCTCGCGCACGGCCGCCCTGGCCGAGGCGCAGCCGGTCGAGAGCATGGCCGAGGCCAACCGGCGTGCCGCCGGGCTGCGTCAGAAAATTGCCGCGCTCGGCACGCCGAATCTCGGGGCGATCGACGAGTTTGCCCGCGTGAGCGAGCGGTTCGACTATCTGGCCGGGCAGCGTGACGACGTGCAGAAGGCATCCGACGAGCTCAAGGGCATCATCGCCGACATCACGCGCGAGATGCGAGGCGTGTTTCTTGAGCAGTTTGCCGCCATCGACGCCTGCTTCCGCAAAACCTTTCTCGAGCTGTTCGGCGGCGGCCGCGCCGCGCTGCAGCTGGAGGACGAGAACGACCCGCTCGAGTGCGGCATCGAGATCCGCGTGCAGCCGCCCGGCAAGGCGCTCTCGTCGATCAGCCTGCTCTCAGGCGGCGAGAAGGCGTTTGTGGCCATCGCACTGTATTTTGCCATCATGAAGGTGCGGCCGACGCTGTTCTGCGTGATGGACGAGATCGAGGCCGCGCTGGACGACGCCAACGTCGTGCGCTACGCCTCCTACATGCGCAGCATGACCGAACACACGCAGTTTATCGTCATCACCCACCGCCGCGGCACCATGGAGGAGGCCGATTTCATCTACGGCGTCACCATGCAGGAAAAGGGCGTGTCCCGTGTGCTCGAGCTGGATCTCAACGAGGCCGAGCGCACGCTGAAATAAACAGAATCAATGCAGGAGAACGAATATGGGATTTTTTGACAAAATCAAGCAGGGCCTCTCGCGCACCAAAAAGAGCATGACCGTTTCGATGAACAACCTGTTCGCCGCCTTTTCCAAGGAAAACGAGGCGTTTTACGACGAACTGGAGGAATCGCTCATTCTGGCCGACGCGGGCGTCGACGTGGCGTGCAGCTCGGTCGAGCGCCTGCGCGAGGCCGTGCACGCAGAGGGCCTGCGCGGCGGCGAGGCCGTGCAGAACGCGATGGTGGACATTCTCACCGACGTGCTCGAGCAGGCAGGCTCCCGCGAGCTGCAGGCCAATACCCGTCCGTCCGTGGTGCTGATGGTCGGCGTCAACGGCGTGGGGAAAACCACCACCATCGGAAAGCTTGCCTCGCGCTACACCGCTATGGGCAAGAAGGTGCTGCTGTGCGCCGGAGATACCTTCCGCGCCGCCGCAGCCGAGCAGCTGACCGTCTGGGCCGAGCGCTCCGGCGCGGGTATCGTCCGCCACGAGGAAGGCTCCGACCCTGCCGCCGTCGTGTTCGACGGCATTGCCGCCGCGCGCGCGCGCGGGTGCGACCTGGTTTTCGTCGACACGGCCGGCCGCCTGCACAACAAGCAGAACCTGATGAACGAGCTGGCCAAGATCCGGCGCATCATCCGCCGCGAGCTGCCGGACGCCGACGTGGAGACGCTGCTGGTGCTCGACGCCACCACGGGCCAGAACGGCCTGATCCAGGCCCGCCAGTTTCAAGACGCGGCCGAGCTGACCGGCATCGTGCTCACCAAGCTGGACGGCACGGCCAAGGGCGGCATCGTCTTTGCCATCGCAAACGAGCTGGAGCTGCCGGTGAAGTTCGTCGGCGTGGGCGAGCAGGCGGACGATCTGATGCCGTTTGAGCCGCGCAAATTCGTGGAGGCGCTGCTGGGATGAAGCTGGTGCTTGCCTCCAACAATGCAAAGAAGCTGGCCGAGCTGCGCACGATCCTGTCCGGCGCGGGCGTCTCGCTGCTGTCGGCGCGCGAGGCCGGCTTTACCGATGAGATCGACGAGACCGGAACGAGCTTTGCCGAAAATGCCTGCATCAAGGCGCAGACCGTCTGCCGCGCAACGGGTCTTCCCGCCGTGGGGGACGATTCCGGCCTGTGCGTCGACGCGCTCGGCGGCGCGCCGGGCGTCTATTCCGCCCGCTATACCGGAAGCCATGACGACAGCGACGAGGCGCGATACCGCCTGCTGCTGAAAAACCTCGAGGGCGAGACGGCGCGCGCGGCGCGCTTTGTCTGCGCCGTCTGCTGCGCCATGCCGGACGGCACGCTGCTGACCGCATCCGGCGCATGCGAAGGTGAGATCCTCACCGCCCCGCGCGGAACGGGCGGCTTCGGCTATGACCCCGTGTTCCGTCCGCTCGGCTTTGACCGCTCCATGGCGGAGCTGTCGGCCGAGGAAAAAAACGCCATTTCGCACCGGGGCCGCGCCCTGGCGCAATTTCAGAGAGAACTGGAGAATTACTGTCATGCTCACAAGTAAACAGCGTTCCTATCTGCGCTCGCTTGCCACGAACGAGGACACCATCCTCCACATCGGCAAGGGCGGCGTGACCGAACAGCTCATCCGTCAGGCGGACGACGCGCTGCGCGCCCGCGAGCTCATCAAGGGCCGCGTGCTGGAGGCCTCGATGCTGACGGCGCGCGAGGGCTGCCAGCTGCTGGCGGAGGCCTGCCGGGCCGAGCCGGTGCAGGTGATCGGCAGCCGCTTCGTGCTCTACCGCCGCAATGACCAGAAGCCGTGCATCACGCTGCCCGCAGCCGGAAAGCCGGCGGAGTGATGCGCATCCTCGTTTACGGCGGCAGCTTCAACCCGCCGCACCTCGGTCATGCCGCCGCCGCGCGCCGCGCCGCGCGGATCCTGCAGCCGGACCGGCTGCTGCTCATCCCGGCGGCAGACCCGCCGCATAAGGTGCTGGCTGCCGGAAGCCCGGACGGGGCGGAGCGGCTGTTTCTGACAAGGCTGGCCGCCCGGGCCATCCCGGGGGCGGAGGCGTGCGATCTTGAGCTGCGCCGCGCCGGGCCAAGCTATACGGCCGACACCATGCAGGCGCTGCATGAACGGTATCCCGGGGCGGAGCTGTGGTTTCTCGTCGGGACGGACATGCTTGTGACGCTGGACACCTGGCACGACGTGCAGCGGCTCGTCCGCCTGACGGGGCTGGTTGCCGCCGCGCGGGAGCCGGACGAGACGGCCCTGCTGGAACGGGAGGCGGAGCGCCTGCGCCGCCAGCTGGGCGCCAACATCCTTGTGCTGCCCGGCGAGGCGACGCCGGCCGCCTCCGGCGATGTACGCGCGCTGCTGCCGCAGCGCGGCGGGCGGGCGCTGCTGGACCCTGCGGTGTATGCCCGCATCATCCAGAAGCGGCATTACGGGGCAAGGCCGGAGCTTGCCTGGCTGCGGGAGCAGACCGCGCCCATGATCGAGCCGCGCCGCCGCGCGCACGTGGACGGCTGTGAGCAGACCGCCGTGCGCCTGGCCGCGCGCTGGGGCGCGGACGCTTCGGATGCGGCCGAGGCCGCAATTCTGCACGATGCAACGAAAAAATTCGGCCGGAGAGAGCAGTTGCTATTATGCAGGAAGTATGCTATGATGATTGATACGGTCGAGGCGGAGAACGGGAACCTTCTGCACGCCAAGACCGGCGCGGCCTGGGCGCGGGCACGCTTCGGCGTGACGGACGCGGTGTACAACGCCGTTTTGTGGCACACCACCGCCCGGCCGGACATGACCCTGCTGGAGAAAATCGTGTTTCTGGCAGACTGCATGGAGCCGACGCGCGCCTACCCCGGTGTGGACGCGCTGCGCGCCATGGCATTTGAATCGCTCGACCGGGCCGTCATTCTGGCGCTTCAGCAGGGGCTGGAGAGCCTGCGCCGGCACGGGGTCCAACCTCACGCACGTTCCGTCGAGGCGCTGGCGTGGCTTTTAAAAGAAACGGGGAACCATATTCAATGAAACTGTTTGGCGGAAAAGGCAATCATACCGGCTCCTCTGCGGGCCGCCACAATACAAGACAGCAGCCGCCCGCACCCGGGGGGAAAAAGCTGTATCAGGAAAGCGAGGCGGAGCGCCGCCTGCGCGAGGAGGCCATCGGACGGACCGGCCCCGCGCCTGCCTCCGTCGCCCGGCCGGACGCCGGGGCGGCAAAGCCCGCGCCGCGCCGCCGCCGGAGGCGCTGGCCGATGATCGTCGGCATCATCGTGCTGGTGCTGCTGTGCGCGTTTCTGGTCTTTCAGATCTGGGTGAAGGCTCCGACGCAGTCGCCGGACGGACTGCTCAGGCCCGGACAGCAGACGCAGGAGCCGGACAAACCGGATACGCCGGACGAGCCGGATACGCCGGACGAGCCGGACGGCCCGGAGCCGACCACGGGGCGCAAGTCGTACTGCTATACGATCCTGGTCGTCGGCCGCGACGAGGTCTCCAACAGCACCGACACCGTCATGCTCGCCATGTTTGATACGAAAAACCATAAGCTCAACATCGTGAGCATCCCGCGCGACACGCTCATCAATTCCAAATACGACATCAAGAAGATCAACTACATCTATCCCGCCGCTGTCAACAACGGCAGGGATCCGGTGGAGGATCTGCAGGAAGCCGTCAGCAACCTGCTCGGCTACTCGGTCGACAGCTATGCCGTCTTTGATATCGACGCCTTCGTCAAGGTGATCGACGCGATGGGCGGCCTGTACTATACCGTGCCCTTCGATATGTATTACGACGATCCCACGCAGAACTACCATGTGGCCATCCCGGCGGGGTATCAGTGGCTCTCCGGCGACAACGCCATGAAGGTCTTCCGTTTCCGCGTCGGCAACAACGGCACCAGCTACCCCGACGGCGACATCGGCCGCATCAACACCCAGCACGACTTCATGAAGACCGTGGCCAAGCAGATGCTCTCGGTGGGCAACATCCCGAACCTCTCCAAGATCATCGATGTGTGCCAGCAGAGCGTCGACACCAACCTCACCGCCAACAACATGGCCTTCTTTGCACAGGAATTTCTCAAGCTCTCGCCGGACGACATCAACATCCTCACCATCCCGGCCAACACCAACGGCGCCATCCACGGCCTGAGCTACGTGTTCCCGCACATCGTCGAGTGGGTCGACATGCTCAACGAATACTTCGACCCCTTCTATGACGAGATTACAATGGACAACCTGGATATGATCACCATGTCCCGCAGCGGTCAGTTCTACACCACGCAGGGCTATATTGCCGGCGGGGAAGACTCGTTCCACCGCTACGGCGGCGGCAGCACCGTCGGAAACGAATCGAACACCGACACCAACGATCCCGCAGCCGGCATGACCGCCGATTGACCGGCCCACGAAAGGAAGGATGAAAACGCAATGATGACTCCCAGAGAGATTGCCGAGCGCATCGTCGTCACGCTTGACAACAAAAAAGGCAAGGATATCCGCCTGCTGAAGACCGAGGCCGTCACGGTGCTGGCCGACTATTTTGTGCTGTGCACCGGCACGGGCGCCACCCACCTCAAGACGCTGGTCGAGGAGGTCGACAAGGCGCTCAGCGAGGCCGGCGAGCCGCCCCTGCGCCGTGAGGGATACCGCGGCGGCAGCTGGGTGCTGCTGGACTTCGGCAGTGTCATCGTGCACCTGTTCTCCGAGCAGGCGCGCAGCTTCTACGATCTCGAGCACCTCTGGGCCGACGCCGAGGACGTCACCGCGTCGGTTCTCGACCGCGCCTGAAGACAGGAAGTTCGGCCGTCCGCGCGGCGCGGCGGCATGAAATAAACAGAGAGTGAGTGCACATTCCATGAAATACGATTTCAAAGCCATCGAAACCAAGTGGCAGGAGCGCTGGCTCCGCGAAAAGACCTACGCGGCCGTGACGGACGATCCGCGCAAGAAGTTCTATGCGCTCGTTGAATTCCCCTATCCCTCCGGAGACGGCCTGCACGTCGGTCACACCCGGCCCTACACGGCCATGGACATCGTCGCCAGAAAGCACCGTATGATGGGCGAGAACGTTCTGTTCCCCATCGGGTACGACGCCTTCGGCCTGCCGACGGAAAACTATGCCATCAAGCATCACATGCACCCGCGCGAGGTCACCGCACGCAACATCGCCCGCTTCACGCAGCAGCTGCAGATGATGGGCTTCAGCTTCGACTGGGACCGCTGCGTCGACACGACCGCGCCGGAGTATTATAAGTGGACCCAGTGGATCTTCCTGCAGATGTTCCACAAGGGCCTGGCCTACAAGTCCTCCATGCCGGTCAACTGGTGCACCAGCTGCAAGATCGTGCTGGCCAACGAGGAGGTCGTCAACGGCGTGTGCGAGCGCTGCGGCGGCCAGGTCATCAAGAAGGAGAAGAGCCAGTGGATGCTCGGCATTACCAAATATGCCCAGCGCCTGCTGGACGATCTGGACGATCTGGACTTCATTGAGCGCGTCAAGACCCAGCAGCGCAACTGGATCGGCCGCTCCACCGGCGCGGAGGTGGACTTTTCCACCACCGCCGGCGACGTGATGACCGTCTTCACCACCCGGTGCGACACGCTCTTCGGCGTGACGTACATGGTCATGAGCCCGGAGCACGCGCTGGTGGCCAGGTGGAAGCAGGCGGGGCTGCTCAACAACGTGCCCGAGGTCGAGGCCTATCAGGCCGAGGCGGCCAAGAAGTCCGACTTTGAGCGCACCGAGCTGGCCAAGGACAAGACCGGCGTGCGGCTCGACGGTGTGCGCGCGGTCAACCCCGTCACCGGCGACGAGATCCCCATCTTCATTTCCGACTATGTTCTCTCCACCTACGGCACCGGCGCGATCATGGCCGTTCCCGGCCACGACCAGCGCGACTGGGAGTTTGCAAAGGCCTTCGGCCTGCCCATCATCGAGGTGGTGCAGGGCGGCGACGTGACGAAGGAGGCCTTCGTCGCCAAGAGCGACGCGGCCCTGATGGTCAACTCCGGCTTCCTCAACGGTCTGTCCGTCAAGGAGGCCATCCCCACCATGACCAGCTGGCTGGTCAGCAAGGGGCTGGGCCGTGCAAAGGTCAACTTCAAGCTGCGCGACTGGGTCTTCTCCCGCCAGCGCTACTGGGGCGAGCCCATCCCCATCATCCACTGCCCGAAGTGCGGCTGGGTGCCGATGGACGAAAAGGATCTGCCCCTGCTGCTGCCCGACGTCAAGAGCTATGAGCCGACCGACAACGGCGAAAGCCCCCTGGCCCACATGCGCGACTGGGTGGAATGCACCTGCCCGAAGTGCGGCGGCCCCGCCGAGCATGAGACGGACACCATGCCCAACTGGGCAGGCTCGTCCTGGTACTTCCTGCGCTATATGGATCCGCACAACAGCGAGGCGGCCGTCGGAAAGGACGCGGCGGAATACTGGAACCGTGTCGACTGGTACAACGGCGGCATGGAGCACACCACGCTGCATCTGCTGTATTCCCGCTTCTGGCACAAGTTTTTGTACGACATCGGCGTTGTGCCCACCAGCGAGCCGTACGCCAAGCGCACCAGCCACGGCATGATCCTCGGCGAGGGCGGCGAAAAGATGTCCAAGTCCCGCGGCAACGTCATCAATCCCAACGACGTGGTCGACCGCTTCGGCGCCGACACGCTGCGTCTGTATATCATGTTCATCGGCGACTTTGAGAAGGCCGCCCCCTGGAACGATACGGCCGTCAAGGGCTGCAAGCGCTTCCTCGACCGCATCTGGGCCATGTGCGAGAACCGCCGCCAGGGCGACGCGGTCAGCGCGGCCAACGAGAAGGAGATCCATCGCACCATCAAGAAGGTCGGCGAGGACATCGAGGCGATGAAATTCAACACCGCCATCGCCGCGCTGATGAGCCTGGTCAACCAGTTCGGCGAGCACGAGCCGACGCGCGGCGACGTGCGCGTGCTGCTGACGCTGCTGAGCCCCTTTGCTCCGCACATTGCCGAGGAGCTGTGGGAAAAGCAGGGCTTTGAGAAGATGGCCTGCCAGCAGGCATGGCCGGAATACGACGAGGCCAAGACCGTCGACGCCGAGAAGGAGATCGCCGTGCAGGTCAACGGCAAGCTGCGCAGCACCGTCACCGTGCCGATGGGCGCCTCCGACGACGAGCTGGTGGCCGCCGCCTGCGCCGACGAGAAGATCGCACGCATGATGCAGGGCCAGACGCTGGTGAAGACCATCGTGGTGAAAAACAAGCTGGTCAACCTCATCCTCAAGCCCGCAAAGTAAGAGACCGTCACGCTCGGGGGCGGCCCGGGACAGCGCCCGTAAGCGTGCGGCGCATTTTTGCAATCGAATAATCTTATTTGGAAACCTGCGAACTAATTATTGACAAGCGGGCCGTAACCCGGTATAATATCATCCGTTGATGCCATAGAACTGTAAGTATGGCCCTTAAAGAGCGCCATAGGCGCATCCGGAGGGAGGGAAATAGAATGTCTGAAGTCCATGTCAAGGAGAATGAGTCTCTGGATGCAGCTCTCAAGCGCTTCAAGCGCAGCTGCGCCAAGGCCGGCGTCCTGAGCGACCTGAGGAAGAAGGAGTACTACCAGAGCCCCAGCGTCAAGCGCCGCAAGAAGTCCGAGGCAGCTCGCAAGAATAAGAACAAGAGATATTATTGATCCGCATTCTGCGGAGCGAGTCTCCTGTCTTTGAAAAAGGCACGGTCGATGTTTCGACCGTGCCTTTTTCCTATGCAGAGGCAGTGCCTGCCTCTGCGCTCACATCAGCCTGGTGATCTCCCGCCGCAGGCGGGAGATGATACGCTTTTCCAATCTCGAGATATAGCTTTGCGAGATGCCCATATGGTCGGCCACCTCCTACTGCGTGCGCTCACGCCTGCCGCCCAGACCGAAGCGCATGGAGATGATGGTCTGCTCGCGCTCCGTGAGGTGACTGACGGCCTCGTGCAGCAGCTGACGGTCGACGTCCTCCTCAATCGAGCGCATGATGATGTCGTCGTCCGTGCCCAGCACGTCCGACAGCAGCAGCTCGTTGCCGTCCCAGTCGGTGTTGAGCGGCTCGTCAAAGCTCATCTCCGTGCGCTGGCTGCTGATCTTGCGCAGATGCATGAGGATCTCATTTTCGATGCAGCGCGAGGCATAGGTGGCCAGCTTGATGTTCCGATCCGGCTTGAAGGTGTTGATGGCCTTGATCAGTCCGATCGTTCCGATGGAAACGAGGTCCTCCAGGCCGACGCCGGTGCTCTCAAAGCGCCGCGCAATGTACACGACCAGACGCAGATTGTGCTCGATGAGCGTGCGCCGCGCGGCCTCGTCCCCGGCGGCGAGCGCCGCGATGGTCTGCTCCTCCTGTGCGCGCGGCAGCGGAGCCGGCAGCACGTCGCTGCCGCCGATGTAATGCAGCGTTTCGGGCAGATAAAGCCCCAGCGCGGAGAACAGACGCAGCCCCCTTTGGCGCAGCTGCAGCGCCAGCGATTTCAGATCCATGCAGAAACCTCCTTAAAACAGCGCCTCATATCCGCCGTCCGGGCACAGCGGCGTCGGAGACAGCGCAATGAGCGCGCCCTGCTCCGTGCGCCCCTGTACGCACACCAGATCCGGCCGCAGCGCCGGCAGCAGACCTGCCGACGCGCCGACCGAGACAAACGGGATCAGACGCACGCGGCCCTCCAGCTCCGGTACCGCCCCCAGCGCCTGAAACACCTCCAGCGCATCCGTGTGCTCAAGGGCCGCCGCCGCGGCCTGCGGCAGCAGCGGCAGCACCGCTGCGCGTGTCGCCACCAGCACACGGCCGCCGGTCATGGGATCGGTCAGCTCGTTGCCGGTGTCACGCAGGGCGCGCAGGGTGACGCTGCGCCCCTGCAGCCCGAGAAACACCGGCACGATCTCGCGCGTGCTGCGCCGCGTCAGTCCACGGAACACCAGCGTCACCGCCGCATACGTCAGCGCCAGTGCCAGCAGCAGCACCCGCAGCGTCACCGGCGTCGGTCCCGACGTGAGAGAAACGCCCCCGAGCATCGAGGCGGCCCACACCGCCCCGCCGAAGGCAAACGACACGCCCAGAAACGCCAGAAAGCACCGAAGCGGATACGGCTGCGTGCCGTAGGCGATCAGTGCCATCAGTCCTGAGGCGGCCAGCTTGAACGGCCACGCCGACAGAAACGTCAGTCCCGGCAGTACCGTTGCCGCCGCCCACACCGCCCCCAGCAGCGCTGCCAGCAGATACCGCCCCCGCTGCAGGCGCACCGCGCACAGCCGTCCGGCTGCCAGCAGAATGAGGTAGTCCACAGCCAGATTCAGCAGAAACAGGCTGTCTATGTAAATGATGTCCATGCCGGGATGATAACACCTCCCGCCTGCGGATTCGGTCAGATCCGGCGGCAGCAAAAACAGTTGCAGGGCCCTGATGGCATGTGGTAGAATATAGAAAAGCAGACGCAGAGCCGACGCCGGAACAAGCATTCCTTTGGAGGTACTATATGAAGCAGAACGGATGGATAGACCTGCATGTTCACACCGCCGCCTCCGACGGCACGATGACGCCGTCCGAGACCGTGCGCCATGCAAAGCAGCTGGGTCTGGCCGCCATCGCCATCACCGACCACGACACGGCCGCCGGCGTGGCCGAGGCCCGGAGGGCGGGCGAGCAGTATGACGTCGAGGTCGTCGGCGGCATCGAGCTTTCCTCGGAATACCGGGGCTTCAAGCTGCACGTGCTGGGCTATTTCATCGACCCGGAGGCGCCGGCGCTCGAGGAATTCCGCCGGTGGGCGGCCGGGGCGCGCGGTGCGCGCAACGAGCGCATCGTGGCCATGCTGGCGGAGGACGGCTACGATATTTCCATGCAGGCGCTGCGCGAGGCGTACCCCAATGCGGTGATCGGCAGGCCGCATATGGCGGAATACCTGATGAAACAGGGCGCGGTCCCATCCGTAAAGGAAGCGTTCGATACGCTGTTCGGGGACGGCTGCAAATACTATCTGCCCAAGCCCCGCCTGCCGCTGGACCGTGCGCAGGCCACCATTCTGGGTGCGGGCGGCGTGCCGGTGCTGGCCCATCCGCTCATCCACGGCTACCCGATCGGCGAGGTGCGCACCATCGCGGCCGTCGCGGCAGATCTGGGCTTTGTGGGTCTCGAGGCGTTTTATTCGGAGTATACGCCAGAGCAGACCAAGCTGGCTCTCGAGCTGGCGGCGGAAAACGGCCTGCTGCCCACCGGCGGCAGCGATTTCCACGGCACGCGCAAGCCGCACATCGAGATGGGTACCGGCATGGGTAATCTGCATATCCCCTATGAGGTGCTCGAGCAGCTCAAACAGGAGCGCGACCGGATGTTTGAGCCGGCGCAGGAGCCGGTGGAGGAGGAGACGCTCACGCTTGACGAGCTGTGCAGAAAGCTCTGCGCCGCGGCCGACCGCCTCACCGCGGCAAAGGACGAGCTCAACGAGCTGGACCGCCGCAGCGGCGACGGCGACCACGGCACCACCATGGAGAAGATTGCCGACGCGATCCGCTTCGCGGTGGACAACAGCTGGGAGTGGCACACCGTGGGCGAGCTGATGGGCGCGGTCGCCTCCAACATCATGATGATCCGGGGCGGCATGGGAGGCCGGCTGTGGTACGCCTTTTTTGACGGGATGGCCCGATCGATGCCGAACGGCCTCGGTCTGAGCGACCGCGGCATCCGCCGCTTGTTTGCCGCCGGCGTGAACGCCGTCACGGACGTTACGCCTGCGCAGGTGGGCGGGCGCACGCTGCTCGACGCGCTCATCCCCGCCGTCAATGCCATGCAGGACGTCGACGGCTCGGCCGTTATTCTGGCCTCGGCCGCCGCCGCGGCCGAGGCCGGCGCGCGCGCCACGGCGCAGCAGCTGCCGATGTACGGCGCGGCGCGCCGCTTTGGCGATCTGTGCCTGGGCGTGTGCGACCCCGGCGCGGTGTCGATGGCCCGCTTTTTCGCGGGCCTCAGCGAAGGATAATCTGCCGGTTCCGGCATTTTTGAGGAGGACAGTATGAACAAACCGGTCTATCAGATCACGCCAAGCTGCCGCGGATGCGGCTACTGCACCATCATCTGCCCGGCCAAGGCCAT
This sequence comes from Clostridiales bacterium, assembly GCA_022768185.1. GTDB lineage: Bacteria > Bacillota > Clostridia > Oscillospirales > Oscillospiraceae > JALEMS01. Next base: position 11,953 of record JALEMS010000022.1, on the reverse strand, counting down.
CCGGAAGTCCGCCGCCAGACGCTATGAGATCGATCCCGAGCGCTGCCGGGCCTGCGGTGTGTGCGAGCAGAACTGCCCGCAGCACGCCGTCATCCGCCGCTGAGCGGCTTTCCCCGTATACAGGGCCGGTTTGCTTCCGGCCGTGACATTAAATCAGAAGGAGCTACGCCATGACAATCGAAGAAATTATGCAGAAGCTGCAGCAGGAGAACAACGCCCCGGTCGTGATGCGCGACGTGTTTGACAACATGGAAGCCGCGATGCAGAACGGAAACTATCTGGAATCCGCGCTTTACAACCGCAACATTTACAACGAGGCCTCCAAAATGGAGCAGGAGGACATCATGCTGGCTGCCTTTGAGGCGCTGGCACAGGCCTATGCAAAGATCGACAAGCGCGCCGAGTGTGAGGAGCTGGCGCTCAAGACCATGCAGGTGTACGACAGCTGGGGCTCCGGTTCCAAGACCGCGATGGACACGGCGCTGCTCAACTATGCCGCGGCGTGCCTGGCCTTCGGCCGGCCGCAGGAGGCCATGCCGTATATTGAGAACGTTGAGGAGCGGTATGGCCGCCTGCTTGACGAGGACGATCACCGGCTGATTTTCCTTTATCTGTACAAGGCACGCGCGCTGGCCGGGCTGGGCCGCACAGCAGATGCGAGGGAATACTACGGTTTTGCAAAGGACGCGCTGGGAAAGGTCGAGGGCTTCGAGCGGGAGAAGCAGCTGCTGCAGGACGAGGCGGCGGCGCTGCTCTGAGCGGGACAAGGGCCGGAAGGGAGCGCTGCCATGGATCTGCAAGCCATCCGCAGCCAGGTCGACCGCTGCTACCGCGAGCGGCGCACCGATCAGGCGGAACAAATCTTAAACGCGGCCTATCATCAGGCGCGTGAAGAGGGCGACGAGCCGGCGCGCATTGCCGTCTGCAATGAGATGGAGGGGCTTTATCGCCTCATGGGACAGAAGCAGCGGTGTCTCGCCGCGGCGCAGGAGGCGCTCGACTGCCTGCGCGCCTGCGGCATGGAGGACACCGTGCCCTATGCCACAACGCTGCTCAACTATGCCACCGCCTGCGTGCAGTTCGGGCAGGCGGAGGAGGGGCTGGAGCACTATGCCGCCGTCGAGCGCATCTTCCGCACCGCCATCCCCGCAAACGACTATCGCTTTGCCAGCCTGTACAACAACGTCGGGCAGGCATACATGTCGCTGGGCCGCCCGTCCGAGGCGGCGCGGGGTCTGGAGCAGTCGCTGGAAATCCTCAAAACGATGCAGGGACGCGAGATGGAGATCGCCATCTCGCATACAAACGCCGCCTTTGCCAGCCTTGCCGCGGCGGAGCTGGAGCGGGCGGAGCGGCACATCCGGCAGGCCGAGGCCGCCTTTGACGCCATCGGCTACCGCGGCGTCAATTACGACGCACTGCTGGCCGCAAAGGGCCAGCTGCTGTGCCGGCAGGGAGACGATCGGGCTGCGGCGGCGTGCTACGCCGCGCTCCTGGAGAGCACCGAACGCACCTATGGCCGCAACCAGACCTGGCGGAACACCGTGCGAAACCTTGCCGTCATCTGGCGCAGGGCCGGAGACGAGGAGAAGGCAGCGTATTATGCCGCGCTGCTGGACGACGCGGACTGACCCCGCTTCCATCAGAAACAACACAGCCGGCCCACGCCGCAACGGCGGCGTGGGCCGGCTGTGTTGTTTCTGCGGTGCAGACGCGCTCAGGCGTCCGGCGCCGGAGGACCGTCCGGCGGCTGGACAGTGGCGGTCTCTGCCGTGTCGGATTGGGGCGCAGGATCGGGCGCGGGAGACGCTTCCTCCGCGGGATTGACATGTACCATACAGTGACGGATATTGGGAAAGCCCTGCTCTACGGCGTGGTGGACGCGCTCGGCAATTTCGTGCCCCTCCCGCAGGGAGAGACTGCCGTCGGCGGCAATTTCGATATCGACGTATACGCCCGCGCCGAACTGCCGCGTGCGCAGCACATCCAGCGAGCGCACGCCCTCCTGCTCCAGCACGAGCCGGCAGATGGCGTCCTCCGTTTCCTTCGGGCAGGCGCGGTCAACCACACGGTCGATGGCCTGGCAGAAGATATCGACGGACACCTTCAGGATGAACAGGCAGATGATGACGCTGGCGATCGGATCGAGGATGGGCAGGCCCAGCCGCGCGCCGAGAATGCCGGCAAACGCGCCGACGGACGAAAAGGCGTCCGACCGGTGATCCCAGGCGCTGGCCATCAGCGCCACGGAGTCGAGGCGCTTTGCCGCCGCGCGGGTATACCAGTACATCCATTCCTTCACAACGATGGACACGGCCGCCGCCGTCAACGCCAGCACACCCGGCGCTTCGGGCGTGGCGCTGCCGATGTGGAAAATGCTGCGTATGCCGGACGCGCCGATGCCGATGCCCGTGGCCAGCAGGATGCCGGCAAGGATAATGGAGGCGACGCATTCGAAGCGGTCGTGCCCGTAGGGGTGCGTCTCGTCCGCGGCCTTGCCGGAGAGCTTGACGCCGATGAGTACGATGACGGTGCTCAGTACGTCCGAGGCCGAGTGTACGGCGTCGGAGAGCATCGCGCCGGAGTGTGCCAGAATGCCGGCAAGCAGCTTGAAGGCGGTCAGCAGGATGTTGACGCCGATACCCACGGCGGAAACGCGGTGCACCAGACGTTCGTTTTCGGTCATAGGGGTTCCTCCCAAGGCTGCGCCTTAAAAGCAGGCGCGGAAGATCTGCAGGATTTCGTCTGCCGTCAGCGGCGTCCAGCCGCCGGGGCGGAGCAGCGACGCGGCCTGCCGTGCCATGGCAGGAAGCGTTTCGTCCGAGGCGATGCCAAGGCCGCGCAGCGTGTCCGGCAGGCCCAGCGCGGCAAAGAAGCGCCGCATGGCGGCAATGGCGGCGCGCGCGCCGGCGTCCTCACTGTCGGCAGGGGGCAGGTCGAAGACCCGGCGGCCCAGCTGCGCCAGCTTCGGTGCAGTGCGCGCGTCCAGCGTGCGCGTCAGCCATGCCGGCAGCAGGACGGCCAGCCCCGCGCCGTGCGTCACGTCGTGGAAGGCGGAGAGCTGGTGCTCGAGCGTGTGCGCCGTCCAGGGGTGTCCCTTGCCCAGCGACAGCAGACCGTTGATGGCGTGGCACGAGGCCCACATCAGCTCGCTCTGGGCTTCCGTGCAGCCGGGGTCAGCCGCCGCGATGGGCCCGAAGCGCACCACCGTGCGCAGCAGCCCCTCGGCCAGCGCGTCCTGCAGCGCTGCCGGCTCCGGGCCAAGGTAGTTCTCCAGTGCGTGGGCGAAGATGTCCGCCGCGCCCGAGGCCACCTGAAGGGGCGGGGCTGTGGCCGGAAGCGTCGGGTCGACAATGGCGGTGCGCGGGCGCAGTGCGGGCGCGCGCATGCCGATCTTCTCCTTTGTGTCGGGGTTGGAAATGACGGCGATGGTGTTCATCTCCGAGCCGGTGGCGGCCAGCGTCGGCACGGCAAGGAGAGGGAGCGCCGCCGTGACCGGCGCGCGGCCGGCCACCAGCTCCCAGCTGGGCACGCCGCAGCAGGCCGCGGCAGCGGCGGCCTTGGCGCAGTCGATGCTGCTGCCGCCGCCGACGGCGATGACCAGCTCCGCACCCTGCTCCCGGCAGAGCGCCGCGCCCCGGTCTGCGTCGGCGCAGCGCGGGTTTGGCGTCACGCCGGGCAGCTCACAATGCGTCACGCCGGCTGCGGCAAGGCTTTTGCACACGCGGTCATATACGCCGCTGCGTTTGATGCTGCCCCCGCCGTACACCAGCAGCGCTCGCCGCCCGAGCAGGGCGGCCTCCGTGCCGATGCGGTCAAGCTGTCCGCTGCCAAAGCAGATCCTTGTGTCAACATCCCAGACGAATGGCTTCATATCCCGCGCCTCCGTTTGTCGTTTGTATCGCGCCGGAGCGGCTTGCGCATCCGACATTGTTTAACTATAAATTATATCATCCGGCAGCACGTCTGTCAAATACTGCGGCCTGATCGGACACGCCGCGCACGGCGCAGCGCAGGCGCCAAAGGCTCAGCACAAAATTGAGCAGCTCTCCGAAGTACAAAATGCCGAGGTACGCCTGCAGCCCGCCCAGCGGCAGCAGCTGCCACACCAGCAGCACGCCGACGGCGGCATCAAAAATGTTGATGCCCATGCTCCACAGCTGTTGGCCGAGGCCCTTCAGACAGCCGTCGACCACCACGTCCGTATACATGACCGGAACCAGCGGCGCAAGCAGCCGGATGTAAAGGCCGGCCTCGCCGCTGTGAAACACCGTCCGGCCCAGAAAATCCCCGCCGGCGAACAGCACGGCCGCAGCGGCGCAGGAAAACAGAAAGCACCGCACCAGCAGCCGCCGCACGGTGCGCCGGATCTCGCCGCCGCGTCCGGCCACCTGCGCGGCTGTGAGGTCCGGGATGATCAGCTCGGCCAGCGCCGTCAGCACGCATGCCGGAAACACGAGAACCGGCAGCGCCATGCCCTGAATCACGCCGTAGCCGGCCAGCGCCCGGTCGGCCGACCAGCCGCAGGCGCGCAGCCCGCGCGGCACCAGCAGATGCTCAAGCGTCGAGAGAGCCGAGCGTGCGTAGGCCGACACCGCCAGCGGCAGCGCGATGGCCAGCATCCGACCCGTCAGGCGCGGCGCGCGCTCCCGCCGGGCCGCGTGCCGCCGCCGGTCGAGCAAAAACACGGTGCCCAGCAGCAGAAACGAGCAGATCTCCGCCCCAGCGCTGCCGGCTGCCAGCGCCGCGCAGGCGCGCTCAAGATTGCCGGTCCCGGCCCGCTGCAGCAGCAGCACCGTCAGCCCGATGCGCACGAGCTGCTCCGTCACCTGCACAGACGCGGACTTCCACACGCGCCCCACGGCCGTGAAGTACCCGTTCATCACCGAAGAAAGCGACAGAAACGGCAGCGACACGGCCAGAATGCGCAGCGGACGCACCGTGCGCGCGTCTCCGATCCACAGAAAGCCGATCGGCCCGGCGCACAGGTGCAGTATGCAGCATGCCGCCAGCCCGAACAGCAGGCTGTAGCACAGACAGCGCGCCGTCGCACCCGTCACCGCGCCCTGCCGGCTGCAGCCCAGTTCCTCCGATACCAGCCGCGTTGCAGCAAAGCGGATGCCGCTGATGGCGAACGTTGCGCACAGAAAGTCCACCGACAGCACCAGCTGATACAGTCCCACGCCCGCCGCGCCGATGCGCGCCGACAGCCACCCCTGAAAGGCCAGCCCGATACACCGCATCAGCAGCGCTGCCGCTGTCAGCAGCGCGGTGTTCACGGCCAGCCGCCGTCTGCTCCCCATTGCGCCCCTCCTTGTTCCATGCCGCCGGACGGGACGAAAAAACCGCATAGGCCGGCGGCCGCGCCCGGTCGTCCGGGCGCGTCTGCTGCCAGTATATGCGGGGGGAAGGACGGAATATCTCAGCTGAAGGTCTGCGCGCGTGCGGCAAACAGCGCCTCGATGCGCCGGCGCAGGCCGGCGTTTTCGGGAGCCTGCAGCGCTGCGTCGCGCGCGAGCACCGCGCGGGCTGCCTGCTGTGCCTGCTGCAGTACGCGCGTGTCGGTGCAGAGACCGGCGATGTGCATGGCGGGCAGGCCGTGCTGCCGTGCGCCGAAAAAGTCTCCGGGGCCGCGCAGGCGCAGATCCTCCTCGCTGATGCGGAAGCCGTCCGAGGTTTTGCACAGCGCGCGCAGCCGAGCCCGCGCCGTTTCGCCCTTTGCGTCAGAGCAGAGCACACAGTAGCTCTTATGGCTGCCGCGGCCGACGCGCCCGCGCAGCTGGTGCAGCTGCGACAGGCCGAAGCGCTCGGCGTTTTCCACGATCATCAGCGCCGCGTTCGGCACGTCGACGCCCACCTCCACCACCGTGGTGGAGACGAGGATGTCCGTCTCGCCGGAGACGAAGGCGGCCATGGCCGCGTCCTTTTCCTTCGGCTTCATTTTTCCGTGAACACAGCCGACGCGCAGCTCCGGGAAGGTCTCGGAAAGCGCCCTCGCGTGCTCCACGGCGGAGCGCAGGGGCGTCGCCAGCGTCTCGTTTTCCTCGATGGCCGGGCACACGACGAATACCTGCCGCCCTTCGCCGACCAGCTTCCGGATGAAGGCCTCCAGCCGCGGACGGTAGCTGCTGTCGACGGCGAAGGTATCCACCTTCTGACGGCCGGGCGGCAGCTCGTCGATGATCGAGACGTCGAGATCGGCGTAGATCATCAGCGCCAGCGTGCGCGGGATGGGCGTGGCCGACATGATGAGCACGTGAGGCTGCCGCCCCTTGGCCGCCAGCGCGGCGCGCTGCCCGACGCCGAAGCGGTGCTGCTCGTCGGCGATGACCAGCGCAAGGCGGGCGAAGGTCACATCCCCGCTGATGAGCGCATGCGTGCCGACGACCAGGTCGGTCTCGCCGGCGGCGAGAGCCTGGCGCGCGCGGCGCTTTTCCGCCGCCGTCATCGAGCCGGTCAGCCGTCCGACACGTACGCCCAGCGGCGCGAGCAGGGCTGAGAGCGTTTCAAAATGCTGCGCGGCAAGAATCTCCGTCGGGGCCATGAAGGCGGCCTGCAGGCCGTTTTGCTGCGTCAGATAGGCCAGCGCGGCGGCCACGAGCGTTTTGCCGCTGCCGACGTCGCCCTGTACCAGCCGGTTCATTGCCCGGCCGGAGCACAGGTCGTCCGCCGCCTGCGCGATGGCCCGCCGCTGCGCCCCCGTCGGAGCGAAGGGGAGCGCGGCAAAAAACGCCGACAGATCGGTCTGCGTATAGCGGACGCCGGGCTGCGCCGCACGCTGCCCGCGCAGCTGCTCCAGCGCAGCGGCCAGCACGAACAGCTCCTCGAAAATCAGCCGCTCCCGCGCGCGGGATACGGCGGCAAGGTCTGTCGGAAAGTGAATCTGCTCAAAGGCCTCCCGCGCCGGGCACAGGCCGCAGGCCGCGCGCACCGGCTCGGGCAGTGCGTCCGGCACCTCGGCGCAGCCGTCAAGCGTCTGACGCACCGCGGCGCTGAGCATGCGGCCTGATAGCCCGGCGGTCAGCGGGTAGACCGGGACGAGCCGCCCCGTGACCTGTCCGGCGGCGTCCGCCGGCTCAAACTCCGGGTTTGTCATCGTGCGGCGCGCGCCGTTGTGCTCGATGCGGCCGTAAAATAAATAGGTCTCTCCGGTGCGGAACTGATCCTTGCGGTAGCTCTGATTAAAAAAGGTGATCTCCACCGCGCCCGTGTCGTCCACGGCGCGCAGGCGCACCAGCTCCATGCCGCGGCGCACGCGCGTCAGCCGCGCCTCGCCCGCGGCCATCGCGCGGATGCACGCGGCCTCGCCAGCCGGAACGGCGGCGATGGGCAGCACGTGTGAGCGGTCTTCATAATCGCGCGGGAAATGGCACAGCAGATCGCCCAGCGTTTCAATGCCGAGCCGCGCAAAGGCCTGCGCCTTCTTTTCGCCGACGCCCTGCAGCACCGTGACCGGCGCGCGCAGCGTGAAGCACTGCCGCATTGCCACAGCGAGCCCCCCTTTCCGGAAGAAATACAAAAAGTATAACACATTGCGGCGGGAGCGGCAAGTTTTTCGCATTTTCGCCCTTTACAAGCCAACGGGGATTTGCTATAATATCCCTTGTTCAAAATGCGCCCGTAGCTCAGTTGGATAGAGTGTCAGACTCCGACTCTGAAGGTCGCTGGTTCGAATCCAGTCGGGCGTACCAGGATAAAACCCTTGAACCGCACGGTTTGAGGGTTTTTTCTTTGGCTTTTCCCGGGAACTGTTTTCCGGTCCGGAGCGGAATCGCGCACAAAACCGTGCGCAGCTGCTCCGGACCGTCACCGTTGCGACGGGGCGCTCCGTCGGAGCACGTCGCGGCGAATGGATCGGGCTGAAGTGGAAAGCCGCGGCGGAGCCGGATGCTGTTTCGCGTGAGACCGCACGGAAGAAGGGACGATCCGTCCCCGGGCTGTGCACGAAGCTTGTTCTGCCGGCTCACGGACTTCCGGAAAGAGGAAAGCAATCAAGGAAGGCGCCCACGTACTGGCTTGTCCAGGTACGAGGCGCCTTCTTCTGTATTCAGGGATTGCAGATTTTACATGGATCGTAGCCTGCCGCAATCAGGGCTTCCCTGGTGCCGGTGTATTCCCGGCGGTTCTTTGCGCTGATCTTTTCAACGGCAGAGCAGGATGGATCGTGGAATTTGTGGGTGTTGGTATTCAGTACGTAATGCGTTCCTGTCACGTCCCGATCAGGGACCGTGCCATCGGAACCGTCTCCGGCAGTCGTTCCCTCGGACGGGTCTTCTCCGCAGAATGTTCCATCTTCGTAGCTGTCACCCGTGGCGTAGTCAATGGTCACGCCGGGTTGGACATTGTAGCAGAATACACAGAACTTCACAGATGCGCCCTGATCTTCGCAGGACATACCCTCCATCAATACGCCGGAAGCCAGCAGGTTGTTTCCGGCAAAAACGGGCGTGACGCGGTAAAGCACATGGTTCCCGGTATCTTCCACATATTCGGCAATCAAGTCCTCAAATGGGAGCATGCCCTCTACATTCAAATAGCGGGTGCCTGTGATGAGGTTCTGCGTATTGGCGTTTTCTCCGGTCAGCTGATACCCGAGCAGGTGACACCGGTTATACAGGTATTTTCCGTCCACGCAGTCGTATTTGACGGTATGCCAGCCACTGGGCTTTACCATACCGATCTCACCGCGAGGCTCCGTTGGCATAAGATCCGGACCAACGCAGGCCACAGCAGTGCCGCAGCGTCCGAGGCTGTCGAAACTGCTGTACGCTTCGTAGGATGTCGTTGTCAGATAGCGGACAGAGAAATATGGCGTGTTGCCGTTCATCTGGACAAAGGGGCGGCCGGAATACGCCGGGACGTCAGAATAGCGGAAGCCGGACGGTACAGCCGTATCGAGCCGCGTTACTGCAGGCTGCGGTGTGCCGTCGGCCGCAGAGAAGCGGTAGAGATACGTTACGATGTCGCTGCGCGGGCAGTTTGCCGTGGCATCGAACGCTTCGTCCATGCCGGACAGCATACCGCAGGTATCCGCCCAGGCAACGGCGTTCTGATAATCGCTGCCGTCGTAAGACGCCGCCAGAAAACTGGTGCCGTTTGCTGCGGGCTCACCTTCGGCACGCCACAAAAATGTCAGCGCCTGCGCCCTGGTGCAAGTAGCCTGCGGGCTGAATGCGGTGTCCGAGGTGCCCTTTGTGATGCCCAGCTCAACCGCCCACAGGACGGCGTCATGACAATAGGAATCAGTGGACACATCGCGGAAGCGGTTCGTGGAATTTGTCGGCGCCGGCTGCCCTTGCGCCCGCCACAGGAACGTCACGACCTGACCGCGGGTGCAGGCAGCCGACGGGGAGAAGGTCGTAGCGGTGGTGCCTGTCGTAACGCCGTTGTCCATCGCCCACCGCACGGCGTCTTCGTAGTAGATTCCCGCTTCCACATCGGTGAATGGCGTCTTCGCGGCCGCACTGGCGGGTACAGCGATAAGACTCAGCGCCGCGGTAAGCGCCAGGGCGATGCAGATAAGCCACTTTGTTGTTCTTTTCATGTGCGCCTTCCTCCGTTGTAAAATTTTGCCGGAGTTATAGTAGGCCGTACAGGCTGCAAAGTCAAGGGAAAGGGCGTTTTGCGGTTTTTAAATGCATCGCTGTTTGGCAGAGCCGGCCTTCCCGGATCTCCTCCATCGCATCGCCGGAAGCGGGACGGAGGCGTAATCCCTCTGTACGAATCCTGCTTTCGCCCGACAGTTCTAATGCTGACCACGACAGGAATTCCATTATTCATTATTCCGGCCGATGCTATGCAGCCGGTATATTGTGTCGGAGGCGCATGTTCGATAAAATATACAGCATATACAGCAGGCGGCCGCTCCTGCTCCGGCCAAAGCTGCCAAAAGAGAGGAGAATACGTATGCGACTATGATCTTACGGCGCTGCGCGATGCGCAGTCGGCTGCCTTCCGTGCCGACACAGACTGGTTCCCGGAGCAGTATATTGCGCCGGAGGCGGTATCCGACAGCGGAGCGGCCTATTACCTGCGCGGCTACAACACCGGCGAAAGCGCCGATCCTCATGGAGACAGCACGCAGATGTACCACCTGTGGAGCCAGCTGCGCTCACCGTGTTTTGAGCGCCTGTGCAGAGGGATCGACCGCTTTGAGCGCGAGCTGAAGCAGGTCAGATCCGACCGATGGCGGTGTATTCTGCTGCTCGATGAGAACCATGAGCCGCTGGGCTACACGATGCTGGGCGGAGCTTCCTGACGCGCGATCAGGCGCCCGGCGCAGCAGCCTGTCCCAAATACAGGCTGTCGATGGCGGGCGGGATACGCCGAAAGTTGATGCCGGCTGCCTTGTCCGCCGGCGGACGGCGTGCTATACTTTCCAGAGCGGGGTGTGCCGAAGCGCTCCGGGGAAGAGAGAAGTATGATTATGACGCCGTCCGCCGCCATGACAGACCGCAAGCGCACGCTGATTTTTATCAATATCATCATCACCGTTTCGGCCGCAGCCTTCATGTCCACCGCGCTGACCACCGCGCTGCCGGCCATCATGGACAGCCTTTCGCTCACTGCAGCGAAGGGACAATGGCTCACCAGCGGCTTTTCGCTCGTGATGGCCATCATGATCCCGATCACGGCCTTTCTCACCACGCGTATCCCGACGCGCCCGCTGTATCTGGTCAGCATTGCCGTGTTCATCATCGGCCTTGGCATCTGCGCCACTGCGCGCAGCTTCGGCGTGATGATGGTCGGCCGCGTCATCCAGGCCTGCGCCGACGGCAATCTGTTTGCGATGGGCCAGATCATCCTGCTGACGATCTATCCCAAAGAGCGGCAGGGTACGGTGATGGGCTGGTTTGGCCTGTCCTTTGGCGTTATCCCGGTTGTCGCGCCGATGCTTGCCGGCGTTATCGTGGACCTGCTCAGCTGGCGCATGGTGTTTTATATTCCCATTGCCATCATGGTCATATCACTGATTTATGCCGTGTTTGTTTTTGACAATGTGCTGGAGACGCAGCCGGGCCGGCTGGACGTCCTGTCGTTTCTGCTGTGCGCCGTGGCCTTCGGCGGCGTGACGCTGGGCCTCGGCAACCTCAGCACGCTGGGCCTGCGCCATATGCAGGTGTGGCTGCCTCTGGCGCTGGGTGTTATTGCCAGCGTGTTTTTCACCGTACGGCAACTGCGCACGGAAAACCCGCTGCTGAACCTGCGCGTGCTGCGCTGCCGGGCGTTTGCCATTTGCGTTGTCGGCAGCATGCTGCTGTATTTTATCACCATGGCCTGTGCCGTCATGCTGCCGATCTATGTCCAGTCGATCGTCGGAGCCAGCGCCACGGTGTCCGCCGCCGTGCTGCTGCCCGGCTCGCTGCTGATGGCGCTGATCAGTCCGTTTACCGGAAAGCTGTACGACAAGACGGGCGTGCGTGCACTGCTCATTGCCGGAAGCCTCGGGACGCTGCTCGGCAGCCTCGGCATGGTCTTCGTCACGGTCGACACACCGCTGTGGGTGGCTGCCGTGCTCAATACCGTGCGCAACGGCGCGATCGGCTGCATCATGATGCCCATCGTCACCTGGGGCATCAGCGCGATCCCGGAGCGCGGGGCGGCCGCACACGGCACGGCCATCAACAATTCGCTGCGCACCGTGGCCGGCGCCATCGGCGCAGCGGTGCTGGTGGGCGTGATGAGCGCGGTGGCGGAGCATACGCAGGGGAATGCCGCGGCAGCGTCTATGCGCGGAGTGAATGTCGCGTTTGTCATCATGTCCGCCATTGCCCTGGTTATGCTCGTGTGCTCGCTGGTGATGATTCGTCCCGAAAAAAGTAAAAAAGCGCTTGACAAAGTGGCGGAAGGGTGATATATTAGCAAAGCTTTCGGCAAGAGGCCGGGCGCCGGGGAGCAAAAAAGTGCTTGACAGGGAGCCTGGGTTGTGCTAAGATAAGCTTCACGCCGTGAA
>JALEMS010000055.1 GCA_022768185.1 Clostridiales bacterium | reverse complement strand
GGCATCAACTTTTTTATAATATAGCGTACCCACCCATGATTTTTATGTCGTTTTCTGTCGTATCGCACATTTTCCATCTCTCGTCTCAAAAATCATCGCCCGGCAACGCCCGCGGTTTACGCTGAGCCTGTAAGGAGCAATGACGGACCCGGACCCGGCAGGCCCGGGTATCCCGAATCTGCGGAGGATGCGTCATGCGGAACGGCCATTCTGTTTCGCCTCCTTTTCCGCCTTCCGGGCTTCCAATCCAGCTGCAACCAGCTTACGAATCATTTCGGACCGGGTGCTGTCATAGAACATTTTCTTGGCCTCGTCCATCAGTTCCTCCATGTCGGGCGTAACTGCGAAAGTCATTCTCCTACGTTTGGTCGCCATCCCTTTCACTTCCTTTCTTGGTCTGAACTTCTGGACCTTTTTATTTTTATTATAGTTCACAGGGTCTGAACCTGTCAACCCTCCTACCAAAGCCTTTCCTTGACAGAACCAATGAACCTGTGCATAATATGAACCAGGGGAGGTGATTCGAATGCCAACGAAAAAGCCGCGTTATACGGTCATCGTAGATGAAGAACTGCTAAAGGAGATTGATGATTTTCGATTTGAAAACCGTTACCCAAGCCGCTCCGCCGCAACATTAGCGCTGATTCGGCTCGGTATGAAGGCTCTGAAAATAGAACAGGAGTAGAAAAAGGCAAAAAAAGACGAGACCTGATGATATGCAGGCGGCAGCTACAGCTGAAGCTTCCCGTAAACATGGCTTCATCCATTGCAAGCCCGGAGGAGCAAGCCTTCGCCGACCGCCATTTCCTGTTCCCGGCAGCCCTCACGGAGGTGCGGGTCCGGCCATGCCGTTGCGCCCTCTGTCCCACCGGACGCACCGCGCAGCCACGCCGGGAATCTCTCTTTTTGTTACAGCTGAAATCAGCCCTCCAGGCGACTTGCGTCACGGCTTGTGCTTGACAAGCGAGGCTTTGTTTTATAGAATGATTTTTACGATTTGAGGTGGAGGAAGGGCCTCCGCCGGGAAAGGAAGTATCACAAACATGGCCAAAGAGAAAAAGGTAGAGCAGATCACCGATATGGAGACCGACTTTGCCCAGTGGTTCACCGACGTCTGCACGAAGGCAGAGCTGGTCGACTACTCGGGCGTAAAAGGGCTGTTTATCCTGCGGCCGTACGGCTACGCCATCTGGGAAAACATCATGGGCATTCTCGACCGTATGTTTAAAGAAACCGGTCACCAGAATGTCTCCATGCCGCTGCTGATCCCCGAGTCCCTGCTGCAGAAGGAAAAGGATCACGTTGAGGGCTTTGCGCCGGAGTGCGCATGGGTCACGGTCGGCGGCTCCGAGCCGCTGCCGGAGCGGCTTTGCATCCGTCCCACGTCCGAGACGCTCTTCTGCGACCACTGGAGCCATGTCGTTCACTCCTGGCGCGACCTCCCCTGCCTGTACAACCAGTGGTGCTCCGTGCTGCGCTGGGAAAAGACCACCCGTCCCTTCCTGCGCGGACGCGAGTTTCTCTGGCAGGAGGGTCACACCCTTCATGAAACCGAGGAGGAGGCCCGCACCGAGACGCTGCAGATGCTGGAGATCTACGCAGACTGCTGTGAAAACTATCTGGCCATGCCGGTCATCCGCGGCAACAAGACCGAGAAGGAAAAGTTTGCCGGTGCCGTCAACACCTATACCATTGAGTGCATGATGCACGACCGCAAGGCCCTGCAGTCCGGCACCAGCCACTATTTCGGAGACGGCTTCACCCGCGCCTTCAACATCAGCTTTGCCGACCGAACCAACAAGCTGGCCTATCCGCACCAGACCTCCTGGGGCATGTCCACCCGCGTGATCGGCGGCCTCATCATGACGCACGGCGACAACAACGGCCTGGTCCTGCCGCCGAGGGTCGCCCCCATCCAGGTGATCGTGCTGCCGATCGCGGCGCACAAGCCCGGCGTGACCGAGAAGGCCGAGGAGCTGGTGTCCCGTCTGAAGGCGGCCGGCATCCGCGCAAAGGGCGACTTCTCCGACAACAGTCCCGGCTGGAAGTTTGCCGAGTGGGAAATGAAGGGCGTGCCCCTGCGCATCGAGATCGGCCCGAAGGACATGGAAAAGGGCCAGTGCGTGGCCGTCCGCCGCGACAACGGCGAGAAGATCGCCGTTGCGCTCGATGAGCTGGACACCGCCGTTCCCGCGCTGCTTGACGCCGTGCAGCAGGGCCTGTTCGACAAGGCAAAGGCAAACCTGGATTCCCACACCTACACCGCCTCCACGCCCGAGGAGGTCAAGCAGTACGTCGAGGGCGACGGCGGCTTCGTCAAGACCATGTGGTGCGGCGACACCGCGTGCGAGCTGGCCATGAAGGAGCGCGCCGGCGTTTCCAGCCGCTGCATCCCCTTCCGGCAGGAGCATCTGGGCGATGTGTGCCCCGTCTGCGGCAAGCCGGCCAAGCATATGATCATCTGGGGCGTGGCATACTGAGCCCGCCGCCCGTTTTGGAGCTTCCGCGTCTCCCGTCCCTTCCGGACGGGAGACGTTTCCACATCCGGCGCAGCCCCGCGCCGGAAATTTTTTGCCGAATGTGAAACCCGCCCCTGCTTTTGACGCTGGAAATAGTGAAGGAAGGAGGACGACGCCATGACCGACGATGAGATCATCGACCTGTATCTGCAGCGGCAGGACGAAGCCGTCGCCCAAACGCAGGCGCGCTACGGCGCGCGGCTTCTGGCGCTGGCCGACGGCATTTTGTGCGACCACGCCGCCGCGGAGGAATGCGAAAACGACGCCTACCTGCAGACCTGGAATGCCATCCCTCCGCACGAGCCGCGCGGCTATTTCTTCGCGTTTCTTGCGCGCATCACGCGGCATCTGGCACTGGACGCCTGCCGCCGGCGCGGCCGCGCAAAACGCAGCGCCGTGCAGGTGGAGCTGACCGATGAGCTGGCGCAGTGCATCCCCGCCCGGGAGGGCGACGCCGCTGCACGTCTGGAGCGGGCTGAGCTGACCGCATGCATCGAGGCGTTTCTGCGCACGCTGCCGGAGGTGCAGCGGAACGTGTTTCTTCGGCGATACTGGTATTTTGACTCCGTCTCCGCCATTGCCGCACGCTTTTCCTTCACCGAAAGCAAGGTCAAATCCATGCTGTACCGCACGCGCGAACGGCTGCGCGGACAGCTGAGACAGGAGGGCTACGCAATATGAACGGAGAGACGCTTCTTGAGGCGCTGACAGACGTCGACCCGGCACTCGTCCAGGCCGCAGGCAAGGCGCGGCGGCGGCCGGCCTGGCGGATGTGGGCGGCCGCTGCGGCCTGCGTGTGCCTGCTGCTGGCCGGCACGGTACAGATACTGTACCGGCTGGACTATTTCCGGATGGGCTGCAGCGCCGTGGCCGGTACGCTGGCAAACGGCGCATATTACTATAACGAGGCCCACAGCGGCGTCTGGCGTTGGACGCCCGGGGAAGGCAGTAAAAAGCTGGTGGGCGCGTTTTGGGAGGACGGCTGGCTGGCAAATGATTACGGAGTGTATTATTCCAGAGGCCGCAGTCTGTTTGTGCGCGTGCATGAAACGGGGGAAACCCGGCGGCTCTGCCGCGCGCCGCGCAGGGACGCCCGGCGCATCAGCTTTTCGCTGACGGACGGCGGAGATCTGTGCGTGACGCTCTGGCAGCGTGACCGTCAGCATGTCACCGAGCTGCTGCTCGACGGAAAAACCGGTACGCTGCTGCAGACGCTGCGGGAGAACACCGACCCGCTGGACGACGCCTGGTTTCCCCCCGATTACCGTCTCTGGCGTCTCGGCAGCCGAACACTGGAGCTGTCCGGCCGAACGGACGCCGACGGCGAGACGTATTTCCTCCTCACGGAAAACGGCGTGCCGGTGCTGCCGGAGGGGCAGTATGTCCTGCCCTATCCCAAACAGCTGCAGCAGGCGCTGCTGGTGGAAACGGCCCGGCTCGCACAGCCGGAAAAAACGCAGACGCTGCTTCTGCTGCCGGACGGCACACAGCTGGCCGGCGTGCCGCACACCCTGCAGGACTCCGGCGTGGACGGCTGGCTGCTGTACACGCAGAACAACCGGCTGTGGCGCTTCGATCTGTCAGACGGCACGCGCCGGGCGCTGGATGCCGACGCGGAATATGAAGCCTGCAGCTTCGTCTGCGACGGCACGCTGCTGATGACCTGCGTCCCCTGGGATGAGGCGCAGACCTGCTGGCGGCTTGTCTGCGACGAGGACGGCGCGCCCGTCAAGCTGGAGCTTGTGTGCCGGGATATCCGGAACAGCACATGAAATCCGTATTATTTTGACAAACGAGGACCGGCCGCTTAAAAAAGCGGCCGGCCCTCATTTTTCTGCCTGCAGCGCGAGGTCATTTGTCAAACGCCGGGTTCATGTAATATACATTTTTCTGATTGAGCCGTTCCGTCGCCAGACGCAGGCCTTCGCCGAAGCGCTGGAAGTGGACGATCTCCCGCTCACGCAGGAATTTGATGACGTCATTAACGTCCGGATCGTCTGACATACGCAGGATGTTGTCGTACGTCACCCGGGCCTTCTGCTCGGCAGCCAGGTTCTCCGTCAGATCGCCGATCACGTCGCCCGTGACGGCGATGGTCGCCGCACTCCACGGCGTTCCGGAGGCAGCCTGCGGGTAGACGCTGGCGGTGTGGTCGACAAAATACTCTGAAAAGCCCGCCGATTTGATCTCGTCCATGCTCATCTTTCGCGTCAGCTGGTGGACAATCGTCGCCACCATCTCCAGATGGCCCAGCTCCTCCGTACCGATGTCCGTCAAAAGGCCCTTTAGTTCGGGATACGGCATGGAATAGCGCTGGCTCAGATAGCGCAGCGACGCACCCAGCTCACCGTGCGGCCCGCCGTACTGGCTGATGATGAATTTGGCCAGCGCCGGGTTCGGGTTTTTGATCCGAACCGGGTACTGCAGCTTTTTTTCATAAACAAACATCCGTCAGCCCTCCTTGTGTTTGGTATAGTCCCACGGCCAGGGATCGTTGATCCAGTCGTAGGTCTTGGAAAGGACCGTATCACAAATGGTAATCGGCCCGTATTTGCGCACATAGGCAGCGCGACCCGTCTCAAACAGCTTGATGTACTGCTGCAGCGTGTCGAACGCCTCGGTGTCATCGGCATGCGTGTCCAGATACAGCTGCAGTTCCTTGATGACAAAGTCCAGCGCCATCAGCTCGCCGAGGGGCGTGTCGGCAAGCTCTGTGTTGTTGACCATGCCCATAAACGGCAGGTCGAGACCGGGAAACAGCGTGCCGCGCACCAGCGCCTTGCCCGCGGAATACGCCGGCTCGGCAGACTGCTGCATCGGAACGAACGGAACGGCCAGCGGCGCGCAGGCCGGCTGGCTGCCCTTACCCTGGTCGCAAAGCTTCTTTTCGGGTTCCAATGGGATGCCTCCTGAATCAGATTGCGGTTCTCCCCGCACCTTATCCTATGCCCTGCAGCGCAGAATGTGCCGCACTTCGGCACGCTTCGTGCCGGTTCGGCGGCATCCGCTGTGCTTCCCGGCTGCTGGAAGAAATTATGTAAACAAAAATCAGCCAAGGACAGTTGATTTTCAGCGCGCCGCTGTGATACAATGGCAGGGCTACGACATCAACCATACCTGCCGGGCGCGCCGCTGGCCGCGCGGCAGCTGCGACAGAATATAGGAGCCTGCCCTGTGAAAAAATTTTCCACTCTGCTTGCCGCTGTTCTGCTCGTCTCCTCTCTGCTCGCCGCACCGGCCTCTGCCGCCGGAAGCAGCGCGCCGGAGACGCCGCAGGGCGACGGCTATATCCTCCAGCTCCGTCCGGACGCAGCGCTCCCGGATGGCGCCGCGCTCGAGGCCTGCTATGCCCCACAGGGGCTGTACACCGCACAGTATCCCGCCCAGGTGCTGGAGCTGCTCGGCACACAGGCTGTGGAATACTTTGAACCGAACTACCGTGTTGCGCTGCAGGGCCGCGTCAGCGACCCGTACTACAGTCAGCAGTGGAACCTGCGCGCGCTGGACGCCGAGCAGGTCTGGAACGCGCCGGTGAGCGCGTCCGGCATACGCGTGGCCCTCATTGACTCGGGCCTGAGCCTGACGCACGAGGACCTGCAGGGCGTGGACATTCTGGTGGAGGACGGCGTCAACCTGCTGACCGGCTCGCACGACCTCACGGACAAAACCGGCCACGGCACTTTCATCGCCGGCGTGCTGGCCGCCGCACGCAACAACGGCAAGGGCATCGCCGGTATGATCGATGGGATTACCATCGTCCCCCTCAAGTGCTTCGGCGAGGAGATCGACACCAGCATTGCTTACATCGTCGCCGCCATTTACAAGGCGGTCGACCACTACCACTGCGGCATCATCAACCTGAGCCTCGGCCTGCAGACGGACGCCAAGTCGCTGCGCGAGGCCGTCGCGTATGCCGACTCCAAGAACGTCCTCCTCATTTCCTCCACCGGCAACACCGGCACGGAGCGCCTGCTCTACCCCGCGGCGTACGACTGCGTCATCGGCGTAGGCTCCGTCGGACGGGACGGACAGGTCTCAGACTTCTCCGAGCGCAATAAAAGCGTGTTCATCACCGCCCCAGGCGAGGACATCCTCGGCCTGAGCATGGCCGGCGACCGGGAGTATAAGCAGGGCAGCGGCACGTCCTTTGCCGCTCCGCACGTCACGGCGCTGGCAGCCGTTGCGCGCGGATATGACCCGGAGATTACTGCGGACAAATTCCGTCTGCTGCTGGCCGCCAGCGCCTATCCCTGCAGCGGCTCGGCGTCGGAGTATGGCTGCGGCATCGTCAACGCCGGCCGCTTTGTCGACTATCTCACCTCCGGCACCCCCTCCGCCGCAGATTTTCCCGATCTGGACGGCCACTGGGCGCGGGTGGAGGCCGAGCGCGGGCTGCGCCGCTCGCTGTTTCACGGCGTGTCCGATACGGCCTTTGCCCCGGACGCAAGGATGACCCGCGCGATGCTGGTGCAGCTGCTGTACAATCTGGAGGGCAATCCCGTCACCGGTGCAGCCGGCTTTTCCGATGTCCCGAAGACCGCCTGGTATCACGACGCGGTGGCCTGGGCAGTGGCGCACAGCCTCGTCACCGGTACCGAGGACCGGCGCTTTCTGCCGGACGATGCGGTCACGCGCGAGCAGCTGGCCGTCATCCTCTGGCGCTACGCACGCTATAAGCAGGCCGACGTCAGCCAGTCGGCCCCGCTCGACGGCTTTGCAGACGCCGCAGCCGTTTCCGCCTACGCGCGGACCGCGCTGGAATGGGCGGGCGCAGCCGGCGTGATCGGCGGCGTTTCCGCCACGCAGCTCGACCCGCAGGGCGCGGCCACCCGCGCACAGGCCGCCACCGTATTCAATCGTCTGCTTCCCATTCTTGAGGGACAGACGCCGCAGCAGGCCTTCGCCGCGGCAGCCGCCCGCTGAGCACGCCCGGCAAAACAAAATACGCAGCAGACCTTCGGCCGAAGCCGTCCGTCTGCTGCGTTTCTTTTTATCCGGATTATTCCGGCGACGCTTCCGGCCAGAGCAGCTGCGTGCTCCTCCGGACCAAAAAGCCGTCCTCCCGTGCATAATAGGTGTAAAACAGGTCGTCCTGTGCCTCGTATATTTCCCGGGAAACACCCGGTTCGCCGTTCTCTCCGCTCGAAACGGTCTCCACGAGCACGTATTCTGTCCCGTCCTGCGGCACAAGCATCTCCGGCAGCGTGCCCGGCTCGTAATCCGCACGGACAAGACACCGGCTCTGCCCGTCCATCTGACGCACCGTGATCCGCTCCGGTCTCGCCATGCAGCCCAGGTGAACGGCAATGCTCGTTTCCTCCGCTCTGCGCTCGCCGTCGACAATGGACTCCGTGCGCTCGCTGAGCGTCTGTGTGTACACCGCCCCCACACCCATCGGCGCGGAAAACGAAACGCCGTGCCCGCTGACAGCGTAAACACTGCCGTCGGCACTCTGGTAAACGGGATTGACATACGCCGCCCCATGGATCTCGTCCGGCAAGCCGCTCGCCATCATATACACCGTCGCGTCCATGCTGATGCAATCGCAATCGTCCGTGTACGACAGATTGAGCTTGGTTTCAACGGCGTCATCCGCCATCGTGCTCAGATAGCTGTCCTCTCCCTCCGGCGTCATGCGCGGCACGATACAAAGCAGTCCCTCCGTATCCGGGAAGACATACTCCTGCTTCGTTGTGACCTCGCCGGTCTCTTCCCTGGTCAATTGCCGTTCGGTCAGCTCGGCATACAGGCGGCCCTGATAGGCGCTCAGGTCCCCGTCGACTTGGATCTCCCCGCCCTGCAGCCGGAAATTGTCCTGAAAATAGGCGTCCACGTCAAACAGATCCAGATACTCCGCCGTGATCAGCACGCCGATGAGCCGCTCCTTCGTCTGCTCCTGCCCATCCTCCCGGGCCAGCCGGCAGCCGGACAGCGCCAGCGCCGCGCACAGACAAAGGCACAGCAGGCCGTGCCCGATGCGCTTATGCTTCATCGTTTTCCTCCTCCAGATGTCCGTCAAATCTCAGAATGTCCCCCACGTCGCAGCCCAGGTGATAGCAGATGCGATTGATCGTTCCGAAGCGCACGCCGCGCGCCTTGCCGCTGCGCAGGATGGAAAGGTTTGCTTCGGTAATCCCCACCAGCGCGCACAGCTGCTTTGCCGTCATACCGCGGGCACGAAGCAGCTCGTCGAGATGCACCTCAATGGCCATGCCGCCGCCCCTTCCTCAGACAAACAGATCGTTGTCATCCTTCAGCTGCTTGTTCTCACGAATATAGCGCGCCAGCAGCAGCGCCGCCAGCACAAACGCAACGGAGGACAGCGGCAGCTGCACATGCGCGCTGACGTCGCGCAGCCGGCGCAGGAATACCAGCTGCAGCAGATTGAAGCTCATTGTGCACAGCATGGTTGCCGCCAGCGCCCGCCCGCACAGGAGGGAGAGCCGCTCCGCCGCCTGCACGGCCTGCTCCGAATAGCGCTCCGCGCCCAGTTCCTGCAGCAGGCGCAGCCCGGCCAGCGTCACCACCGCGTCCAGCACATACGGCAGCGCGTCCACGAAATACTGCAGCGCCAGGAACACATAGCTGATCGCCGGCAGCTCCGTATACCGCTCGCGCAGCGCGTCCAGCGAGGACAGCAGCTCGCCAAAGCACACGCCGAACGCCGCAAACACAAACACCGCCCCAAGCAGATACAGCAGCACCGCAAGCGCCCGGTGCAGCCGCTGTGTGTCGGCCGCCGCCATCCGGCGCAGCACGCGCAGCAGCAGATATCCGACCAGAACCGAATAGATCACGCCGCCCAGCACGCCCATCAACACGCGGCGGCCTTCCTCCGCACCCATAAACTCGCCCAGCAGCGCAGGATTGATCATCCAGTACAGCACCGCAAACAGCGCCGCGCTCAGCACGGCCAGCAGCGCGTCCTCCGCCTGCAGCCTGCGCCGGCGGCGAATCACCGGCAGCAGCGCCAGCGGAAGCAGGCACACCGCGCAATAGATTACCCAGGCCGCCGCGTCTCCCGCCCTGCTCCGGCAGGACAGCGCGCGCAGCCCCAGCGCCAGCTGCTCAAACGGGAAGGCGACCACCGCAGAAAACGCCCGCGGCAGCGACTGCCGTGCCAGGTACAGCAACACGCTGGCCACCGCCTCGGCACACAGGAAAATACAGAACCGTTTCCGCTTCATACGCCGCCTCCAATTATTGTAAAACGATAATTCCTGGTGTCACCATATCACGCAAATTATTGTTTGTCAATCATTTCATTGCACGGTATGGGAATTTCCCGCCCGCGCCCGTATGGTTGTGTAATGCCAAAACATGACGGAAGTCACATCGCAATTTCCATCGTTTCTGCTATGATGACGTCAGCGGGTATCGGCCCGGAGCAGAATCCGTCAAAGCAAAAACTGCGGAGGAAAACATGTTCTGATGAATCCGTCTGAACTACCGCTGAAGAATACAAAGACGTTGCTCCGGAAGGGTAAGGGTAGCCGAAAGTCACATTGACTGAACGTACTTTGTACAGTAAGATGATGGTATCCGCATCATGCTTCCTTGCAGCTTGTATTCTAAGCCCGTCTGCGGCTGCGGCCGGGTGAAAGATAAAGGAGAGGGAATATATCATGACAGTCAAGCTCACGGACGCCGCGCTGCGCATGCTGCAGCGCGAATACCGCACCATCCCGGAAAAGCCCATCCGCATCAAGTATCACAACGTATCCTGCGCCGCCTGCCAGCGCGTGCTGGAGCTGGTGCTGGACAAGGCCGATGCGGACGATGAGGTCTTCACCACAGAGGAGGGCTACACCTTCTGCTGCGCCCGCTTCATCAGCCAGCAGGCCGACACCTTTACCATTGACGCCGCCGGCGGCATCCCCATCATCACCCCGCGCAACCGCATCTCCCTGTAATACACGCACGATAAACCGAAGACGGCGCAGGCATGTTTGCCTGCGCCGTCTCCGATTTTTCTGTATGCGCCTTCGTCAGAGTGTCAGCGTGATCGTCTCCCCGCCGCTCTCAACATGAAACTGCTGGCCGGACAGCAGCCCGTCCCGCCTGCAGGCCATCGTCATCGTCTCCATCTCGACCGACATGTCCAGAAGATCCGCGTCAAACAGATTTTCGTGCTGCCGCCGCATGGCCTGCTCGATTTCCGCGAGATAGGTCGTAACCTTCTGTGTCATTTCATCCAGGGGTACGCCGCTGCGCTCAAGCCGCTCGTATTTCGTAATGATCTCGCCGAGTGTCGGAAGATAATAATTGAAAAACTGCCGCGCCGCAGGGATGCTCTCCGGCTTTTCCCGCAGCGTTTTGAGGATGCGCTCGGCCTCGCTGCAAATCTGGCTGCACTGCCGGCGAATATCGGCGTTTTTCACGCGCAGGGCCATGGAGCGCAGCTGCAGGAGATTGCCTCTCCCCTTCTGCAGAACGGCTGTCTGCTCCGGTGTCAGCCGGGCCGCGGCCGCAGCAGACGGAGCGGACTTTCCGCCCTTTTTCGGCTTGCGCAGCGCAAAAAACATCACCACGCCCACCAGCAGCAGGATCAGCGCCAGGATAAACGCCCCCAGCAGCAGTACGCTTTTGAACAGGCCGCTGAAGGACCATCCGGATCGGGCAAGGAAAAACAAGGCCGCAACGCAGGCGATCCCGCCCAGAATCCCGCCGGCTGCTTTTTCATTCATGGCATGACTCCTCCCTGTTTTACGGTTTTGCCGCCGCTCTGGCGGCGGGGCTGTGCCCCTCAGGTAAAATTATACCATATAAGCAATCATTGTCAAACACTCCGGCCCGTTTGCCGCAGCCTTGCAAGAATTTCCACGTCCGCCGGACAGAAGGGATACGCACCGATCTCGTCAACGGTGATCCAGCGCAGGTCGTTATGCTCGAGCAGTCGGGGCGTGCCCGCGGCAATGCGCGCGTGGAACAGCGTCAAATGCACGGTGAGATCGGAATAAACGTGTGTGACGTCTGTAAACGGCTCGCCCACCTCCACGGTGATGCCCAGCTCCTCCCGGCACTCGCGCACGAGCGCCTGCCGCTTTGTCTCGCCCGGCTCGACCTTGCCGCCGACAAACTCCCACAGCAGCCCGCGCGCCTTGTGCGCCGGCCGCTGGCAGATGAGAAACCGCGCGCCGTCCCAGATGAGCGCAGCCACCACTTCCGTCATATGCTCCCCCTGCCTTCTCTGCGTTTTCCGCTATGATACCCCACGCGATGCCGCTTGTCAATCTTCCGGATCCCGGTCCCGCCCGCCGTGCCGCTGCGCGGGAGGACGGAGAAACACGAGACGGGTCTCATCCGAGCGCTCCGGACAGTAGACGTAGCGCAGCCGGTCGAAGCCGCGCAGCGCCTGTACATCCTGCCCGCCGCACTCGGCCAGATACCGCACCATCTCCCCGCGCGCCATCTTGCACTGCGTCCCCTGCTCCAGCACGCGTCCGTCGGACAGCGTGCCGAATACGCACGTCACCGTGCGCACGTCCGCCGGCAGGTGCGGCAGCACGCTTTTACTGTATTCCCGCGAGGCCAGATCCACCACCAGCCGCGTCTCCTCCGCCAGCTGCCGGGCCAGCCGGCCGCCCCAGAAGGCGTAAAGATCTCGGCAGCCGTCCACCTCCAGCCGCGCCTGCATCTCCAGCCGGTAGGGCGTCACGCCGTCGAGCGGACGAAGCAGCCCATAAAAGCCGGAGAGAATGCGCACATGCTCCTGCACATAGTGCAGTTCGGCATCGGAAAACACGCCCGGGGCCATGTACTGATACTGGATGCCCTGAAAGGATAAAATGGCCGGCGTGAGCGATTGACGCAGCGACTGATGCTGCAGCGCGGCATAGCACGGCCCGGCGATCCGGTCGCTGCAGCGCCAGAGCGTGCGCAGCTGTGCATACGACAGCTCCAGCAGACGTGCCCGCAGCCGCTCAGCCTGCCCGATAAACTGCGGCAGCGCCTGCACCGGAAAGCCATCCGGCT
Organism: Clostridiales bacterium; assembly: GCA_022768185.1. Classification (GTDB taxonomy): domain Bacteria; phylum Bacillota; class Clostridia; order Oscillospirales; family Oscillospiraceae; genus JALEMS01. The sequence continues at coordinate 17,060 of JALEMS010000055.1, read as the reverse complement.
CGACAACCATTTTCTTGGCCGGAGAAATGAGAATGCGCATGGCGTCCCTCCTGCTTGTTCTTTCCCGATGATATCAGACGCACCGCGCCGCCGCAAGCAAAAAAGCTTTGCAGGCGCGGCATTCCACGTTATAATGAAGCAGCGGAACGGAATACCGTCCCGGTCATACGCAGGAGGTGGAGTATGCATACAGACACTGCCGGATGGCGCGGCCTTGCCCTGGGCCTTCTGGCCTCATTCTTTTTCGCCTTTACCTTTGTTCTGAACCGCAGCATGGATCTTGGCGGCGGCTACTGGGGCTGGAGCGCCGCACTGCGTTATTTGTTCACGCTGCCGCTGCTGCTCCCGCCGCTGCTGCGCGGAGGACGGCTTCGCCCGGTGTTCGATGAGCTGCGCCGTGCCCCGGGACAGTGGCTGCTGTGGAGCACGGTAGGCTTCGGCCTGTTTTACGCGCCGCTGACGCTCGCCTCCGCGTTCGGCGAATCGTGGTTTGTGGCCGCAGCCTGGCAGATCACCATTGTGGCCGGCGTGCTGCTCACGCCGCTGTGGGGGCAGCGCATCCCGAGCCGGCAGATCGTGTGGGCCGCCGTGATCCTCGCGGGCGTATTTCTCCTGCAGGTGCGCCCGGGCGGGGTCGACTGGCAGCGCGCCGGCACGGCGCTCGGGCCGATCCTCATCGCCGCCTTTTCCTATCCGCTTGGAAACCGCCGGATGATGGCGCTGTGTCAGGGCCGGCTCAGCACGCTCCAGCGCGTGTTCGGCATGACGCTGTGCAGCCTGCCGTTCTGGCTGATTTTGTCCGTCTGGTCGATGCACGCCGCCGGCTGGCCGTCCCGCGGACAGGTGGAGCAGGCGTTTCTGGTGGCGCTGTTTTCCGGCGTGGCAGCCACGCTGCTGTTTTTCCGGGCGACGGAGCTGGTGCGGCACGACGCACGTCAGCTGGCGCTGGTGGAGGCCACACAGTCCGGCGAGGTGCTCTTCACGCTGCTGCTGGGCCTGCTGTTTCTGCACGACGCGCTGCCCGGCCCCGCCGGCTGGGCAGGACTGATCCTCATTGTGGCCGGCATGGTGTGCAACAGCCTCAGCGCCGGGCGAAAACACGGATTGTAATGCCCGCTTTCTGCGCATACTGTTGCTGCCGCCGTACCGAAAATGCGCAAAAGCGCATTGACAAGCGGCGCGCGCGGCGATAGAATCATGCTATGTCATTGTGTCCGGTCCGGGCTGCACACCCACGTCCGGCACGACCACACCACAACAAAGGAGCAGACAAATGAAGATCACGAAAGATATGGGTATCATGGAGATCCTTGAGAAGTATCCCGCCGCAGTCGACGTGCTGCGCGGCGCCGGCATGGGCTGCATCGGCTGCCTGGCGGCACACTTCGAGTCCATCGGCGACGGCGCCGCCGCACACGGCCTTGACGTCGACAAGCTGATGGAAGCGCTCAACGCCCCTGAGATCGTCGGCGAATAAATCGTTTCAAACCGGCCACAGGCCGCAGCGCCCCGCTGAGCAGCGGGGCGCTGTTTTTTCAGGCCGGGCGCCGGTGCCTCAGTGCCAGATCACCCAGATCAGAAGATAGCCGCTGAGCACCGCCACAAGGGAAAACGGCACGCCGATGCGCATGAAATCCTTCGTGCGCACCGTGCAGCCCTCTCTGCGCAGGATGCCGATGGCCGTGATGTTGGCTGAGGCGCCCACCGGCGTGAGGTTGCCGCCGAGCGTTGCGCCGGCAAGCAGGCCGAAATACAGCAGATACGGCTCCACGCCCAGCGCTGCAGAAATGCCCTGCACAACCGGCAGCATCGTGGCCGTGTACGGGATGTTGTCGATGAAGGCGGAAAACAGCACGCTCGCCCAGACGATGAGCGTGTAGATGACAAACAGATTATCCGATGCAGCCAGCAGAAACAGCCGGCTGATGGCGTCGACCACGCCGGCCTGCGTGATGCCGCCGATCACGAGAAACAGTCCGAACAGCAGCAGGATGGTCTGATAATCAATGCTTTTCAGGTGAAGGGCAATGCGTGAGGTATCCTTTGTGCGTACAAGCTCTATCATCAGCCCTGCCACAAACAGCACCGTACAGATCAGGCCGTTGATGATTGCCGGCTTCTTCGGCAGAAAGGACGCGCCGATCAGCAGCACCAGCATCAGGCACAGCAGCACCGTGGGGACATAGTCGCGCACAACGGTTTTGCCCTGCTGTTCCACACGCTGCGTGTCGTTACGGAAAAGCGCCAGCAGCACCAGCACCGTGAGCACCGCGCCGACCTCTACCACCCAGAACATGCCCGGCTTTCCGTGAAACACAAAAAAATCCAGAAAATCCATGTCCGCATAGCCGCCCAGCAGGATCGACGTCGTATCGCCCACCAGCGTGGCCGCCCCCTGCAGATTGGACGAGACGGCAATGGCGATCACCAGCGGGACGGGATCGAGCTCCAGTCGCTTTGCAATGGCCATGGCCACCGGCGCGATCATCAGAACCGTAGCCACGTTGTCCACAAATGCGGAAATGAATCCGGCAAACAGCGACAGCGCCACAGCCACCCACTTGACGTTAGGCATGCGGGCAATCAGGCAGTCGGCCAACAGCGCCGGCATGCCCGATTCGATGAACAGCGACACCAGTCCCATCGTACCCGCGATCATCAGCAGCACGTTGAAATCCAGCGCCGCAAGGATCTCCGAGCCGGGCAGGATGCGCAGCGCAAGGAACACCGCCGCCGAGCCGAGGGCGACCCAGTGCCGGTGATTGGGCAGCGCCAGAAGCAAAATGTAGGTAACGACAAACAGGATCAGCGCAAGGATCATGGCATTTCCTCCCATACACAGAAAAATAAAAAATGAGACCTCTCCCGTCACATGACGGCAAAAGTCTCACACTTACATGCGGGCCGGGCGCATTGCGCCGGGATGACGACTCCGCATCGCGCCCTGCAGCGCGGGTTACTCCCTTTTACTCCGGAAAGATTATATAAAGTGCTTTCAATTCTGTCAAGTGTCTTCTTGCCCGAGCATGCCCTCGATCAGCCGCCGCAGCGTCCGTGCATGCGTCTGGGCCGTGCCGGCCTGCTCCAGATACAGCCCGGCCAGCTCCGTCGAGCCGGTGCGGCAGGCCGCGTCACGGCAGGCGCGCTCCAGTTCACCCTCAGCAAGCCAGGCAGCGCGCAGCGCCGACAGCACCCCCGGCATCGCCGGCGTGTCCGCCGGCTGCGGCAGGCTCTCGCCGGTGCGCAGATAGTATTCCAGACGCAGCTGCTGCGCACAGCGCCGGCGCGCAGCATACAGCGCGCTCAGCGTGCGTCGGACCGGCCCGCAGCGCCTGGCCAGCTGGCGGTAGCGCGCAGCCAGTCGCTGCGTCTGCTCCAGCAGCTGCAGCAGCAGTACTCCCTCCGCCTGCTGCAGGCAGGCCTCAGCGCGCTGCTGCTCCTGCTGCGGCGTCAGCTGCTCGCTCAGCCCCGCTGTCACGCGACTCCACACACGTGCGAAGGCGTTTTCGTCCGTAAAGCTCTGTTCCTGCATGGAATCACCTCACTGTCATCCTATGTAAAAAAACTCCGGCGGTTCCCGTCTTGCGTTTGCGGAAGAATTGTAGTAAGATATGTAAAATATGTGTGCGGAGGAGCAGCTATGCCAAGATTTTTCATGGCCGGAGCCAATTTTGCCGGGGGGGCGGCGCTCATTACGGGCGCAGACGCCGACCATATCCGGGTACTGCGGCTTCAGATCGGCGATTCGGTCATCCTCAGCGATGGGGAAGGAACCGATTACGAATGCCGTCTGACGCACCTGGGCAAGGGTGCCGTCGAGGCTGAGGTGCTCGGCTCCCGGCGCTCCCCGTCCGAGCCGTCGGTGTCTGCCGTGGTGCTGGCCGGTATGCCGAAGGGCGAGCGCTCAGACTACACCGTACAGAAATGCACCGAGGCCGGCGCGTCCGAAATCTGCTTTTTCCTCTCCTCCCGCTGCGTATGCCGCCCCGCGCCGGAGACCTTCCCGAAAAAGTGCGAGCGCTGGCAGCGCATCGCTGAGGAGGCTGCAAAGCAGTCCGGCCGCGGCATCATTCCGAAGGTGCGCATTCTCTCCGACTTTGGTCAGGCGCTCGATCTGGCCGCAAAGCAGGAGCTGGGTCTGTTCTTTTACGAGACGGGAGCAGACCGCGTCGGACTGAGCCGGGCGCTCTCCGGCATTCATCCCGCCACAGCTGCCATCATCACCGGACCGGAGGGCGGCTTCGATCCCGCAGAGGCCGAGCTTGCACGCCGCGTGGGACTGACGGTATGCGCCATGGGGCCGCGCATCCTGCGGTGTGAGACCGCGCCCGTCGTCGCGCTGACGGCGCTGATGCTCACCACCGGCAACCTCGACTGAGCCGCCGACACATTAATAATGTAATATAACACCATCGCATCTATCACAACGAAAAGGTTGGATTCCTTTCTATGGACGAGCTCAAGCCGATCATCGCAGGCAACATCATCCGCCTGCGTCTGTCCGCCGGAATGACCCAGGCGGAGCTTGGAGAAAAGCTGAACTATTCCGATAAAACCATATCCAAATGGGAACGGGCCGAGTCGATGCCGGATGCTGCGGTGCTCAAAAAGCTCAGCGAGCTGTTCGGCGTGTCGGTCGATTCCCTGCTGCGCGAGGCTTGCTGGACGCCCGACCCGCAGGCGGCCGACGAGCTGAACGGCTCGTACAGCCGTAAGGCCGTCACCCTGGTCGCCATCACCGGCATCTGGACGCTGGCAGCGCTGCTGTTTGTCATTTTCTGGCTGCTGGGCCATTTCATCTGGCTGTTTTTTGCATACGCCGTTCCGCTGTCTCTGGTGGCGCTGCTGGTGCTCAACTCCATCTGGAACCACGGCAAAGAGAACCGGCTGATTGTCGGAGGGCTTGTGCTCAGCGTGTTTGTGGTGATTTATCTGTCGCTGCTGAAATATCATCCGTGGCAGCTGTTTCTGCTGCTCATCCCGGCGGAGCTGCTTGTCTACTTCAGTTTTCGCATCCGAAACCGGCGTTGAGAGCCGCTCTACGAATCGTAGAGCGATGGGAAACCGGGCGCAGAGGCCGAAAAAAGCCTTGCCTGCGCCCGGTTTTTTTACTCTCCGGTTTGTAGCGCCGCGCATTGCACCGGGAGGTTGAATTTTACCCCGGCGTGCGATAGGATAGCAGCAGAATATCGCGCAGCCGCGCCGGCTGAAAGGAGCTCTCATGCACGAATACTTTCTCACCTGTTGTACCACTGCAGATCTGACACGTGAGCATTTTGAAGCGCGGGACATTTCCTATGTCTGCTTCCATTATTCGCTGGACGGAAAAAGCCATCAGGACGATTTTGGACAGACCATCTCCTATGACGATTTCTATCAGGCCATGGCCAACGGCGCCTCCACCAGCACCACGCAGGTGAACATCGCCGAGTATCTCGACTTCTTCGACAGCCTGCTTGCCCAGGGCAAGGATGTGCTGCACGTGTGCTTCTCCTCCGGCCTGTCCGGAACCTACAACTCCGCGGTCAACGCTGCGCTCATCTGCAAGGAGCGTTACCCGGATCGCCGTGTTCTGGTGCTCGACTCGCTGTGCGCCTCGTCCGGCTTCGGCCTGTTCATGGATAAGCTGGCCGACCTGCGGGATGAGGGGATGTCCATCGACGCGCTGTATCAGTGGGGCATGGAGCACCGCCTTGAGGTACAGCACTGGTTTTTCTCCACGGATCTGTCGGCCTATGTACGCGGCGGCCGCATCTCCAAGGCTGCCGGCGTATTCGGCGGCATTCTGGGCATCTGCCCGCTGCTGAACATGAACGACGCAGGTAAGCTCATTCCGCGTGAGAAGATCCGCTCAAAAAAGCACGCCATCCGCGCCATCGTCGACCGTATGGAGCAGAACGCGCAGGGCGGCCTGGCCTATTCCGGCAAGTGCTATATCTCCCAGTCCGCCTGCATGGACGACGCGAAGGCCGTCGCCGCGCTGGTCGAAGCGCGCTTTCCCAACCTCAACGGTCATGTGGAGATCAACAACATCGGCACCACCATCGGCAGCCATACCGGCCCGGGCACCATCGCGCTCTTCTTCTTCGGCAAAAAGCGCACGCCCTGACCGTGTGCCGCAGCGTTAAAAAACACAGAGGAGGCGCTTCCGATCGGAAGCGCCTCCATTTGGTATCATTCTGATTTGAACTGCCGTCTGCCGCGCTATCCGTACCGCCGGTAGCGCTCCGGCTTTGGTCGATACCGGATGCCGGAAACCAGCCCCATCGCCGCCATGAGCGAAAACATGGACGAGCCGCCGTAGCTGAAAAACGGCAATGTGATGCCGATAACAGGCGTGATGCCAATGCACATGCCCGCATTCTCAAAGGTCTGAAACAAAATGGTGGACGCAACGCCGAAGCACACGAGCATGCTCATCGTATTCCTCGAATGCAGTCCGACGTAAACGCAGCGTACAATGATAAGCAGCAACAACAGCAGCACCACACAGCAGCCGATCATGCCCAGCTCCTCGCCGATGACGGCGAAGATAAAGTCGGTATGCTTGCCGCTGAGGGCGGAGGACTGGCTCTGCGGGCCGTGATACAGCCCCGTTCCGGTCAGCTGTCCGGAGGCCAGCGCCAGCTTGCTCTGATTGGGCTGCCAGCGGATGCCGAAGCCATCCGGGTCGATGCTGGGGACATACGGCAGCAGAATCCGGTCGCGCTGATAGGGCTGGAGGAATTTCGTCCACACCAGCGGCGTGAGCGCCGCCAGCGCCGCCAGGCCCAGCAGGAACCAGTACAGCTTCAGCCCGCCGGCAAACAACATCACCAGGAAAATGAAGAAAAACACCAGCGCGCTGCCCAGATCGTCCGACGTGAATATGATGAGGCCGAACATGACGGCAAAGTGCAGCAGCAGCTGCGCCACAGAGAAAACGGAATTAAGATTCTTATATTCCTTGAGGTAGCTGATGTGCTTGGCCATCAGCACGATATAAATCACCTTAACAACCTCGGACGGCTGAATTCCGATGCCGAAGAAGCGGAGCCAGCCGGAGTTGCCCGTATCGCCTGAAACGCCGAACGGAATGAGGATGAGCAGAAACACCACGTTGAAGGCAAACAGCACCGGCCAGCTTCCGGCGATGATATCCACGTCGATCACCGTGAAAAGGATGAACATGCCGATGCCGAGAAGCAGGGCGGCCGACTGGATGATGACGTATTTGGAGCTGCCGTAGGACGCCGTTGCGCTGGAGATGACCACAATGCCGAAGGCCGACGCGGCAACGCACAAAGCCAGAAGCAGCATGTCCGCACGGCGGAAGAAATCAGTGAGCACCGGCCAGAGCTTTTTCATTTGCTTCCTCCTCTCCGGCTGCGTGCAGGGAAATAAACTTATTTTTTATCATAACACAGTTTCCTTCTTTACGCAAACCCTATTTTCATGCTATAATGATTTGCTTCCGCCAAAAGCGGCGGCGCGGCATTGCGCCGAACCATATACGCCCGCAAACCGCCGCGGGCATGGAGATGAACCGAATTTTGACCTACACGACACATTCCGAGGCCGAAACCGAGGCGCTGGGCGCAAGGCTGGCCTCCGTTCTTCCGGGCGGCAGCGTTGTGGCGCTCTACGGCGATCTGGGCGCCGGAAAGACCGCGTTTGTGCGCGGCATGGCGCGGGCGCTGGGCGTGCATGCCCGGGTGAACAGCCCCACCTTCACCATCGTCAACGAATACGATGGGCCGCGCCCGCTGTTTCATTTCGACATGTACCGTCTCTCCTCAGCCGACGAGCTGTTCGGCATCGGGTGGGACGACTATCTGGCCCGCGGCGGCATCTGCGCCGTGGAATGGAGCGAAAACGTGGAGGACGCCTTCGACGGCAGCGAGATTACCGTACGCATTGAGCGGCTGGACGACGTCTCCCGCACCATCACCATCGAGGGGGCGAGCCTATGCTGATTCTTGCGCTGGAATCCTCTGCAAAAGCGGCCTCCGCCGCGCTCTGCCGGGACGGCAGGCTGCTGGCCCAGACCGTGCAGAACAACGGACTGACCCACAGCCGCACGCTGCTGCCCATGGTCGACAGCCTGCTTCAGGGCGCCGGCCTGAAGCTTGCGGAGCTGGACGCTGTGGCCGTGGCCTGCGGCCCCGGCTCGTTTACCGGCGTGCGCATCGGCGTGTCCACTGTCAAAGGGCTTTGCTGGGGCGCGGAGCTGCCCGCCGTCGGCGTGTCCACGCTGGAGGCCATGGCCTGGAACGGGGCGGCCGCCCCGGAGGGAGCCGTCATCTGCTGCGTGATGGACGCGCGGCGCAGCCAGCTCTACAACGCGCTGTTCACCTTTGAAAACGGTGCGCCGCAGCGGCTGTGTCCGGATCGTGCCATTTCGCTCGACGAGCTGTGCCTTGAGATAAAAAATATCGAAAACCCGATTTTTCTTGTTGGAGACGGGGCAAGACTGTGTTATAATCAGTTTTTGGAAAGAGGACTGCCTGCCCTTCTTGCACCTGCGCCGCTGGAGCATCAGACGGCCTGGGGCGTGGCGATGGCTGCTGCCCGGCAGACGCCGCAGCCGGCAGACCGGCTGCTCCCGGTTTACCTGCGCCTGTCTCAGGCGGAGCGGGAGCGTCAGGCAAGAATGGGTTGAATTTACCAAACAGAAGGAGCCTGTACCATGAGTAACGTCCTGGTTTTTGACCACCCGCTGATCCAGCACAAGCTTTCCATCCTGCGTGATAAGAACACCAGCGTCAAGGAATTCCGGGAGCTGATCTCCGAAATTGCCATGCTGATGTGCTTTGAGGCCACCCGCGACCTGCCCGTCAAGGAGATCGAGATCGAAACGCCCGTCGCCACAGCCAAGGTCAAGCGTCTGTCCGGCAAAAAGCTGGCCATCGTGCCCATCCTCCGTGCCGGTCTCGGCATGGTTGACGGCATGGTTGCCATGATCCCGTCCTGCAAGGTCGGCCATATCGGCCTCTACCGGGATCCCGAAACGCTCGAGCCGGTCGAGTACTACTGCAAGCTGCCAGCAGACATCGCCGAGCGCGACGTCATCGTGGTCGACCCGATGCTCGCAACCGGCGGCAGCGCGGCGGCGGCCGTCACCTTCCTCAAAAAGCGCGGCTGCAGGCACATCAAGCTCATGTGCATCATCGGTGCGCCCGAGGGCGTTGCCGTCGTGCAGGAAAAGCACCCCGACGTCGACATTTATCTCGCCGCGCTGGACGATCACCTCAACGAGCACGGCTATATCGTTCCCGGCCTCGGCGACGCGGGCGACCGTATTTTCGGCACCCGCTGAGTCTCCGCCGCATAAAGGAAAAACTGCGCACCCCCGGCATAAGCGGGGGTGCGCAGTTTTTTTATCCGGCCTGCTCCCGTTCCGTCTGCAGCAGAAGCTGCGTGCGCTCCTCCTGCAGCGCTCCGAGCCGGTGGAGGCTCTCCGCCTTCAGCCGGCACAGCGTCTGCATCGTCCCGTGCAGCTGCTGGGCAACGGACGAGACCTGCCCGCGCGCATCGCGGATGCGGCCCAGCACCATCGCACTGGAAAAGATATCGTCGACAAAGATATCCGCAAAGCGCAGAAAGCCGCCGACCTCCAGCATGATCCCGCCCGAGAGCTTCACATCCGCCAGCTCCTGCTCAAAGCGGCCGAGCTGCACCTGCAGCGCATGAATGCAGCTCTGCGCCTCATCGAGACGGCTGTGCTTGAGGCAGTCGGCCAGCACGCCGCCGCCCAGCAAATCCCACGCGCCGAGATTGGCCGCGCTGGAGAGCAGCTCCTCCGCGGCATCCGCCCGCTCCTGTGCCAGCCGCCCCGCGGTCTCCGCCTCGCCGATCTCGATAAACCGTCGCTTTTCGTCCTCCAGCTGCGCCTCCAGACGGCGCAGCCGCTCTGACGCCGGCGAGCTGCCCGCAAGCAGGCGCGCCGCCTGTGCATCCAGCAGCCGCGCACAGCGCTGCTCGCAGCCCTCCAGTTCGGAAAGCCGCTGCAGGCAATCCGTCTTTTCTCCGCGCAGCGCCTCCAGACGGCGCAGCACCGCCTCGTGCCGCGAGGCGGCCTCCGCCGCCTCACGGCGCTCGCCGGCAAGCTTGTCCTCATGCCGGCCCATGGCGCGGTAGACCCAGTTGATCGGGCCGTTCCGCTCCAGCCGGTCGACATCCGCCTGCTCCGCCGCCCGCGTCCGGCGCAGCGTCTGCTCCTGCCCGGACAGCTCCTGCTCCTCGCGGCGCAGCGCATCCAGGTGCGCGGAAAGCGCTCTGCTGCGCGTCACTTCCTCACACGCCCGCAGAAGCGGACTGCGTTCACTCATAAGGGTCGCTCCCTTCCGTGCGCACATCAGTCGGCGCGCACGACGCGGATCTTGCCGCCCTGATCGGGCGCACGATCATAAAACACGGTGAGATTCGCGGAATAGGCGCGCGCCTCGTCCAGCGTCTCAAACCAGCCGTCCGTTACGCGGTTATAGCAGGCCACCTCGTCGGAGACCCGCACCGCCTCGCCGCGGATGGTGACATACCAGTGGTCGTCCTCCTCATAAAACGCGGTGCGGTCGACCTTTTCCTCATACGGCAGCTTCGTCACGCTGGCAATGCCGCTGCCGTCAGCCGTCAGGGCAATGCCGCCGGGCTTGCCGGAGCTGACAAGATAGCTGCTCTCGATGGGGCCGAGGCCACCCTTGCCGTTTTTCAGGATGATGGTATCATCCTCGGAATAGATCATGCCGTAGGTGTAGCCATCTCCGGTGGCGTCGTTGAGCACCAGCACGTCGATCTGTCCGGCAAAATTCTTACGGGCATAGCGTACACGGGAGGAGGCAATGACCGCCTGCGACAGATCGCTGAGCAGCTCCTGATGCACCGCGCTCTTGCCCACACGGTCAAAAATCCGGACGGCGGGGCTGAGCGGCGTGCTGCCGAGTCGGCGCTCGGCCACGTTGAGATCGCCGCTGATGCTGTTGCCGGCAAGCACGTTGATCGACAGGCTGCCGCGCTCAGGGCCGCTGACAGACACCAGCTCACCGAGCAGATTGGCCTTGGAGCCGGGCTTTCCGGACACGACAAGATACTCGCCGGTCTTGCCGTCGACCATATCCAGCAGCGTAACCTCCGCCTTCGAGGCAGACCAGCCCGTCACGACGCCAACGGCCTGCCCGCGCACCGTGGTGGCGGACACCACACCGGCCACGCGGCAGTCCTCTGTGAGCAGCAGCGTGATCTGATCGCCCAGATCGAAGGAAGCCAAATCTGCCTGCGCCGATTCCAGCACCTCAAACTTATGGCCGAGGATGGTGACGCTCTCTGCCGCCGTACGGTTGGGCGAGGCGCTCTCATAATAGCCGGAGATGCGCATGTCGCTGACGCGCAGGGTCTTTGTGGTGCGGTCATAGCTGCCGACGTCATAGCGCCTGACATCGTCGAGCGTGGCGGGCACGCTGTTTTTATACACCTGATAATCCCGGTCGCCGCCGGTGATGCGGGAGAACGGATCCTTGCCCGGCTCATTGCGCACGACCATGACGGAATCGGCGTCCGCGCTGTGGATGTAGACGCCCGAGGCGTCGCTGGAGTCGGTCCAGTAAATCGTCAGCTGCATCCCCTGCCGCACGGTGATCCACATGGAAGCCCAGGTGCCGGAGCTGCGGTTGGTGTAGGCCGGAGTTGCGCCGGGTATGGTGTGGCGCTTGCCGTTGGTGTCACGCACCCAGGTAGCGTCCAGTTCATCGACGGTGATGGTGGTGCTTCTGCCGCTGTTGGGCACAAACAGCACGGCGTTTCCGTCGCTGTCGGTGACGAGCTTGCCTCTGAGGCCGACGAGTGAGTCGGCAAAGTCCTGCTCGGTCTTGCACAGGCCCGCGGAGGTCTCAATGGCGCGCGAACCGTCGCCGTAGGTAGCGTGATTGTTCATGAGCACAAGGTTTTCCTGCACGGAGCCGAAGCACGTCAGATAGGACGTGCCGTCCTTTCGGTTGGCAGCCAGCAGGTTGCAGAACAGATGCGCCGCCTGCGCGCGCGTCAGCTTGCTGGAGGCGCCCAGATTTAAGCCGTCGGTCAGGCCGATGTCAGCGGCCAGGGCCAAATAGCCGTTGGGCCAGAGCATGCCGGCGTCCTCGTCGGTATAGCCCAACAGACGCAGCAGAATGGTGACGGCCTGCGCATAGGTCAGCGTGGCATTCGGATCAAAGCGACCGTTTCCGATGCCGCTGATGATGGGCGTCTCGCCGGTGGCGGCATAGTTGATATAGCCGCGCGCCCAGTGCGAGGCGGTGACGTCCGTGAAGATGGTGCGGCTGCGGTACTGCGGCTCGCTGTCGCCCTTGTTCATGGCGACGACGGCCATCTTGCAGAACTGCGCGCGGGTCAGCGTCCCCTTTGGGTCAAACCGGTTTCCGCCGACGCCGTTGATGATGCCGACGGTATACAGCTGATCCACTTCTCGGGCCAGCTGCGGGTCGGACACGTCGGAGAAGCGCGAAACGCCGGCGGCCGAGGCCGGCAGCGCCGTGCAGCCGAGGGTGAGCACCGCTGCAAGCAGCGCGGCGGCAATGCGTCTGAATCTCATATCTTTTCCTCCCAAATCATTCGCTTCGCAGCGCCTCAACCGGCTGAAGGCCGGACGCCTTGATCGCCGGATACATGCCGAAGCCAATGCCCAGCACCACGGAGAACAGGATCGCACCGATGGTCATGCCGGCATTGGGCAGCAACACGGTGTCGAAAATCAGTTTACCGGCGATCAGCGTTCCCAGGCTGCCCAATATCAGGCCGAGCAGGCCGCCGATGGCGCAGATGACCGCAGCCTCGATCAGAAACTGCAGGATGATGCTGCGGCGCGGTGCGCCGATGGCCATACGGATACCGATCTCGCGCGTGCGCTCGGTGACGGTGACGAGCATGATGTTCATAATGCCGATGCCGCCGACCAGCAGGGAGATGCCCGCAATACCGCCGACGACCAGGCTCATGGTCTTGGTGTATTCCTCGTCGCTCTGCATCCACTGGTTTTCAGAATAGACACTGTAATACCCGGTGCTCTCGTCGATGCGTCCGCTCAGGAAGCCGGTGATGCGGGTGATGGCGTCGGTGGTGGCCGCGGCGCTCACCGCCTTGACGACAAACTGGTCGATGGTGTTGTTGTTATTGAGCATGCGGTTGAGCGTGTAGGGCACGACGGCCATGTTGTCCATCGACCAGGACGAGCCGGGATCCTTTTCAGCATAGACGCCAATCACCCGGAAGCGGTAGCCGGAAATGGTCACGCTCTCGCCGATGGGATTCTGATACGGAAAGAGATATTCCGCCACGCGCGAGCCGAGCACGATGACCTGCTCATGCTTTTTCACATCCAGATAGGAAATATCCCTGCCCTTTTCCAGCGTAAAGTTGTTGCAGACGGCAAACTGGTCGCTGCCGAGATAAAGCTCCGGCGTATAGTCCATATTGGCCGTTGTGCTGGCGTTGTACTTGATGCCGCTCTCGCTCCAGAAGGAGGCATTGGGTGTGACGCCCATCACCAGATCGCTCAGACTCAGGCAATAGTCGTACAGCTCCTGCGAGATGTCCGCTCCGTTCCACTGGTGGGCGGAAACGGTAATTTTGTTGGTGCCCATGCGCTCGTAATACTCTTTGCTCATCTTGTTTGCGCCCTGCACAATTGACACCATGATGACAACCGCGGACACACCGATGATGATGCCCAGCATCGTAAGAATGGAGCGCGCCTTTTTGCCCCAGATGGATTTCAGGGCGATCTTAAAGCTCTGCCTGAGGTTCACAGTACGCCTGCCTCCTCTCTCGGGCAGTCCTGCACGATCTCACCGTCGGAGATGCGCACGATGCGCGCGGCCGTGGCGGCGATTTTGTTGTCGTGCGTGATGAGGATGACCGTGGTACCGTCATCGTGCAGGCTGTGCAGAATCTGCAGCACATGCACGCCCGTTTTGGAATCGAGCGCGCCGGTCGGCTCGTCGGCCATAATGATGGGTGCCCTGGTGGAGATGGCGCGGGCAATGGCCACGCGCTGCTGCTGGCCGCCGGAGAGCTCCATCGGCCGGTGGCTCGCGCGCTGCGCAAGCCCCACACGCTCCAGCGCAGCCAGCGCCATCTCACGCCGTTTGACAGGGCCGACGCCCTGATAAATCAGCGGCAGCTCCACATTCTCCAGCGCCGTCAGCTCCGAGATCAGGTTGAAGCCCTGAAAGATGAAACCGACCTCTCGATTGCGGATGCGGGACAGCTCGCGGCTGCTCAGCTCGGAGACGTCGTGGCCGTCCAGTGTGTATTCGCCGTATGTAGGCACGTCCAGACAGCCGAGGATGTTCATCAGCGTGGATTTGCCCGAGCCGGACGCGCCGATGACGGCCACGAATTCGCCCCGGTCGATGGTAAGCGACACGCCGTTGAGCGCCCGCACCTCGCTTTCCATTCCCTCATTATAGATTTTATAGACGTTCTTGAGTTCGATCAGTTTCATGCCGGCTTACCACCCATACGAGTTGCCCTGCTCGGTCATAACCTGGACATAGACCTCCGTTCCCTCCTCCACGCCGGAGATGATCTCGGCGCTGGTGTTGTTCGACAGGCCCACCTCGACCGGTACGGCATAGAAGCCCTCCGGCACCTCGATGCCCAGCTCGGACGGGTCAAGCGCGTTGTCCGGTCTTGAGCCGGGGTTGACAAACAGGCAGGTGCCCTGCTCCGTGTACTTGACGGCCTGAACCGGGACGAGCAGGCAGTCGTCCGACTGGGATGCAGCAATGTTATAGTCGACGTTCATGCCGGAGAGAATGTTTCCGTCCGGGTTGTCCACAAGAATCTTGGCCGGGAAGTAGGACGCGCCGTTTTCATACTTGCCCTCAAGGCTGACGGTGTCGACAATGCCGGTGAAGTGCTGCTCTCCGTCGCGCCCGTACTGCGTGATATCGCACATCACGCCGGCCTTGACAAAGCTGATGCTGCGCTCGTCGATCTTGGCGTCAACGGTCATGACGGAGGTGTCGGCGATGGAGACGGCCACCTGGCCGGATTCCACCGTCGTGCCGGCCGTCAACGGACACTGCAGCACCGTTCCGCTCATGGGAGCGACGGCATTGAAGTTGTCCATGCGCTCCTGCGCCTTGGTCAGCTCCTCCTGCGCCTTGCGCAGAGAGGTCTGCAGCGACGCCAGCCGCTTTGCGATGTTGTCGTCTCCGAGGCGCATGAGCAGCGCCCCCTTCTCCACGCGCTGATAGTCGCGCAGATTGTTGACCAGCACCTCGCCCGAGGCCTTGAGATTGATGTCGGTCTTGCGGTAATACTCCATCTTCGCCCCGGAGTAGGGATAGATGGGATTGCCCACGGAATCGACCAGCTCCGCCGAAGCGACGGTGCCCTCCGTGAAGGTGCCGGGGTTCTCCACGCTGAGGTCGACTTCAAAGAACATGCCGCCCTCCGGAGAAATGAACTGGACGTAGTGCACCGCATCGACCCGTCCGGTGAACTGGCTCATCGTCGACGGCACCGAAACCACGGCCAGCTGCCCGGCCTGGATCAGATCCTGATAGGCATAGCTGAAATACAGCGTCAGCTTCATGCGTGAGTCGTCCACCAGCGTGGCGATCTTCATGCCGGACGAGGCATCGTCGCCCACCTCGATGTCCGCCGTATCAAGCAGCCGGCCGCCGTAAGGCGCAACGACGTTGAGGTTGGCACGCTCCTCCGCCGCGTCGTCCACCTGAAGGATGTAGTCGTCCACCACGTCCTGCGCGTTTTTAAGCGCATCCTGCGCATCGGAACTGTCAATGGTGTAGAGCGGATCGCCCTTCTCGACATGCTGTCCCTCCTCCACAAAGACCTCGAGCACCGTGCCGGAGGCCGTGAGCGTAATGGTCTTCATGTCCTTCGGGGTCGTGACGCCGCTGCCGGTGACTGCAGTGGAAATCGAGCCGCGCTGTACCACGTCGGTCCAGAGCTGCTGCTCCGGCTCCTTGTCATGAAACAGGGCGATCATGCCGAGGAGGATGCCGAGCACCACAACGCCTGCGATCACAATGCCGACGATTTGCTTCTTTTTCAGCTTTTTCTTTCTGTTCTTTTTCGGCATTTCCTTCTTCTCCGGCAGCTTCTTTTCCGGCTGTCCGGACGGCTCCGGCGTGCCGGGCGCTTCCGCAACGGCCCCAGAGATCTTTTCGTTGTCCATGTCGTATTCCTTTCCGCTGTGCAGGCACAGCTTACCGATGTGCTGCGATTACTCGCACGGTTTTCTGCCGCGCAGCCGGCAGCGGCCGCTCCGCTCTCCGGCTGCTGCCGACGGAGCGTACCGAGCAGCGCTTTCGGCCCGGTGTCCGCCGTTTCCTCCGGCGGAGCCGCGGACCCGCAGGCACAGGCCATCAGGCAAACCGCGGCAAGCAGCGCCGCGGCGATCCGCGTTTTCTTGCGTTGTGTAGTCCTTTTCCCGACCGGGCTGCCGTTTTGCAGCAGAGTCTGCTGTGTGCCGTGCTGGGCGTGGTATGTCCGGCCCTGCACGCTTGCTTCCGCGCTTACGCCGCAGGCGCATTCGTCTCCGGCGCTGCCGGCATCTGCCGGCCGCAGCCCTCGCACAGTGCGCCGAACAGCGTCTGCTGTGCTTCTGCGCTCCACGGGAAGGCCGTTGCCTCATAGCCCGCCGTCTCCAGCAGAGACGCGGCATTCTCGCCGGTCAGTTCGTAGGACAGCTCGCTCACACTCACCAGCAGTTCGCCGAAGGTCTCCTGCCGCTCGCTGTCAAGGCCGTCGTAATAGGCCTTTGCCGTGGCGCGGACGGTATCCTCGCCGGCGTCGCTGCCGGCATACCAGTCAAGCAGCCGGCCGGCCAGACCCGCCCCCACCAGAGAGCAGCCCGCCGTGCCGGGGTGATAGTCCGTATCGACCTTTTCCAGCAGCGCGGTCAGCTCTGCGTTTGCTTCCGGCTCCTGCGGCTGCTGCGCAGCCGATCCGCATGCGCAGGCCAGCAGACAAAGCAGCGCCAGCGCGCCGGCCAAAAGCGGGATCCTTCTGTTTTTCATTTCATGTCATCCTTTCTGCCGCCGGGGATCATTGCAGCGAAG
>JALEMS010000051.1 GCA_022768185.1 Clostridiales bacterium | reverse complement strand
CGGCTCCTGCGGCTGCTGCGCAGCCGATCCGCATGCGCAGGCCAGCAGACAAAGCAGCGCCAGCGCGCCGGCCAAAAGCGGGATCCTTCTGTTTTTCATTTCATGTCATCCTTTCTGCCGCCGGGGATCATTGCAGCGAAGCGACGATCTCCTCCGGAATGGCAAACTCGGGGCAGCCCATATAGCCCGGGGCCGCCTGATATTCATCCAGCACGATACGAAGCGTGCCGTCCGGCGCGAAATAAAAATTCTGATCCGGCCTGATTTGCCGGAACACCCAGTCTGCCGGCACCTGTTCCTCGTCGATCCAGTAGCACAGGCCCGGATCGGCGGCCATCTGCTCGCGCATCTGCCGGCGCAGCTCCTCGCCAATGGCGGCGGCATAGCCGCTGCCGGGCCGGAAGAGATCGCCCAGCTCGACGCGCTCGCCGGTGGTCTTGTCAATGTGGTAATACACCAGCTGCTGCGTCCCGGTGCCGGCGCTCCGACAGATGCTCAGCCGAAGCGTAAACCAACCGTCCGTATTGGTAATCACCGCATAGTCCACGGAAAGGTTGGCATAGGCCACGCCGTTGAGCGTACAGAGCTCCTGCACCCAGGCCAGCGCTTCGTTTGTCAGCCGCTCGACCTCGGCGTTGATCTCCATGGCGCTTTTCTCCGCGGCACACCCGACCTCCGGCGCATCGGCGCTGCTGCAGACGAGCTTCGGCTCGCGCACCTGCGCTGTGACCGTGCCCTCGTCCAGCTGATAGCTGCGGAATGTCAGCGTCTGTATCAGCGTGCCGAGCACCGGCACCCCATCGGCCGCATACGCCACCGCGGGCACCGCATTCGGCAGCGCAACGAGCACCGCCAGCGCTGCGGCAAGCCCCGCGGCAAAGCGCCGCGCCGAATACAGCAGGCGCGGCCTGCTGCGGCGCTGCGGCAGCATTGCAAGGGTGCGGCGCAGCATCCGGTCGTAGCTTTCCGGCGGAGGCAGCTGCTCCTGTTGTGCCAGGCGGCACAGCTTTTCATCCAGGTTGTCCATTGCCGTCCTCCCTGTCGAAGATCGCGTGCCGGAGCTTTTCTCTGGCACGGTTGAGCCGGGTCTTCACCGCGCCCTGCGTGATGCGCAGGGTGTGGGAAATTTCCCGAATGCTCAGTCCTTCATAATAAAACAGTACGATCACGGCACGATAGTCTGCAGGGAGCCGGTCGATGGCCTCGCGCAGACACAGCAGCTCGCCCAGCTCCCGGCTGACCGGAGCGGGGATCGCCTCCGCATCATCCAGCCCGGCTGTATCTCTGCGTGTACGCAGGATGTCATAGCAGGCATTGGCCAGGATCCGCATGATCCAGGGGCGGAATTTCTCCCGGCTTCGGAGCGAGCCAAGCTTTTCATATGCAGACAGGATCGCATCCTGTACCGCGTCCTGCGCATCCTCCTCCTGCCGCAGCAGGCTTTTGGCAAGGCGGTACAGGCTCAGACGGTTGGACTCGATTTGTCCGCAGAACCACTGCAGCTGCTCTGTGCGCTCTGTCTGTTCTGTCTGGATCGTTGTCATCCCGTTCCCCCTGAACAGCGCGCCGTTTTCGTATTATCTGACGGCGTCAAAACAAAAAGGTTACATGAAAACCCGCTCGTATATCGGGTCATTCCTTCAATTCTTCGGCAGCGCGGTGAAATATGCCGTTTCCGGCCGTCCGGCGATCTGCCACGCGCCGTCTGCCCCGCGCTCGAGCGACAGCCAGCCGCTGCGCCCATCCTCAAGCAAGAACCAAATACGGCTCAGCCGGTCCGTCGCGGTGAGCAGCAGACGGCTGCCGGCAGGCAGTTCGGTCTCGCCCACGTCGGCCAGTACTGCCGGCAGCGTGCGCACGGTCTGCAGCCAGCCGGTATTGTCCTCCAGCTGCCAGAAGGCGTTGGTCTGCGGCTCAAGCCGGTCGTTCTCCCCGAAACAAAAGCGCCGGACGGCACGGTATTCTCCCAGCATTGACACATCACAGGCCAGCACGACCTCGTTCTGCGAAAAACCCTCGATCCAGCCGTCCAGGCATGTGCTTCTGCCGCTTTCCAGTGAAAATTCGACCCGTGTCAGCGACCCGGCATACCGCCAGCAGCGGCACCCGTCTTCTGCGCTGAGAAACAGCTCTGCCCGTCCGTCGCCATCCGGGTCGGCCAGCCACAGGCTGGCCACATCTCCCAGCGCAGGCTCGCCTGTGGCGCGCCTGCCCTCCGCATCCGTCACCGTCAGCACCCGCGCGCCGTTGACCGCCTCCAGCGACACCAGCTCCTGCCGCCCGTCTCCGTCAAGGTCGCACGAAAACGGCAGCTGCCCGCTGATCTCCTGGGCTGGGAAGCGCGTCTCCGGTTCCAGCAGCAGGAACGAGCCGTCCTCCCCGCTCTGTGAGAAGAGCCTTCGGCACCGCGTTCCGTCCGGCGCCATCCAGCTCAGCTGAAGATCGGGAAAGGTATCGGGGATCTGTGTGCGCACCAGCAGCGCCTCCTGCGGCGTCAGCCGGGAAATATACCAAAGCGTTTTGCTCTCATAGTACACGCCGTTGCCGTCGTTGTACTGTACGTCGGACAGGCGCACGCCGAAGACCTCCGCATCCGGACAGACAGCCAGCATCTCACCGTCCTCATCGATCAGCGCAGCATAGCGCACCGCGCCGTCCGGCAGCTGATCCGGCGTGCAGACGGACATCTGCGCCATGCCGTCAGGCTGCGCCAGAGGCATCCAGCCGTCGTCGATATGGCCCGTCAGCTCGCGGTAGGGCAGCGTAAGCTCCACAAAACCGAACGCATACGGCGCAATCTCGTATTCCTGCGCGGAAAACACCATGCCCGCATCTGAGAAGTACCATCTGCCGTCCGCCACCAGATCTCCGATGACGTCCAGGTAATCGTCATACAGTTCTCCGGCGTCGTACTGCGTCTGCGCGCAGCCGATCAGCGCCGAGGTCAGCGCCTGCCGGTCTGCCTGCAGGCACTCGAGCGTCAGCTGCTCGCCGGTGGCCGTGTCAAAGTTGTAGCAGGTGCGCGCATGCAGCGGATGCGCGCCGCCGATGAGAACCGTATCGTCAAACGAGATGCTCACAACCCGGTCGTCTGCCCGGCGGATGGACGCCGACGCGGCAAACGGCACGCTCCACACCGCTGCTTCCGGTGCATGTTCCGCCATCACCGCAAACTGTTCGAGCGCGGACTGGCGGAACTGCTCCGTGTGCGCCTGCAGCACAGCATTGATTTTCTCCGCAGCTTCCTCGCAGCCGGCAATGGAGACGCGCGGGGTCTGCCAGGAGCAGGCCATGGTGTCGGAGTATTCCTCCAGATGCTGCTCCACCGTGATCTGCACCGTGCGCGCCGGGGGAGTCTGCTCCGGCGCAACCCGCTTGCAGGCGCACAGCGGCAGCATCAGCAGCACGGTTGTCAACAGGCAAAAGATTCGTTTTCCAGGTCTCATTGTGCGCTCCCTTCGGAGTATCCAGCGTATGATACACACAGATTTTTTCTTCACCTGTTCTCTCTCCGGTGCGGCATAGGCCGGCTGCTCCGCGTCCATAATAATACATACCGCGCCCAGAAGCAAGAGAAATCGGTGTTATCTGTATTAAGACGCTTAAAACAGTAAAAGGTTCCAGAGATTTCAAAAAATTTCCAGCTTTCAAAATTTTCTTTTCTCTGGCCGCACACTGCGGCAGGCGCTGTGTCAAACCAAAGATTTTGTCAATTTCTGTCTTTACAGCCGGTTTCTGCCGGATGTATAATGGAGAACATGCAGGCAGCTCCGCTTTCGGAAGCACCTGCACATAACCGCAAAGGAGGCTGTTATGGCAATTTTTGAAGTCACTGTCGAGAACTTTGAGCGCGACGTCCTCGACGCGTCGCAGCCCGTTCTGCTGGACTTTCGCGCTGCCTGGTGCGGCCCGTGCGGCCTGCTTGCCCCCGTGCTGCGGGAAATTGCCGACGAGCGGCCCGACCTGCACATCGGCACGGTGGACGTCGACGAGCAGACGCAGCTGGCTCAGGCCTTCCACGCCGCCGCCATCCCCATGCTGGTTCTCATCGCCGGCGGAAAGCCGCTGGCCGCCATCACCGGCGCACGTCCAAAGCAGGAGCTGCTGCAATTTGTCGACCGGACACTGCAGCAGGCTGATTCTGCCTCTGTCAAATAAAAACTGTTTATGATAAGGAGGAACCCGTCATGTCTACCGTAAAGCCCATCGGAAAGGAAAATTTTGAAGCTGAGATCCTGCAGTCCAAACTCCCCGCCCTGCTGGAATTCAGCGCTCCCTGGTGCACCTACTGCCGCCGCATTGCCATTCCCCTGCGTCACATGGCCGAGGATCTGGCGGACGAGCTGGTGATCGGCGTCGTCAACATCGACGAGGAGCCGGAGCTTGCCGCACAGTTTGCTGTCGACGTCATCCCGACCCTCTACCTGTTCCAGAACGGCGAGCACGGCGAGAAGCTCGTAGCCCCCGAATCCCGCGCCGCGATCGAGGACTGGATCCATGCCCAGAAAAAATAACGACGCCGTCTATGACGTTGCTGTCGTCGGCGGAGGCCCCGGCGGCTATTCCGCCGCGCTTTACTGCGTGCGCGCGGGGCTGAGCACGCTGGTGCTCGAGCAGCTCTCCCCCGGCGGCCAGATGGCTACCACCACACAGATCGACAACTACCCCGGCTTTGACGAGGGCATTGACGGCATGGAGCTGGCCGAGCGTATGCAGCGCGGGGCCGAGCGCTTCGGAGCCGTCACCGCCTACGAAACCGTAACCGCTCTGGAGCTGGACGCCATGCCCCGCCGCATCGTCACCTCGCGCGGGGTCCGTCAGGCGCGTGCCGTCATCCTCGCCCCCGGCGCGTCGCCCCGGCAGCTGGGTCTGCCGGAGGAGGACAAGCTGCGCGGCCGCGGCGTAGCCTACTGTGCAGCGTGCGACGGTATGTTCTACCGTGGGAAAACCGTGGCCGTCATCGGCGGCGGCAATTCTGCCGCAGCCGACGCGCTGACGCTCTCGAAGCTCTGCACCCGCGTCTATCTCGTACACCGGCGCGATAAGCTGCGCGCAGAGCACAGCTACCTGCAGCCGCTGGAGCAGGCAGAGAACGTCACCTTCGTCTGGAACAGCACGCCTGCAGGCTTCGTCACGGAAAACGGCAAGCTGCGCGCCGTCACCCTGACCGATACGGGCAGCGGCCAGACGCGTGAGCTGGCGTGTGACGGCGTGTTCGTCGCCATCGGGCGCAAGCCGGACACGGAATTTCTGCCGGAAGCCATTGTGCGAGACGACGCCGGCTACATTCTTGCCGATGAAACGACACGTACAAGCGTCCCCGGTGTGTTCGCAGTGGGAGACGCGCGCACCAAGCCCCTGCGCCAGATCGTCACGGCCGCTGCCGACGGCGCGGTCGCCGCAAGCTGTGCGCAGGCGTATATCGCTTCGCTTTCGTAACACCGCCCGGCCAGCCCGGCGTCCGCAGACGCCCGGCTGGCCGCTGTTCCCGATGCGCCGGATATGCAGCGCTTCCCCGGAACGGCATCCGCTCGACCCGGATTCTGTGCTTTTTGCCGGGCCGCAGGGGGAAAATTTGTTTACGCTTTGTACACACTCTTGCTCTTTTTCATGCTATAATAACAGCATTCGCCGTCCGATGGGCGGCGGCCTGTGCTGTGTGCGCCATTTTCCGCCGGGGTATACACAGCATCGTCTCCGCCTCATGCAAATGATGCGGTCATCACAGCCAGTTTTTGGGAGGTCACCATGAAGAAGTCAACCGCCGCCGGTATTCTGGCGCTCACGCTTTCCCTGCTGCTGCTCAGCGCCTGCGGCACGCAGCCGTCCAATCCCGCCGAGCCGGGCACTCCGTCCACTGCCACCGACATTTCCTCCGGTGAAGCAAACCGGGTCGACGGCAACGACGACGTCGTCACCAGCACGGATGCGTCCGCTCAGACCGCATACCAGATTCTCAACGCCTTCCCCGCCACCAGCTTTACCAACGAGGCCATTCCCGACGGATATCTTGACCTGATTCTGAAGGCCGCGCTCAACACCGCCGACGGCAGCACGTCCCCGTGCCGCTTTGTCGTTGTCAAGGATCCGGAGCTGCGCGCACAGCTGTGCGACGCCAACGATCTGTGTGAGATCGTCGTCGTCACCGCACCGGCTGACCAGGGCTTTGCGGCGGGCTCTGCTGCACAGAGCATGTACCTCATGGCACAGGCCCTCGGCCTCGGCAGCAGCGAGCTGTCCGCAGACGCCATCCGCGCCGACGCCGCGCTGCAGACCGAGCTGGGCATCGCCGCCGGCCATCAGGCCGCCGCCATCCTGATCTTCGGTCATACCACCGAAACTCCCAACCTCCAGCTGCCCGATGTGAGCGAGTTCACCTCCTACGCCAGCTGAACGGTACGCCGGATCATCGTCCGCTGCCGCAGACGCTGCCCACAGTCAGCGCGCAATGCGCTGCGCTGTGCAGGCGGGCGCTGCGGCAGTTCCTTTTGTGGGAGAAACGCTATGTATTACATTTATATTCTGCGCTGTGCAGGCGGCACGCTTTACACCGGCGTCACCACCGACCTGCGCCGCCGTTTTTCCGAGCACTGCAGCAGCCGCCGCGGCGCAAAGTACACACACGCGCACCGGCCCGTCTGTATCGAAGCTGCCTGGAGCGCACCGGACCGCCCGGAGGCTCAGCGCCTCGAAGCACGCATCAAGGCCCTGCCGCGCGCGGCAAAGCTGCGTCTGATCGCGGGAGCTGCACCGGAGGCCCTGCTGCCGGACGGCTGTGTACGCATACCACTCCCCTGCCTCGACGAACCAGCCGCTCCCGATGCCCCGGAACAGAACGAAGCCTGCAGTCCCGGCTGAACGGGACTGCAGGCTTTTTTCTCTGTGCAGGGATATACGATCTGCGCTTCAGCGCTGCTGCAGCACACCGCGGGCACGCAGCAGCAGCTCGGCGGCGTCCGCGCGGGTAAGCGTATCGCTCTGCACGCCGGCAGGCGCCATGCCGCAGGCGGCAAGGTTTGCAGCCGCCTGGCCGGCCCAGGCAGGCGTGTCCGTGTCCGCCGCAGCGGAAACATTGGTGATCTCCATCAGGTTATTGAGCATCACCGCAGCCTCCGACCAGGTGACCGGCCGCTGCGCGCCGAACACCGCCATGCCGGCCTCGTTGTAGCCGCTCACCGCGCCGCTGATGAGCGCCGTGCTGACATAGGGCTTGGCCCAGGCAGGAATCTGTGCATCGTCCTCAAAGCCGGTGGTACGCACGCCGGAGAGGAGCTTCGTGTCGCACAGCTGCATGCACATGGCCAGAAACTCCGCGCGCGTCACCGCACGGTCGGGCTGGAAAACATAGGCCGTACCGATCCGCTCGCCGACGAAGACGCCGTCCTCGGCCATCTGCAGCGCCGCATAGTAAGCGCCGTTGCCCTCCAGATCCGAATAGGTCAACTTGGTTTTCTGCTTTTCAATGCGGATGATGACGGTTGCCTCTTCCGAAACATTGCCCTGACTGTCGCTGGCACGATAACCGAAATAATCCTTGCCGCGCTTGCCGTCTGCCGGCGTGTAGACAAAGCGGCCATCCTCGCACAGCTCCACCGTACCCTTGACCGGGTCGGTGGTCAGCTGAAAGGTGATGGCGTCGCCCTCCGGGTCAACCGCCGACAGGCGGCCGCCGACGGACACGCCACGATAGGTCCGAATCTCCAGATTTTCCGCAATCGGCGCAGCGTTTTCCTGACTGGGCGTCTGCGCTGCCGGCGCGGCCAGACCCGCACCGGTCAGCAGCGCCGCAGTCAGGCAGAGTGCGCACAGGCGGAGCATTCGCTGTTTTTTCATGTAGCTTCCCTCCAGCATTGATTCCCTTTCTTTGACAAGGGTATTGGTATTTTGTACCGGCCGGGCGGAAATATACAGCAGCGCAGGCAATAAAAAGCGCGCCCGGGAAAACCCGGGCGCAGAGCTGCGGGAAAGGCTCCCGCCGTAATCTGTCTCTCTTTTATGAGAAGGCCGTGCATACCGTGTATGCGCGGACCAGCTCAGCGTTTCTCAGCAGCCCCAGCCGCACAGCTTGCACAGAAGCTGGAAAATCGCGAAGCAATTCATGTCCAAGCCTCCTTTGTTCGATTTTGCCTTGCAAGTGCATAAAAAGCATAACAAAAATCCAGCCTGAAAGCAAATGCAAATCCTGGAGATTTTTTGGCTTTTGGTATTGACAAATCCGGGAATCCTGTTATAATACAACATGTTCTCAGTCGCGAGAGTGCTGGAATAGGTAGACAGGCACGTTTGAGGGGCGTGTGTCAGACCGACGTGGGAGTTCAAGTCTCCTCTCTCGCACCAGCTCGTCGCAAGCGTTTATCGCTTGCGACGAGTTTTTATACTTTGCAGCAAAAACGCATCCCGCGCTCAGCTGGGTGTTCGCAGACCGTATTGCGCTGAGATTGACGAAGCTGCCCGGCACCGTATGGGGCTGACGGCGCCGGAGCTGACGTTTTTTGTGCAGATGGTGGAATTCTTTACCGTTTTTTGCGCTGCTTTATTCAAGCAGAAGAGTGAGACAAACCGGAATTTGAAAGGTGCAGCACTTATGAAAAGATATGAGTATGTGACGGTTCATATTGGGAAGTTTTGCGGTGCAGGATCAGAGGAGCATAGGGTGATTATTGATGAATATGCAGCAAAAGGCTATCGCTATGTAGGATATATCCCCACAAACATCAATGATTATGGAAAAATCAAGGATATGGATTTAGTTTTTGAAACAGACTGCTGATTTCCAATTGCTCCCCGCTTTCGACCGCGATTTACTTCGCGGGATTTGCGGTCGGGTTGCCTGGACGATCGGAACCGTATTTTTATCGCACTGATGTAAACAAAAAGCAGCTTGCAAAGCAAGCTGCTTTTTGTTTGGTGCGAGTTTCGCCGTTGGCGAAACTTTCGCTGCGGCGGAGGATTGACCGTGCGAGACAACCCGGACGGTTTTCCTGCACACCTTTCTCCCCTCCGAAATCTGTGGCCCTGTATGGTTTTTTTATCGTCCTTGTACAAAAGCGGCAGTCCGTCTGCACGGATGGGCCGCTCTTTTCTTTCGGATCGGACAGCAGACGCGATCTCCCGCAGCACGTTTCCACCCGAGGCGGCCCCGCGCGGCAGGCATCTGCCCACACCTTCCCGTAAGAAAGGCTTTGACTTTTCCAATAAATGCATTACAATATAGACGGAAAACTGTGCCGTTTTCCCACCCCACGGTACTGTACAGCCGCGCATGCTGCGGCTGCTTTCCAGGCATCACAGAAAGAGGTCAAAGAGATCAAAAGGAGGACATCGTGAAAAAACAAATACTTGCTCTGCTTCTGGCCTGCGTGCTGTGCATTGGCTGCCCGATGAGCGCGCTGGCCGCAGAAACGCCTGAAACAGCTGCGCCGCCCGCACCCATCGCCGCAGCCCCGGACGCATCCGCCGCTTCCGAGCCGGACTGCATCGCTCCTGTTCCGTCCGAGGCTGTCGAACTGCCTGCAGACCCGGAAGAACCGGAAATCCCGGATTTTGAAACCTGGTGCGCCCAGCTTTCCGAAGAAGCGCGCGCAGAGATCCTGAAGGACGATCCCCCGCTCTGGTCGGAATACGGCTACGACTCCCGCGAGGCCATGCTGGCCGACTGGGAAATGACCGCCGAGGACTATGACGAGATGCTGCTCTGGGCGTATTATTGGAGCCTGTATCTTGAGGATGAGGATGAGGATTGGGATTGGGACGACTCTGAGTGGATCGAAGAGACCCGCGAGCAGATGGGCGCGCCGCGCACCGGTCTGGCCGTGATGCTCAACGGCAAGTTTGTCTCCTTCCCCGACGCGCAGCCCGAGATTACCGACGGCCGCACCATGACGCCGCTGCGCGCGCTGGCCGACGCCATGGGCGCACAGACCCAGTATGACGCCGCCGCCCGCCGGATCACCGTCACGCTCGGCGGGGACACGCTGTGCTTCACCGTGGGCGAGCCGGAGCTGACCGTCACCGCCGGCGACCGGACACGCACCGTTTCGCTCGATTGCGCCCCCTATGTCAAGGACGGCCGCACCTACGTGCCGGTTCGCTTTCTGGCGGAGGCCGCCGGCTACACCGTACAGTGGGACGCCGCGTTTGACACTGCCGTTCTGATCGACCGGGATGCGCTCATCGCCTCCATCGACAGGGACTTCACCATTCTCAACCGTCTGCTGCCGCAGGTCGCCGAAAATGAGCAGGCCTGGAAAACGGTAACGAACGCCGCCGCCCTCATCGACATGGAGGGCATGCCCTCGCTCAAACTGCAGTTCGGCGCGGAAACCACGCAGAACAGCCGTGTCGGACACATGAAGCTCCACGCAGATCTGTCCGACCTGCTGGAAAGCCTGCTGCCGCAGTTCGGCGTCACGCTGGAACCGGATATGCTCGCCACGCTCTCCCAGGCGGAAGCCGAGGTGATCGTCAACCAGGAGGAGGGCAAGCTGTACCTCCGCTGCCCGGCCGTCATGCAGTTTCTCGCCGCAGTGCTGCCGGTTGAAGCCAATGACTGGATCGAACTGTCCATCGATTGGACAGAACGGCTGTCCGACACGAGCACACAGCAGCTGCTGGAGCTGTTCCGCAGCGGCATGACCATCGGTAAGACGATTTACGCCAGCCAGCTTGACACCGGACTTTACGGTTACCCCGTCATGACCTACGGCAACACGCTTGACATGGCACAGAGCCTCGCCGCCGTCTGCGGTGACCGTTGCTTTGCCCAGGTCGGCAGCGAATACGTGCTGCGCTTTGACCGCGATGACTATGAGCGGTTGGTCTACGGCGAGCTGCCGGAGACGGATGACCTGTACGACTACAGCCGCTTCGACCTTCTCGTGCGGATCGGTGAGCGAAACGGCGCGCCAACGCTCAATGCGGAGTTCTACATCAGCAGCGACGGCCGGGAATATGCCAGCGGCACCCTCAGCGCCGCCGGCACGCAGGCCTTCTGCAGCATCCTCTTCGTAGAAGCCGACAGTTCCCGCGTGTCTGTCGACGCCTCCGCAAAAACCGAGCCGGCCGAGACCGCCCCGCTCTCCGCACCTCCCGCCGGCAGTCATATCGTCACGCAGGAAGACCTCCTCATGCCCATCACACAGCCCTGACATACAACGAAAAAGGGTGCATCTCTTCGGAGATGCACCCTTTTTCGCTCCGGCTTACACGATCGGCAGGCTTTCCCTTCCCGCGCCTCGTTCTGCGTTCGGTCATTGCGCGGAGCCAGCTTTGCGATTTCATGCATGGCCTTCCCCTCGCCGTTACCCCTGTAGTCATGCGTATGAAAGAAAGAGAAGCGGTATCACGCCATTTTGGCATGATACCGCTTCTCTTAAAAGCGCTTTTGCAGGTTTGAATATTCCTGACGGAACACAGCGGATCAGACGCCGGTGGTACGGTAGTTCCAGCCGCAGGCATCGAGGTTTTCAATCGCCTCGACCATACAGTCGACCAGCACCTTTGTCATCTTCTCGCCCTTTTCCGGCGTGGCCTTGGTGGCGTCGCCGGTCTGCGCGGTGTTTGTGATCTCGCCGAAGTCCCACTTGATCTCGATATACTTGGGCAGATGATCGGGCACCACACAGGTTGCCAGCTCCGGCTGGCACCACTGCGGGTAGAGGTAGTAAGCGATGGAGCTTTCGCCCTCGCCGGCATGGCCCAGACCGTTCCAGACCTCAAAGGTGTCAGGCGGCAGCAGCTCGCCGGCAGTGACCCACCAGGCGGGCAGTGCGGCGATGCGCGCGTCGGGGTAGACCTCCTTGATCTTGCGGGAGGCGATCTCAATGGGAGCGATGTTGCCATCGTGGCCGCAGACGAGGAAGATTTTGTTGACGCCGTTGCGCAGGACCGACTCGATGATGTCATAGATCACCTGGGTGATCGTGTCGTAGCCCAGCGTCAGCGTGAAGGGAAAGCTGTCGTAATGTGCGCTGTAGCCGACCGTGACGGGCGGCAGCACCAGCAGGCCCTGAACGCGGTCTGCGACCTTGCAGGCAAGCATGTGGGCCACGAGCGTATCGGTGCCCTCGGCCAGGTGCGGGCCATGCGCCTCGCAGGAGCCGATGGCAAGAATGGCCTTGTCGTAGTTGCCGGCCTTGACCTGGGCCGCGGTGAGCTTCATCAGTTCATGATTTGCCATAGCGAGTTCCTTTCTGAAATTGGGTGGACACGGCACACGAAGGCGGAACGCGTGGCGTCCCGCCTTTGTGTGCGGGGGCGGCCTGCGGCGGCCGCCCCTGCGGAAAAGCTGTTATGGTGCAGGATCAGCCGATCTCCTTGAGGAAGGAGAAGGCGCCGTCCTTGACGACGAGCATGGATACGCTCTTGGCCGGGACGTGGCTCTCAGCGGAGTAGGAAACAGCGCCGGTGACGATGCGGAAGTCCTGGATCTGCTCGAGGTTATCGCGAATGTTGGCGGGGGTGATGTCGTCGCCGCACATTTCGATGGCCTTGGCAATGATCTTCACACAGTCGTAGCCGAGGGCGGCAAAGGCGTTCTCGGGAGTGACGCCGTAGGTCTCGGTGTAGGAGGTAACGAAGGCCTGCATGATCTCATCGGGATTCTCGAACGAGCAGTGGGTGCCGACGATGACGCCCTCAGCAGCTTCGCCGCCAACCTCCCAGAGCAGCGGGGTGTCGAAGCCGTCGCCGCTGATGATCGTCTCTTCCACGCCCTTGGCACGGAACTGGCTGACCAGCGGGCCGGCGTCGTCGGGCACGGAGGCGAAGAACATGAACTCAGCGCCCTTGTTGTCGGCCAGGTAGCGGTCGATCTGCGCGGAGAAGTCCGGATCCTTGTTCATGTAATTGTCGGTGAGAACGATCTCGCCGCCCAGCTCCTCAAAGCGCTCCTGGAAGTAGCGGGCCAGAGCGGTGGTGAATTCCATGGACTGGTCGATGAGCAGGTAGCACTTGGTGTAGCCCAGGTCGTTGTAGGCGTACTCGGCGCAGGCATAGGCGTCGGTGTCGTCGCCGAACGGGGTGAGGAAGGCGCAGTCGCCGATGTTGGAGCACAGGGAGGGCGTGGTGGCGCCGGAGAAGAGGATGGGCACGCCGGCTTCCTGCGCGACCGTACCGGCCGCCATGGCGTAGTTGGAGTCGGACAGGCCGCCGATGGCCACAACGCCGTCGACGTCGATCATCTTGGTGGCCTGGTTGGCGCAGGTGGTCTGCTCGGTCTTGCCGTCGTAGATGATCCCCTCAAGCATGCGTCCGTTGATGCCGCCGTTGGCGTTGATTTCGTCAATGGCGAGACGGAAGCCCTTGCTGGACGGCTCGTCGAGGGAAGCCTGGCCGCCGGTGATGTTGAACAGGCCGCCGATCTTAATGGTTTCGCCGGCTGCGACCGGCTCGCTGGGTTCGCTGGGTTCCTTGGGTTCGGACGGGGTTTCGCCGCAGGCAGCCAGGGCAACCAGCATCATGGCAGCCAGCACCAGCGCGAGAATACGGGAAAACTTGCTTCTCATGTTGTACCTCCTGAAAAAGTTGTTTGGTTATCTGCAAGCGCCGGAAGCGGCGTTTTGCACGAAACGGGTCAGCCGGCGGCGTTTTTGCCGCTGCGGCGGGTGAAGAAGCGGCCGACGGCACGCAGCCAGTCGACGAAGGCGCGGCCGAGCGCCTGATATTCAGACTTGCGGAAAAGACTGAGATAGGTATCCTTCGAGAACCAGCTCTCCGTCAGCACCTCGCTGGTGCCCATGATCCCCTTGTGGCGGAAAATGATGATGAGCACCACGAAGGCGGCCATTACGATGTTGGACAGGCCGAACATGGCCGGCAGGCGCGTGCCGAACAGCGTCAGCCCGCCGTTTTCCAGCGGCGTGAGCCATTCCGGCACGTAGGTCATGAACGCTGCGCCGATGACTGCGCCGGACAGCGAGCTCATGCCGCCGATGATGGACATCTGCACGATGGAAAAGCTCTGGTTGAAGTAGAAGAACTGGCCGGAGATGACGGTCTGCTTATGGCCCCACAGCGCGCCGGCAATGCCGGCAAAGAAGGCGCTGATGCAGAAAATGGAGATTTTCTTGACCGTGAGGTTGACGCCCAGCGTCTGCGCCGCCACCGGATCGTCCCGCATGGCGATCAGCCCGCGTCCGTAGGCCGAGCGCAGCAGCCGGTACATGATAAACAGCGAGATAAACAGCAGCACGTAAATCATGGGGATCGTGGAGACGGCAGGCAGGCCCGTCACGCCGCGCTGGCCGTTGGTGACCTTGCCGGAATTGTCCAGCACTGCACGCACAATGACAATCAGGCCGAGGGTGGCGACGGACAGATAGTGCCCCTTGAAGCGCAGTACCGGCGCACCGATGAGCAGCGCGATGACCGCTGCGGCCAGGCCGCAGAAGATCACGCCTGCCAGAAACGGCATCTGAAGGTTGACGATCCACTCCGGCAGCCCGGGCATCATGGCGGCCTTGCGCTCGGGCGCGAGCGTCAGATAGGCCGACATGTACGCGCCCACGGCCATGAAGGCGGCGTGACCCATGGAAAACATGCCGGAAAAGCCGTTGACGAGGTTGAGACTGGCAGCCAGCAGAATGTTGATGCCGAGTGTGCACAGCAGAGCAGTGGAATAGGACTTCGGATGAAGGCCGGCAGAGATCAGCACGATCAGCGGCAGAACCACGAACACGATCAGGCGGAAGAGGTTGCAGTTGTACAGGCGGGTACGCTTCATCAGCTTCTGCCCCCTTCCTTGACGTTGAACAGACCGTTGGGCCGCACCAGCAGCACAACGATGAGCACGACGAACACGAATGCGTCACGGTAGGCCGTCAGCGAGGTGGGGACAAGGCCGGCAAACAGCATCTCGGCCAGGCCGATGAGAATGCCGCCGACCACTGCGCCGCCCAGGCTGCCGATGCCGCCGACGACCGCAGCGCAGAAGGCCTTCAGGCCGGGAACGAAGCCCATGTCCGGCGAGGCGGTTTTGTATTCGCCGGCAAGCATCAGTCCGGCGACGGCGGCCAGCGCGGAGCCGAGGGCAAAGGCGAAGACAACCACGCGCGTGACGCTGATGCCCATCAGGCGGGCGGCAGTCATGTTTTCCGAGCAGGCGCGCATGGCCGTACCGATGCGCGTTTTCTTGACAATGAACAGGAGAATGACCAGCAGGATCGCCACCGCCACAAACGTGATGATGTTCATCACCGACAGCTGAATGGCTCCGATGTCAATGCGTGCAGTGAGCGCGTCCGGCAGGCGGAAGGGCTTTTTCTGCGAGGAAAAAACCATCTGCAGCAGGTTCTGCAGCAGCGTTGACACTGCCAGCGACGCCACCAGAACGGCCTCCTCCTGCGCGTTGCGGCGGCGCAGCGGCCGGTAGGCCAGCCGCTCGATGAGCAGGCCCGCAAGCACGCTGATACACACGGAGATGAGAATGACCAGCCACAGCGGCAGGCCGGTGGACGTCATCAGTACAATGATGGCGTATACGCCGATGGTCATGATATCGCCGTGGGCAAAGTTGATGAGCTTGAGAATGCCGTAAACAATGGAATAGCCCACCGCGACGATGGCATACACACTGCCCAGACGCAGCCCGTTGATGAGCTGTGTAAAGAAATAAGCTGCCGTCATACTGCACCACCCAGGTAAGCGTCCCGGACGCGGGGGTCTGAGATCAGCTCACTGCTCCTTCCTTCCATGATGACGTTTCCGGTTTCCATGATGTAGGCGCGGTCGGAAATGTCCAGCGCCTCATAGGCGTTCTGCTCAACGAGCAGAAGCGTCATGCCCTCGGCCTTGAGGCTGCGCAGCGCGTCGAAGACCAGCTGCGTCATCAGCGGAGACAGGCCCATCGAGGGTTCATCCAGCAGCAGCATCTTCGGATTGGACAGCAGCGCCCGGCCGATGGCCAGCATCTGCTGCTCACCGCCGGAGAGCGTACCGGCGGCCTGGCGGCGGCGCTGCTTGAGAATGGGAAACATCTCCATCGCACGCTCGTAATTGCGGCGGATGGCGGCGCGGTCGCGCTGGAGATAGGCGCCCATTTTCAGGTTTTCCTCCACGGTGAGGCGGGCAAAGACCTGCCGCCCCTCCGGCACCTGTACGAGACCGCGGGCCACAATGGTTTCTGCGGGCAGCTTCGTGATGTTTTCGCCGCGGAAGAGGATCTCGCCCCGCGCGGCCTTGAGCAGGCCCGAAACGGTGTGCAGCGTGGTGGTCTTGCCGGCGCCGTTTGCGCCGATGAGCGCCACCAGCTCTCCCTGCTCCACCTGCAGGGAAACGCCGTCGACGGCGATGATGCCGCCGTATTTGACGACCAGATTGTTGATCTGCAGCATCACACGGCCCTCCCCAGATAGGCGCGGATGACGTCGGGATTGGCGCGCACCTCGTCCGGCGTGCCCTGCGCGATCATTTCACCCGTTGCCATGACAAATATGTACTGACAGAGATTCATGATGACCTTCATGTCATGCTCGATCAGCAGGATGGTGAGGTCGAAGTCGCTGCGGATCTGCCGCAGCATGTCGACCAGCTCGAGGCTCTCCTGCGGGTTCATACCGGCTGCCGGCTCGTCGAGCAGAAGCAGCTTCGGCTCGGCGGCCAGAATGCGTGCGATCTCCAGCCTTCGCTGCAGGCCGTAGGGCAGAGAGCTGGCCAGGGCGTCGGCATGCTGCTCGATGCCCAGGATGGAAAGCATGTGCATGGCCTTTTCACGCAGCGCGCGCTCGGCCTGCCGGTAGCGCGGGGTGTGGAGGACGCCCTCAACGGGGTGATACGGCCGGTGCATCTGTGCGCCGATGATGACATTTTCCAGAACGGTCATTTTATTGAACAGGCGCAGGTTCTGATAGGTGCGCACGATGCCGGACTGCGCGATCCGATCCGGGCGTGCGCCGGTGATGTCGGTGCCCTCAAACCGGATCGATCCGGACGTCGGCGTCAGAACGCCGGAGAGCATATTGATAACGGTGGTCTTGCCGGCGCCGTTCGTACCGATCAAACCGTAAATCCCGCCCTGCTCCAAAGATAACGATACGTTTTTTACAGCCTGCAGGCCCTTGAAGGTCATGCAGCAGTCCCGGACTTCCAAAATTACGGACATGTACGACTCCTTTCCCGGGGATACCTGTGCAGCGAAACAAAATGACGGAATATGCTGCACCCTCCTGCAGAATCGAGCTTGAAATGCAGGAATCCATTCATCGTTATTTCAAAATGATATAGCTTTAGAATACGCGAAAAGGAAGAAAAAGTAAAGCAAATTTTCAAAATTTAAATTTCTGAAAACGCGCAGGCTTTATTGAGGCACCTCGCGCAGAAATCAAATGCCGCGGCAGAGCAGCGTAACAGCGCATAATCCGTTTCTGTTTGCGGCAAAACGACTGCGTTTGTCTGCCCTTCGAGAAGAATTGTCGTCGGCGCGAACCAGGACAGAACACATTCCCTGTATGCTTCCCGGCATAGCGGAGCAGACGCCTCCGCAGAAGAAACGATCGGCTCTGCTTCAGCCATGCTGCTCACGGCGACGGACCCTGTCCGGAAAAACGCATGCCTCGTCTCTGTATGCTGCAAAACTTGTATGACCGGGCAAACCGCCATGCGGGGCGAACGGAGGTCCTCAAACGGGTATTTGCATGCGCCGAAGAAGCCCGGGCTCTGTGTTATAACGCCGCCGGTGCCTGTCCGTGGCTACAGGATGGGTCAGGCTCAAACGGTCCTGCCACGAGCCTCCAAACGTGCGCAGGCCGTCCGAAAGAACAGACGGCCTGCGGTCTTATATCTTCCATATGGATCGGCAGCGCGCTCACTGCCCGTCCTGCTCCAGATCAATCCCCAGATCAAGCAGCGCCTGCTGCGCCCGCGGGGGCAGCGTATCGACCTGCACGCGACGGGCGACCACATCCTGGATGCGGGCGGTGCTTGCCCCGGTGATGAGGGCCACGCCCGTCACCACGACGCCGACGATCAGAAAGCAGGTGACCAGAAACGACACCACACGCCAGATCTTACTCATATTCTGCAACCTCCTGTACAACCGGCACAACCTCTTTGCGGCAGAATCTGCGTCCCGTTCGGACGACCCAGCGGAGGTATCCGCCCAGCGCCTCGGCCAGCAGCCAGATGCCCAGCCACAGAAGCAGCAGACCGACGGCAAACAGCAACAGCGCGCTGCCCCACAGCAGCATCAGGTCGGCAATGACGGCAAGGCCCCACAGCGAGACCTTCAGCAC
>JALEMS010000034.1 GCA_022768185.1 Clostridiales bacterium | reverse complement strand
GGGGACAAAGTCCATCGGATCGAAGGGTGCATCCGTAAAGTGCAAAATGGGCTGCTCGCCCTCGGGCCGGACAAGCTGCAGGTGATACGCCCCGCGGTCGTCGCGGAATATGCGGAAGGTGCGCGCGCCGGAGGTCTGCAGGCCGGTTTTGTCGAGATCCAGCGCGGTGACCGGGGTGGGGCCGCCGTACCCGACGTCGCACAGCAGGCGTGTGCCGTCCGGCAGCGTGACGAGGGTGGAGCGGTGGTTGAGCGGAGCCGGTCCGAGGCGGACGACGCGCTGGGCGAGGGGATGGCAGTCGTACCCGAGCGCCTGCAGCAGGGCGAAGAAAAGGGCGTTCAGCTCGAAGCAGTACCCCCCGCGGCGGCGCAGGACGATCTTCTCAAAAAGGTCTGCTGTGGCCAGCGACGGCACCTGACGCAGCTCGTACACATCCAGATTTTCAAACGGAACGGTGTGCAGGTGTGCGTTTACCAGCCGGTCGAGCGCCTGCTTTGTGCGCGGCGCGCTGTATTCCGACGGGGAGGCCGGCAGCTCCGGGCGGAGCGATTTTCGGTAATCGTCCGGGTCGAGGCCGATGCGGGCAAGGTACGCCCCGGCGTCGGGCAGGGGCGCGGAAAGCGCTTCGTACATCAGAAAGTCTCCTGAAAGAAAATTCGTTGCGCGGAACGGAATCCCGTTCCGCGCAACCTAACTTAAAAAGGCATAGGCTTACAGCTCGGTGAGCGATTCGGCGGGCATGCCGAAATATTCGATATAGGCCCGCTTGCGCTCCTCGGGCGTTTTCAGCTCGATCTCGGTAAGCACGCCGTCGTCGTGGATGCGCAGGGTGTTGTTGATCATGGCGACGCTGCCCTGTTCGCGCAGGAGGTTGAGCACGCGCTCGTTGCGGAAGCGGGCGTTGACGTGCAGCGTCATGTAGGCGCTCAGTGCGACGAAGTCGACCTGCTCGAAGCGCTGATCGGTGAACATCAACAGCGGCGACTCGCTGCCGTCCTTGTTGAACACGACCTGACGGAACGCACCGTTGCGGCCGGAGCGGTCGATGCGGAAGGTGAACTTGCCGGAGGTCTGCGGCTGGTCGCAGTCGAGATACAGCGCGCCGATCGGAGCCGGGCCGCCGAAGCCGACGTCGAAGGTGACGCGCTTGCCGTCCTCGAGGATGGCGATGTTGTTGCGGTGTCCGATGGTGGGGAACTCGCCTTCAAACAGCACGCGGCAGGCAACGGGGAAGCACTCGAATCCGAGGCTTTCGACCAGTGCGAAGAACAGGCCGTTCAGCTCGAAGCAGTAGCCGCCGCGGCGGCGCACGACGATCTTCTGATAGATATCCTCAATGGCCAGGGAGACCTCGCGGCGCAGGTCATATCCGTCCAGATTTTCAAACGGGACGTGGTACAGCTGCGCCTTCACCAGCGTGTCCAGCGCTTCCTTGGTGTGCGGCGCACTGTAGGCCGACGGGGAGTCGGGCAGCTCGGGATGCAGCGCCTTGCGGTAATCATCCGGGTTCAGGCCGATGCGGGCGAGATACGCGCCGGGATCGGGCAGGGGGGCATAATACTGTTTATACATGGTCGTCCTCCTTATTCTGTTTCGTCATCCAGCTATTTTGGGCTGCTATGGAGATTATACAGGTTTTTTCTCCTCTTGTCACGTAAAATCTGTACAGTCCGCCTCCCGCGACGGGCAATCGGTGCAATTGAATTGATTATTGACTTTCCCGGAAAGTTTGATAAAATTGTATAAAATACGTGCATAAGCCTATTTTGCCGGTACGTCCGCGGGATGCCAGCTGGACGGATGGCACTGGTTAGGGGGGTGAATCATGAAACTTGAAGAAACGTCCATTTATCCGTTCATCAAGCACGCACCCGAGCTATGCGAGCTGCACAAGTTCAACCGCAACAAGTATATCACGCGCGTCGATTGGGGAACAAATGACGTGTGGTATCTCGTCAGCGGCAAGGTAAAGGTTGAGGCGACGGCCCAGTCCGGCAAAAAGCTGCTGGTCGACCTCATCAATGAGGACAACTTCGTCGGACACCTCAGCAACTGGCAGCGGCAGAATTTTTACTGCGACAGCATTGCGATGGTCGCCAGCACGCTCATCCGCATTCCGGAAAAGACCTTTGCCACCATGATGGACGACATGGCCTTCAGCCGCCTGTTCTATCAAAAGCTGAACGCCCGGCTGTACGACATGTACAAGAAGGAGCTGATCCGCGGTCTGTTCACACAGCGGCAGCAGTTCGCCTTCTACGTCATCGAAAACTCCCGTGACAACATCTGCCGTATCCACAGCATCTACAACATCTGCGAATACCTCAAGGTCAGCCGCCGCAACCTCTACAACCTGCTCGAGCGCTTCACGGAGGACGGTATCCTCCAGCGGATGGAGACCGGCGACATTCAGGTGCTGGATATGCCGTCGCTGCAGGAGATCGCCAAGCCTGTCCTTGATTTCTGCTATAACAAGATCTGATCTTATCGGAGGCAACACCACCCATGAACACCTATATCCTTGAAAAGCCCGATCCCAATCACCTGCTGTACACCATCACCATTCCCGCCCTCGAGTTCGACAGCGCCATCGACCAGTATTTCCGCAAGAACCGCGACAAGTTCAACGTGCCCGGCGTCCGTCCCGGCAAGGCTACGCGCAAGATGGTCGAATCATACTTCGGCCGCAAGGCGTTCAAGCCTGCCATCGACAAAATCGTCTCCGACGCCTACGGTAAGGCCGCCGCGGAGTATCCCGAGGAAATCCTGTTTATGCCGACGGTGCGCGTGGTGCAGGATATTCCGGGGCGCGATTTTGTTTTCTCCGCGCACGTGAAGGTCAATCCCGAGGCCGAGCTGTGCGACTATCGCAAGATTGAGATCCCGCAGGAGCAGGTAAACGACGCGCTGAAGACCGCAGCCGACCTGCCCATCGAAAACCGTGCGGCCACCCGCCGCTACCTGCTGCAGAACGCTCTCATCAACACCATCGCCGCCAACAGCGACATCGAGGTGCCCGACACGCTCGTCAACGAGCGCGCCATCGAAATGGCCAACGCCTTCGACCAGCAGCTCGCCGGAAACAACAAGACGCTGGACGATTATTACAAGGAATGCAACACCGACGAAAAGGCCCTGCTGCGCGACTTTGCCGACGCCGCCGAAAAGCAGCTGCGCATGCGTCTGACGCTGCTGGCCATCGCCAAGAATGAGGGCCTGGAGGCCACGGACGAGGAATACGACCAGGAGTGCCGCCGTTTGGCGGAAAATTCTCTGCTGCCGTATGAGCGCGTCAAGGAGCTGTTCGCCAAGCACGAAATTTTCAAGGTCCGCCGCGACATTGCCATCTCCAAGGGCGCAGACTTCATCGGCCGCATGATCGACGAGCGCTGGCCTGCCTCCGAGGAGGAGAAGGAGGCCGAAAAGAAGGCCGAGGCCAACCGCGCAGCCGAGGACGCCGCCCGTGCCAAGAAGAACGCCGAGGCGTTTGCCAAGGCCGCCAAGGCCATGGAAGAGGAGCCGTTCCAGCCGTAAGAGCCGGAACGGAGCACGCAGATACCGGACGCGCCGCAGACGTCTGTCTGCAGCGCGTCTTTTTCGTTCGGAGGCGTCATGTTCAAGAAAGCCTATTTGGAGATCACAAACGTCTGCAACCTGTCCTGCTCCTTCTGCCCCGGGACAGCGCGTGCGCCGCGCTTTCTCCCGCCGGAGGACTTTGC
>JALEMS010000025.1 GCA_022768185.1 Clostridiales bacterium | reverse complement strand
TTCACGGCGTGAAGCTTATCTTAGCACA
This sequence comes from Clostridiales bacterium, assembly GCA_022768185.1. Classification (GTDB taxonomy): domain Bacteria; phylum Bacillota; class Clostridia; order Oscillospirales; family Oscillospiraceae; genus JALEMS01. Next base: position 4,569 of record JALEMS010000025.1, on the reverse strand, counting down.
ACCCAGGCTCCCTGTCAAGCACTTTTTTGCTCCCCGGCGCCCGGCCTCTTGCCGAAAGCTTTGCTAATATATCACCCTTCCGCCACTTTGTCAAGCGCTTTTTTACTTTTTTCAGTTTCTTTTTTGCCCATGTATTTCTGGTGCGGTTTCCGGGGATGATAGCGTTATGTTTCAGATGTTCAAGCGGCGGAAAACCCAGCGCGTGCCCTATCATCCGGTGCAGAAGCCGCGGCACCCGGGCGCGCTGACCCCCGAGGCGATCGAGGGCCTGTTTGACGGATGCAGCGATCTGGAGCACCGTACGGTGTGCGCTGGCGGCCCCGGCGGCGTGACGGTGCATGTATATTGGTTTGACGGTCTTGCCTCGTCCGCGGACATTGCGCAGCAGATCCTGCGTCCGCTGACGGAGGCCGGGCGCTTTGCCCAGGCGCGCAGCGAGGCAGCCTGCCGGCAGGCGGTGCTGGAGGGCGCGGTGTATGCCGCGCCTCTGGATACGTGCGACGATCTTGACGGCGCGGCGCGGGCGATTCTGGCCGGCCACTGTCTGATGCTGTTCCCCCGGCTGCGGCAGGCGGTGCACTGGGATCTCAAGAGCAGCGTACAGCGCAGCGTGGCCAGCCCCGAGGTGGAAAAAACTGTCAAGGGCGGCAAGGACGCCTTCATCGAGATCCTGCGCGTGAATACGGCGCTGGTTCGCCGTCGGCTGCACGATCCGGCGCTGAAGAGCGCACGGTGCGTTGTCGGGCGCAAGAGCGCGACGCCGATGACCGTGATGTGGCTCGACGGCGTGGCCAATCCGGAGATCGTGCAGGCGGTGCAGCAGCGGCTGGCAGAGATCGACATCGACGCGGTGCTGACGGCGGGCGAGGTGGAGCAGTATCTCTGCGAGCGGCCGGGGCTGCCGTTTCCGCAGCTGCTGCACACGGAGCGGCCCGACCGTTTTGCCGCGGGGCTGGCCGCCGGGTGCGTGGGACTGCTGGTCGACGGGCTGCCGCTGGGGTTTCTGATGCCGGCGACGCTGCCGCAGCTGCTGCGCGTGACGGAGGACCGGGCGCAGCACTTCTGGGTGGCCTCGGCGCTGACGCTGCTGCGGTGGGTAGCGCTGGTGGTGACGCTGCTTTTGCCGGCGACGTATGTGGCGGTGGCGATGTATCATCAGGAGATGATCCCGTTCAAGCTGCTCGAATCGGTCATTTCGGCCAAGCAGGCCGTGCCGTTCTCGACGGCGGCGGAGGTGCTCGGAATGCTGATCGCCTTCGAGCTGCTGCAGGAGGCGGGCCTGCGCCTGCCCAACCCCATCGGCGAGACGGTGAGCATCATCGGGGCGCTGATCGTGGGCCAGTCGGCGGTGGAGGCGCGGGTGGTCAGTCCGATCGCGGTGATCGTGGTGGCGCTGGCAGGCGTGTGCGGATACACGCAGCCGAGCCAGGATCTGGGCGCGGCGATGCGTCTGGGGCGGTTCCTGCTGACGATCGCAGCGGTGCTGGCGGGCATGTTCGGCGTGATGGTCGGGACGACGCTGCTGGTGTGGCTGCTGTGCACGATGGAATTTTGCGGGGTGGCGTATCTCTCGCCGCTGTGCGACGCGGATTTCCGGGGCTGGCTGCGGGCGCTGCTGCGCCTGCCGCGGCGATGGCAGAAGCTGCGGGAGCCGGCGCTGCGCACGCCGGACCGGCGGCGCGAGAAGTGAACGGCTTCTTTGCGATATCACAAAAGGAGGGTACTGCATGAGACGCAGGGCAGCGGTGGCTGCGGCGGCTGCGGCGGCGGTGCTGCTGGGCGGATGCAGCTCCGGCTCCATCTACACCAATTACCGGGAGATCGAGCAGCTGCGGCTGATCCAAACGGTGGGCTTTGACGGCGCGGGCGGGGGAGAGGGCGTGAACCTGACGCTGTCGTCCGGCCGCGGGCTGGACGGGGAGCCGGCGCTGCTGCTTTCGTGCTGGGGCCGGACGGTGCGCGAGGCGATGGACCGGGCGCAGAACTATGCCTCGTCCGAGAAAATCTTTTATGCGCACACGCGCTACATCCTGATCGGCGAGGAGACGGCAGAGGCGGGGCTGCTGCCGATCCTGAGCTTTCTGGCACGCTCATCCCAGCTGCGGCTGAGCGCCAATCTGGCAGTGGTCCGCGAGGACAGTGCACGCACGTGCATGGAGACCGCGGGGACGGGGGACTACGATGTGACGGAGACGCTCGACTCGATCCGGCAGGACGCGGTGCTGCGCGGCGTCAGCCAGATGCGGACGGTCGGCGCGCTCTCACGCGATCTGGCCGAGCGCGGGGCGGGGCTGGTGTGCGCGGTTCGCCCGGTGGATCTGGAGGGAACGCTGCTGTCTCAGGACAGCACAAGCATCCCGGAGGCTTCGTCGGGCAACCAGTCGCAGGGGCAGAGCAGCAGCTCCGACAGTCCGGCGGACGCGGCAGAGCAGACGGCGCAGCAGGGACTGATTCCGGCAGGCTACGGCGTGGTGACGGAGCAGGGAAAGGTCGTGGCCTGGCTGGACGGGATCGCCGCGCGCGGGGTGAACATTCTGTCAGAACAGCTGGGCGCAGCGACGCTGACGGTGGACTGCGACGACTACGGCACCACGGCGCTGACGGCGACGCAGTGTAAAACGGAGGTGAAGCCCGTATTTGACGGCGACGGCGCGCTGGAGGCCCTTGAGGTGCAGGTGCTGCTGGAGGCGGTGGTAACGGAGATGCCGGCCGGGAACGTGCGTCTGGATGATGCGTTTACGCAGGCGGTGCAGAAGCAGCTTGCATGCGATGTGGCCTCGTGGGTATATGAGCCGTTGGAGCTGGAGCAGCGGCTGCAGGCGGATTTTCTTGCGCTGGGGCCGCGTCTGGCGCGGCATGCACCGAGGCACATCACGGGGCCGGAGTGGATCGGGCAGCTGGAGGATGCGCAGCTGCGTATTTCGGTGCAGGCGCGCGTGGAGCGGATCAACACGCTGGAGGAAAGGCTGGTGCAGCCATGAGACAGCCGGACCGGATCAGCCGGAAGCAGATGCTGGCGCTGTCGTTCGTGTGCCTGTTCTCGCCGATCATCCGGCGGCAGCCGGGTACGATGGTGCGGCAGGCAGGCGGAGCGGCCTATCTGGCGCTGATTCCGACCTTTGCGGCAATGATGCTGCTGCTCTGGTTTATGAGCGTGCTGCTGCGCACACGCAGACCGGGGCACGGGCTGGGGGAGATCGTGCTCGACGCCCTCGGCCCGGTGTTCGGACGGGCGGTGCTGGCGATGTACGCGGCGTGGTTCGTGTATTACGCCGGATTTCTGCTGCGCAGCGGGGCGGACCGCTTTGTCTCCACCATCTATCCGGACAGCCGTCCGGGCGTGTTCATCTGCGTGACGCTGCTGCTGTGCATCCCCGCGGCGCTCGGGCCGCTGAAGGCCATTGCGCGCTCGTCGGTGCTGTTCCGGCCGCTGCTGATTGTGGTGATCCTGCTGGCGGTGCTGAGTGTGACGGCAGACGCGGATCTGTACGAGGCAATGCTGGTGACGCAGGCGGATCTTGTACCGGCGCTGACAGCCTCGCTGCCGCTGATCGACACGATCTCCATTGTGACGCTGCTGACGTTTTTGGAGGGGAAGGTGGATGGACCGCGGTCTGCGGGCGGCTACGCGCTGTGGCTGGCGGTCCTGCTGGGGCTGGTGGGCGCGCTGTGTCTGGCAACGTGCGCCACGCTCGGCCCGACGATCACCGGGCGGGCGGACTACCCGTTTTTCCTGATGGTGCGCGATCTCTCTCTCGGCTCGCCGCTGGAGCGGATCGAGGCGGTGATCATTGCGGTGTGGGTGCTGCCGGATTTCATCCTGGTGGCGACGCTGCTGTCCATGGCGCGCGGCACGGTAAACCTGTGTCTCAGCATACCGTTTGACCGGGGCACCGGACTGTGCCTTTCGAAAAAGCACGGGCTTCTGCCGCGCGGCTGCTGGCCGGGGCTGGTCTGCACGGGGGCGGCGCTGGCCGTGGCGCTGACAATGGCGCGGCAGGCGGACACCCTGACGTGGTATTCCGAGGTTCTCATCCCGACGCTCAATCTGGCAATGGTGTTTTTGCTGCTGCCGCTGATCTTTGTCGTTGGGCGGCTGCGGAAAAAGATCTGAAGAAAAAAACCGGTGCGCGGCAGGCCTTTCGGATCAGGCCTGCCGCGCACCGGCGGTTTTTATGGGGCATGGAAGCGTTACGCCTGCCGCTCTGCGGCAAAGACGGCGACGGATTCCGGCGGCATGCCGAAGTGCCCGGTATAAGCGGCGACGCGGTCTGCTGCCGTGGAGAGGGTCGCCTCGGTGAGCGTACCGTTTTTACGGATGCGCAGGGTGTCGCCCTCCATGGTGACGCGGCCATCCGGACGGATGAGACTGAGCACGCGCAGGGAACGGAACCGCCCGCCCTCATGCCGGGCAGCGAAGAAGTTGGCGGGGACAAAGTCCATCGGATCGAAGGGTGCATCCGTAAAGTGCAAAATGGGCTGCTCGCCCTCGGGCCGGACAAGCTGCAGGTGATACGCCCCGCGGTCGTCGCGGAATATGCGGAAGGTGCGCGCGCCGGAGGTCTGCAG
>JALEMS010000003.1 GCA_022768185.1 Clostridiales bacterium | reverse complement strand
ATCACGTCCGCCCGGAACTCCTGGGACTCGGGATTGGCGCACCACAGGCAGTGCAGCGGGCAGCCTTTCAGGAAAACGGTCGTCCTGACGCCGGGGCCATCCTGAATGGAAAAACCCTGGATGTTGAAAACGAGAGCCTCACTCATACAATATCCCTCCAAACATGCAGGCAACGTCAATCGGCCTGAAAACACGCCCGCATACATTAACAATTACATCGTATTGGCAGCAGCTGCGCCGGTCACAAAAAGACGCACCTGCAAATGCTCTAAAAGAGAATGCAGGTGCGCATCCGGGATTCCCTATTGATGCGCACCTGCACCTTCACCTGCCCGGAACCGGGCACGGCGCGGTTTCCCGGCCGTGCCCGGCCCGCTGCAGGGCCGGTCATGCGATGCAGCTTAAGCTGCGATATGATTACCAGGTATGGTCGGTACGAGCGATGATCTCATCCTGAACGGCATCGGCCAGGGTGATGAAGTAGGCGCTGAAGCCGGCGACGCGGACGATGAGGTCCTTGTTGGCCTGAGGATCGGCCTTCGCAGCAAGCAGCTTCTCCTGGGTGACGCAGTTGAACTGGATCTGGTAGCCGCCTTCGTCGAAGTAGGTCTTCAGCAGGGCCAGGAACTTGTCGATGTTCTCGGCGCCGGTGAGGGCGGACGGATGGAACTTCATGTTGAAGTGGGTGGAACCGAAGACGACCGGATCGATGAGCTTAACAGCAGACTTGATGACTGCGGTCGGGCCATTGACGTCGGTGCCGGGGGTGGCGGACAGGGTGGCGTCGGTGAAGGTCTCGCCAGCCTTACGGCCATCGGGAGATGCCCAGGAGCGGCGGCCGAACGGATAGTGGCCGGTGACGGAGTAGGCAGACGGGGTGATGGTGTCGCGGCCCATGTAGTCGGGACGGCGATTGTGAATCTCTGCGAAGTCAGCATGCAGGCGGGCGCCGAGCATGTCGACATAGTCGTCGTCGTTGCCGTACTTGGGAGCCTTCTTGCACATGGCCTGGATGTCTTCGTAGCCTTCCCAGTTGGCCTGGATGGCGGTGACCAGCTTATCCATGGAAACGGTCTTGTCGTCGAAGACCAGCTTCTTGATGGCGGCCAGGCAGTTGGTGGTGTCGACGTTGCCGGAGATGCAGCAGCCGTCGCCCCAGTTGTAGCGGGCGCCGCCGTCGACGACGTCCATGCCGCGGGCCAGGCAGTCATAAGTAACAGCGGAGGTCAGCGGGCAGGGGAAGTCACGCATGACGTTCCACTCGAGGGTGGAGATGTCACGGCAGATGATCAGCCAGTACTCGTAGTACTTGAGCAGCAGCTGGTAGAACTCTTCGTAGGTCTTGCAGTCACGCGGATCGCCGTACTGGGGGCCGATCTGGGTGCCGGTCTTCATGTCGTGGCCGTTGGAGAGGCAGAACTCGAGCGGCTTGTACATGTTGAAGCGGGCTTCCCAAGCGCCGTCGGTCTTGCCGGTGATGTGGGACTGGACGCAGCCGGACACGCACTGGTCGCGGATGTCTTCGATGGGGCCGTTCTCGTGCAGCAGGCGGCGCTTCATGGCGACTTCCTGGCTGTGGAAGGACGGCTGGCCGATACCGGTGGCAACCAGCTCAGCGCAGCGGACGAGGAACTTGTGGGAGAGCTTGTTGTGGTACATAACAGCGAGCAGAGGCTCGGGCAGCTGGGCACGGTACTGGGCCTCGATGAGGAGGTAGTCGACCTCGTTGGTGCCGTCGCCGCCGGTCTTCGGGTCAAGACCGCCGAGGGTCAGCTGCTGGGCGATACGGGAGGAGTTCCACAGAGCCAGCTCAGGAGACATAACGAAGTTCTGGGTGTTGATCTTCAGGAACCAGTACTGCAGGATCTTGATCATCTCTTCGTCGGAGACGCCGCGTTCCTTGTCGGCCTGGTAGACACGGTACATGTACTGAGGAGTACGGCCCGGGTTGTGGTCGACGGTCATGCAGAGGTTCTGCCAGCCGCCCATGGTCATGAACCAGACAGCCTGGATGCCTTCACGGAAGGTACGTGCGGGCTTTGCCGGGACCCACTCGCAGATCTCAGCCTTGAGCAGCAGCTCGGCCTTCTTGTCGGGATCGGTCTCGGTCTCGGCCAGACGGCGGGCTTCGTCAGCGTAGCGCTTGGCCTGGATCAGCATGGCCTTGCAGGAGATTTCGCAGGCCTCATAGAACTCCCACTTCTTGTAGTCGGGCATCGGGATGCGGGACTCATTGAAGGTGTTGGGGCCGGGGACGTGGCCAGCCAGGGGATCGGGAGCGTCGACGTTCCAGATCTTCAGGTTCTTCTTGTAGTACTGGCACTTGGCAATGATGGACTCGAGGCCTTCGTTCACGATGGTGTCGTGGTCCATGAAAACGGTGGTGCCCATGTCGTCGTCGAAGTTCAGGCCGACGCCGAAGTCGATCAGATCCTGAACATCGAGGCCGTAGCGGTCCTTGATGATGGGACGAACGCGGTCCTTGACGGCATTGCCGACCCAGAACTTGCCGCATTCCTTGATGATGGCCATATCCTCATCGGTGGCCGTGATGGTGCCGCGCTGCATTGCGAACTCTCTGCGGTCGATGGCCCACTCGAACTCACGGAACGGCTGGAAGTAGGAGCCGTAGACATAGTCGGTCAGGTGGCCGCAAATGGGGTTGTCGTCAATCCAGACCTTCTTCTCACGGGAGAGGCGGTCGAAAACCATGGCCTTGAGCATGTTGGGGCTCTTGGTGAAGCCATAGCGCTCATAGATCTCCGTCTCGATCACGAGCTTGCGGGTGTCGATGTTGGGTTCGGTGGCGAGGAGCTCATCCTTCATCTGCTTGACGTGCGGGTCGAGCTTGCCGAGGTGTTCAAAATCGGTCTTAATCTTGCGAGACATGGTTAACCCTCCTTGACGATCACTCTCTTGATTTTTTGTTGGGGACAACGCCGTTTGTCCTTGGCTGTACCTTACCAGCTTTGGAGGGATACCTCAATACCACTTTTGGCTACGTTTTTGTTTGCTATGTCTTTTAACCCCCGTGCTCAGAGCGTCATTTTGTATATAATCACTAATCTCAGTCCATTGTCACAGCCCCGCCGGACTACTACTTTCGGCCCATTCGGACAGGCGTCCGGAGCTGCTTTAACGGGCCGGAGGGCCCGTTTTTACCTCCCCCCGCTACTCCCCGGGTAGAACCCTCATAACTGTGCAGGTTTCACGTCCTGTGCAAATTCCCCATTTTTCGACGCCGCTCTTTCCGGACAAAAAAGGCCGGGAAATCACTCCCGGCCAGCCGATTTTCTTCAGTTGTACATGGAATTGGTCTTCATATAATCGTAGATCGCCTTGCCGTGCTCCTGCTCCTGCTTCTGAATCTGGTTGAGAACACTGCGCACCTGCCCGTCAGCGAATTCAAACACGCAGGTGTCGTACAGGTGCGAGGCATGCTTCTCCGTGGCCAGCAGGTCGGTGCAGAGATAGCAGTCGTTCTGCTTCTGCGGCGTCTGCGCCACACCGTAGGTCGCTGTGAAGCTCGGCTGCGTGCTGCCTGCGCTCATCTGCGGAATCTGTCCCTGTCCGAGCTGATTGATGGCGTCCAGGTGCTGCTGTTCCACCTGTGCAATGCGGTTGAGCAGCTGGCCAAGCTGCTTGTCCGCAGCTGCGCCGGCATGCTTGGTGTACTTTTCGACGCAGAGCGTTTCCTGGTCTCTCAGATCCTGAAGCAGTTGGGTTTCCTTCTGATTGAGTCTCATAAAAATCACCTCGACTCTATTCTGCCGCGTTGGGGCCGCGCTTATACCTGTTTGCCCGCAATTCTTCCCGGACGCCAAACCATTTACAAGCCGCCCCGCCTCTGCTATAATAGCGGGACACACCACCCACGCCGGAAAGGAGCCGCCATGCAGACGCTTGTACCGGAGGAATTTGACCGGATATACCATATCATGGAAGAGAGTTTCCCTGAGGATGAACGCCGCCCCTACGCCGGACAGCGCGCGCTGCTCGACGAGCCGGCCTACCGGATCTACACCCGGCCCGACCCGGAGCGCGGCGAGCCGATGGCCTTCCTCGCCGTATGGGACTTTGAATGCTTTGCCTATATTGAGCACTTCGCCGTCGACCCGGCGCACCGCTGCGGCGGCGTCGGCAGTCGGCTGCTGCGCGAGCTGATCGCGCAGCTGGGCAAGCCCGTCTGCCTTGAGGTGGAGCCGCCGGAAACGGAGCCGGCCGTGCGCCGCATCGGATTTTACCGGCGGTGCGGCTTCTTCCTGAATGAATATCCCTATCTGCAGCCGCCCCTTGCACCCGGGCGCAGCACGCTGCCGCTGCTGGTGATGACGACGGGCGGGCCGGTCAGCAGACCGCAGTTCGAGCAGATACGGGATGTGCTGTACGCACGCGTATACCGGATTTCCCCGCAGCAGGCCGCGCAGCTGCAGGCTGAAACATCCGATCCCGGATGTTCACACGATCCCTTTTAACTGAATATGTTGGTTTTAAGTATTGGGAAAACCATTCGTCAAAATAACAGAAAGGGATTCGCTTGTAAGTCAGCGAATCCCTTCCTGTTGCCCGATAAACTGGAATTTTATTTTCTAATTACAACTTTTCCCTCAGAATCAAGAAGCGGGGTAATACCACCGGCATAACCCGATTTCCAAACCAAGTAATTGACGCCTGTTTCTCCATCCACAAGAATTTGCCGCATACCAGAGTCTTTCATCTGAGACCCATCGGTAAATACAACTTCAAATCTTTCTTCTTTTTCCCCATTTTCTAATATCCTCCATTAAATATTTCTATAAATTCCGATTTGCTGACTTATTTACATATTATTATACTCCTCTGTCCATATCAAGGATTTGGTGAAATTTCCGGAGTTAGAGTCACCAACATTTTAAGTTAAAAGGGGCTTCACACTTTTCCCGTTTACAAACGGCGCGGGAAATGGTATACTGTTGTGTTGCAGGCGGCGTCACGCTCATTTTTCCACTGTTTCAGCGAAAAAATTTTCCGACGACGCCGCACATTGGAAAGGACGGTTCTTATGAAGCGCTGGTTGATCTTGCTTCTGACGGCTTCCATGCTTTTTTCCTTATGCGCCTGCAAACGTGCGCAGGAGCCAACCACCCCCACGGACGTCACACCCCCGGATGTAACCGAGCCGCAGCCCCAGCCAGAGGATCCGAATCCGGTCGGGCCGGAGGATCCGCAGCCCGAGCAGCCCGCCTACACCATGTACGTTTACACCGCCGACGGCAGCGGCAGCTTCGCCGTCAGCGAGGAATCGGTCGAGACCCGCTCCCCCGCCACGCTCATCGGCGCGCTGGCCCGCGCGGGCGTGCTCGATTCCGGCGTGTCCGCAAACTCCATGGAAAACATCTCCGGCGGCATGGTACTTGATCTCAACACCGCATTCCAGACCCAGCTGACCGACGCAGGCGCCGAGGGCGAGCTTGCCCTGCTCGGCTGCGTGGTCAACAGCTTCCTCAAAACGTTTGACGGCCAGGGGATTCTCCTCACCGTCAACCACGAAACGCTCATGGGCGCCACCGAGCCATTCGACTACTATCTGCCCATGATACAAAGCTACCCGCCCACCGCACAGCCCATCGTGCCGGAGACGCCGGAGGTGCCGGAGGTGCCGGCCGCGCCGGAGCAGTTTCTCGCCTCAAGCACGGCGGAGGCCATCGTAGAGCTTGCCAGGTCGCTGACGGGCGCGCCCTTCGAGTGGGGCGCTGCCGGACCGGAAACCTTCGACAACTCCGGCTTCGTCTGCTACTGCTTTGCGCAGAACGGCGTGATCGTACCGCGTATCACAGCCGACATGCTCAGCAGCGGTCTGTCCGTCGAGCGCGAATCGCTCCTGCCGGGCGACCTGGTCTTCTTCTCGTTTGACGGCGGCACGCCCTCCTATGTCGGTATCTACATCGGCGACGGACAGTTCATCGCCGAAAACAGCGAGGAGTCCCCCGTTGCCATCCGTGACATGGCCACCGGGTATTACAGCGGCATTTTCGTCTGTGCCCGCCGGTACGCCTGACAAAACGCAGAAAATCCCCTGCCCGTCCGCCGATGCGGAGGGCAGGGGATTTTCTGATTTCCGGGCGCGCTTACGGCTGCTCCCCGGAGTCGCCCGGCGTTTGGCTCTGCAGCTCCCCGCCGGGGTCTGATTTGGCCGCCTGCATCATGATGGCGCACTCCATACGCTTGCGGAACAGACGGCAGCCGTATTCATACACGCCGGTGATGCTGCCGGTGGCATGGAAGGCGTTGGCAGCGCAGCCGCCGGAGCAGTACAGCTTTGCCCAGCAGTCGGCGCACTCGGGGTGGGAATAGACATTGCAGCAGCGGAACTGCTCGCGCAGCGCCGTGTTGGTCACGCCGTCCCAGACGTTGCCCATGCTGTAGGCCGGCTCGCCCACGAACTGGTGGCACGGAAACAGCTCGCCCCACGGTGTGACGGCCAGATATTCCGTACCCGAGCCGCAGCCGGACAGGCGCTTGTAAATACAAGGGCCGTGCGCCAGGTCGATCATGTAGTGATAGAACGTGATGGGACGCCCCTCCCGCTCGCGGCGAAGCATCTCAATGGCCAGCTTCTCATACTGCTCGAACAGCACCGGCAGATCCCGCTCGGTCAGCGCGCAGGGATCCTCCTGCGCACAGACAACCGGTTCCATGCTCAGCTGTGTGAAGCCAAGCTCCGCCATGTGCAGGATATCGTTGAGAAAATCGGGATTGTGGTGCGTAAAGGTGCCGCGGATGTAATAGCCGCGGTCGCCGCGCGCGGCGGCAAAGCGCTGAAATTTTGGCACCACCGTGTCATAGCTGCCGCGGCCCGCATGGTCGACGCGGAAGCGGTCGTGCACCTCGCGGCGGCCGTCAAGGCTGAGCACCACGTTGTGCATCTCACGGTTGCAGAAGTCGATGACCTCGTCGTCGACCAGCACGCCGTTGGTGGTGAGCGTAAAGCGGAAGTGCTTGCCGCACGCGGCCTCGCGCGAGCGGCCATAGGCCACCAGCTGCTTGACGACGTCCCAGTTGAGCAGCGGCTCGCCGCCGAAGAAGTCGACCTCCAGATTGGTGCGCGTGCCGGAATTGGCAATGAGGAAGTCCAGCGCCTGCTTGCCGACCTCGAAGGACATCAGCGCGCGGTCTCCCTGATACTTGCCCTGCCCGGCAAAGCAGTAGGCGCAGCTGAGGTTGCAGCTGTGCGCCACATGCAGGCACAGCGCCTTGACAATCGTTCCGCCGCCCTTGAGCTGACCGGCTTTTCCGGCAAAGGTGTCCTCCGTATACAGCTGGCCGTTTTCCTGCAGGGCGCGCACCTCGCCGACGCAGGCGAGTACATCCCCGCGCGAAACGCCATGCCGCGGCGCAAGCGTGTCTGCGATCTGCTCCGGCGTCATGGCGGGATACAGCGCGATGACGTCATAGGCCAGCGGGTCGACCACATGCACCGAGCCGCTGTAAACGTCGATGACGATGTTGTATCCGTTGAGTTGATACTGATGGATCATAGCGTCCGCCTCCGTCGTGATGAGGTATGCCGCAAAAAAAGCCGCCGGCTGTCCTTGCCGGAGCCGGCGGCTTTTGCAGCGCTCTGTGCAGTTCTTACTTATGCTCGCAGGGCTGGTTGGCCACGCCGCAGGAGGTCTTGCAGGCGGACTGGCAGGAGGTCTGACATTCGCCGCAGCCGCCCTCGCCGTTGGTGAGGCTGCGCGTTGCAAGCGTGCGGATGCGGCCGGTGTTCTCGCAGGGCTGGTTGGCCACGCCGCAGGAGGTCTTGCAGGCGGACTGGCAGGAGGTCTGGCATTCGCCGCAGCCGCCCTCGCCGTTGGTGAGGCTGCGCGTGGTGAGCGTGTGGATCATATCGAAAAGCTCCTTTGCAATACAATTATCTTTTATATTTTACACGTTTACGGCGTTTTGTCAATAAGCACGCCGATATTTTGCGGCAGCTGCCCCAGGCTGCTGTACACTGTCACACCGCATGCGGCGCTTTCGACCAGATAGCCGGCAAAATCCGCTCCGATCCGCTCGCCCGGCAGCAGCAGCGGAATGCCGGGCGGATAGGCCCACACGGTCTCAGCACAGACGCACCCCGCCGCCTGATGCACCGGCAGCAGGCGCCGCGGCCGCTCCGCCGCCCGCCAGGCCGGCAGCACCGCCGTCTGCTCCGGCAGCTGCGGCAGCACGGTGCGCGGCCCCTCCGAAAGCCCCGCGTCGATCTCCAGCAGCGCTGCGGCAAAGCGGGAGAGCGTCTGCTCCGTGTCCCCCATGCCGGTCATGGCAATGACCGCGCCGGCCATGGCCGCCTCGCACTCGACGGCATGCTCCCGCCGCAGCCGCTCAGCCAGCTGCGGGCCGGTGAGGCTCGTCCCCGCCGTGCACACAACGAGCTTGGACGGATCGTGCGCCGCCCCCGGCGGCAGCGCCCCGCCCCGGAACAGCCGCAGGCGATGCAGTCCCGCCGTCTGCGCGGAAAACGCGCCGAGCGCCTGCTCCCAGGCGGCAAACAGCCCCGGCCCGCGCCGCTCCAGCAGCTCCACGCACCCGTCGATGGAGGCCATCAGCAGATACGACGGGCTGCTCGTCTCAAACATCGCCAGCGCCGCCTGCACGCGCTGCGCGTCGACGAGCCCGCCGCTGACATGCAGCAGCGCCGTCTGCGTCAGGCTCGGCAGTGTTTTGTGCAGGCTCTGCACAACAAGATCCGCCCCCGCGTGCACCGCGCCGTCCGGAAAGCCGTACCCGAAGCCGAGATGCGCCCCGTGCGCCTCGTCCACCAGCACCGGCACGCCGCGCCGGTGCGCCGCGCGGCAGACGCCCGCCACATCGCTGACAACGCCCTCATACGTCGGGCTGGTCAGCACGACCAGCCGCGTGTCCGGCCGGCGCGTCAGCGCCGCCTCCACCGCTTCCGGCAAGAGCGCGCCGAACGCGCCCGTCTCCGGACAGCAGCACGGATACAGAAATTCCGTTTCAGCCCGGCACAGCTCCAGCGCATTCCAAACCGACCGGTGGCAATTGCGCGCGGCCAGCACCCGGCCCCCCTGCCCGCCCAGCACGGCGCGCACGGCCGCCAGATTGCCGCAGGTGCTGCCGTTGACCAGGTAAAACGCCCGCGCGCTGCCCCAGAGGGCCGCTGCGCGCGCCATCCCCTGCGCCAGAACGCCGTGCGCGTCGTGCAGATTGTCAAAGCCGTCGATCTCCGTGATGTCCAGCTCTGCGCCCAGCCGTTCGAGATACCCGGCCAGGGCGGTATTTCGTTTATGCCCCGGCATGTGCATGGGCAAGGCGGCGGGAACACAGGCCGCCAGGCGTTCAAGCAGCGTCTGCGACATGGCACAGCTCCTTTGCGTTGCGTCGTTACCCTGATTGTAGCACACTCCGGAAAACGGCACAAGGGCCGGCTGTCTGTTCACAGCCGGCCCTTGCCTTCTCTCAGATCCCGTTTTTCTCACGCGAGCGGAAGATCAGCGCAATGAGATAGCCGAACACGACGGCCGCGCTCACGCCGGCTGCCCCGGCGGTCAGTCCGCCGGTGAGCACCCCAAGCCAGCCCTGCTCGGCCACCGCCTCGCGCACGCCGTGCGCCAGCACATTGCCGAAGCCGGTCAGCGGCACGGTCGCCCCCGCGCCCGCCCATTCGGCAAATGGCTCGTACACGCCGACCGCGCCCAGCAGCACGCCCACCACCACACAGCCGGTCAGAATACGTGCCGGCGTCAGCTTCGTCAGGTCGATCAGCAGCTGCCCGATCACACACAGCGCCCCGCCGATCAAAAACGCCTTACCAAACGTCCACAGCAGCTCCATTGCTCAACACCCCCTGTCCATATCCAGGCTCACCGCATGGCAGATACCCGGGATGCTCTCGCCCTGCTGGCTGGTCGTCGGCGACATCAGCGCGCCCGTAGCGGCAAACAGAATACGCCGGTACGTCCCGCGCTTCATTTCCGTCAGCAGATGCCCGCACAGCACGCTGGCCGAGCAGCCGCAGCCGGAGCCGCCGGCATGCACGTCCTGCCGCTCCGCGTCAAAGATCATCACACCGCAGTCCTGATAGCGCGAGGCCAGCTCCACGCCGTCATAGGCAAACAGGTCGATCACCAGCTCCCGTCCGATGGATCCGAGGTCTCCCGTAACGATCAGATCATAGTCCTCCGGCGTGCGCCCCGTATCTGCAAAGTGTGCCGACAGCGTATCATACGCCGCCTGCGCCATGGCCGCACCCATGTTGGCCGCATCGGTCACGCCGGGGTCGGCAATGCGTCCGGTGGTAACGTGCGTGACGTACGGCGGCGCACCCTCCGCCTGCAAAATCAGCGCGCCGGCGCCCGTCACCGTCCACTGCGCCGACGGCGGACGCACCCCGCCGTACTCCAGCGGAAACCGGAACTGCCGCTCCGACGAGCAGAAATGCGAGCTGGTGGCTGCGCATACGGTGTCGGCAAAGCCGCCGTCAATGAGCATCGCGCCGAGGCTCAGGCTCTCGGCCATGGTCGAGCACGCGCCGTACAGCCCGAAAAACGGCACGCCGCTGCTGCGCAGCGCATAAGCCGAGCCTGCGCACTGATTGAGCAGGTCGCCCGCAAGAATATACTGCAGCTGCTGCGCCGTCCGCTCCGCCTTGCCGCACGCCAGCGCCACGCACCGGCGCAGCATCGTGCTCTCGGCCTTTTCCCAGCTGGCTTCGCCGAAATAGGCGTCGTCCGACACCTCGTCGAAGCTTGCGCCGAGCGGTCCC
The DNA here is from genome assembly GCA_022768185.1 of Clostridiales bacterium. GTDB lineage: Bacteria > Bacillota > Clostridia > Oscillospirales > Oscillospiraceae > JALEMS01. The sequence goes on along the minus strand of JALEMS010000003.1, from coordinate 20,440 downwards.
TCGCCCTCAAGCTTGCCCACCACGCTGGCCGAGGCCGCGATGCACGGCGGGCGCTGCAGACGGACGCTCTGCCGTCCAAGCCTTTTTTCGTTCATGTCCGCCTCCTGATTGAGATTCTTCGTTAGTGTTTCCTGTCGCGGACAAAATACACCTCTTGACGCAGAGCGGACAATTTTATATAGTTTAGGTGAATTGCACCATTTCCGGAGGCTTTTACAAACTATGGAACAAATTTCCTTTTTTCAAAATCCGTCGGCCGCCCCGTCGCCGGACGATGCGCAGTTCGGCATGCACGTGGCCGAGCGGGCGCTGCGCTTTGCCCGCTCCCTGCCCGATTACAGCCCCACGCCGCTGCGCCGGCTCGACCGGCTGGCCCATGCGCTGCACCTCGGCGCGCTGCACGTCAAGGACGAGTCGTTGCGCTTCGGGCTCAACTCATTCAAGGCGCTGGGCGGCTCCTATGCCGTTGCCTGCGCGCTCGGCGAGCGGCTCGGTCTTGAGGACAACATCCCGACGCTGCCGTACCTTGCCTCGGACGCCGTGCAGCGTCAGCTCGACGGCGTCGCCCTCGTCACCGCCACGGACGGCAACCATGGCCGCGGCATCGCCTGGACGGCGCGCCAGCTGGGTCTGCCGTGCACGGTGTATATGCCGCGCGGTACCGCTGCGGCGCGTGTCGGCCACATCCGCCGTCTCGGCGCAGAGGTCATCGTCACCGACTGCACCTACGACGACACCGCGCGCATGGCCCGCCGCGCCGCCGAGCAGCACGGCTGGCTGCTTGCGCAGGACACCACCTTCCCCGGCTACGAGACGTTTCCGCGCCGCTGCATGGAGGGGTACACCGGCATGGCTCACGAGGCCATGCTGCAGCATGAATGCAGCTGCGGCAGGCCGACGCACGTGTTCATCCAGTGCGGCGCCGGGTCGCTGGCCGGCGCGGTGGCGGCCTATTTTTCGTCCGTCTACGGCAGCGAGCGCCCCATCCTGTCCGTCATCGAGGCGCAGAACTGCGCCTGCATGAAGGCCACGGCCGAGGCCGGCGCGCCGCGCATCTGCACCGGCGGACTGGAGACCATTATGGCCGGCCTGTCCGTCGGCGAGCCGTGCACCGTCGCCTGGAACGCGCTGCATACTGCCGCTGATTTCTTCTTCGAGTGCCCGGACGACGTGACGGAGCTGGGCATGAAGCTGCTGGCAAATCCGTCCCCGCTCGATCCGGCCATCGTCTCGGGCGAGTCCGGCGCGGTGGGCGTGGGTCTCGTCACGGCGCTGATGACCGACGCGGAGCTGGCCGACATGCGTCAGGCTCTGGGCCTCGGGCCGGACAGCCGCGTGCTGTGCTTTTCCACCGAGGGGGACACCGATCATGAGAGCTGGGAGCGCATCGTCAACCGTCCCTTCCTCGCCCCGGAGCCGCCGGAGGAGGAGCCGTCTGCAGAAGACATACAGGAATAATATTCCGATGGTCCCAAATACGACCGGCGGCCGGAGCGGAATTTTCCGCTCCGGCCGCCTTTCCTTTCGAGCCGTCGGTCCGTCGCTCACCGCCCCTTATACTTTCTGCGGGTGGCAATTCCGCCGCGGATGTGCCGCTCTGCCTTGTTATATTCCAGCACAGCCTTCACCTGCGCATACAGCCCGGGGCTGATGTGCTCCAGACGCTCTGTGACATCCTTATGTACGGTGCTTTTGCTGATCCCGAAGCGCTTTGCCGCAGCGCGGACGGTCGTTTTGTTCTCGATGATGTAGGCGGCAAGCTCTCTGGCGCGTTCTTCAATGTTTGTTGGCAATGTGCACCACTCCCCGTTCTTCCATGCTTCAATATATGACCGCCCGCCTTCTCTTAGCACCATCCGGCGGCCGCATTGCGCATTGTCCGGTTTTTGGTACAAATATTCTGTTATACTGAAGGCGTAACAGGAAATCATAAAGCCGATCGGGCATGAAGGGAGAACGCATATGAGTCAGCTTCAGGAGCTTCTGATTTATCTGGACCGGCTGCACGCGCAGCTCAGCGAGCTGCAGCGCATCGCCGCCGCTCCGGCAGACGCGCCGGCGCTTGCCGACGCCGTCCGCGCACGGGAAACAGGTCTTTGACAGACCGCGCGCTTTCCGCTACAATGAGTCGGGAGCACATCGCTCCGAAAGGAGGCCGCGCCATGACAAAGCGCCTGGATCTCGCCCGCTTTTATGAGGCGGGCAACACGGAAACCGAAGACATGGACCGGGAAACGCTCATCGCACACAGGCAGCGCCTGCACGCGCTGCTGGCCGAGCTCAATGCGCTCGAGCCGGACGATACAGAGAGCGACGCCTATGAGGAATGGGCCGAGCTGCACGAGGACATGGAGGATCTCATCGACGAGATCGGCGAATGGCTGGGAGACTGAGCCGTCCCCGCAGGGACAGGCCGCGCCGCATGCCCGATCAAAAAACGCGCCCGCACGCATGCCGGCCTTCCGGTGTGCGTGCGGGCGTTGTTTTTCTGTTGTAAGCGTACGCCGCTCAGCCCTCCTCCTGCAGCTCCAGCAGCTTTCTGCAGATCCGCTCGAACACCGGGCCGGGCGCACGACGGAACTCCTCCATCTGAATCACCGCGCGTGTCTTCCCGCCGCGCACGATGCAGATCGTGCCGCAGACAAAAACAAGCTGCGAGCCGCTTACGCGCAGCGACGTCTCATGGCTGCCGCCGTTTTCCTCCGCCTGCTGCACCGCGCGGCACAGCGCCACGTAGAACCGCAGCTCCGAGGCCGCGCGCAGCCACAGGGCCGTCACATCCGGACTGTGCCGCAGCAGGAAGAAATTGGTCAGTCCGCTGACCCGATCCATCCCCTGCGGGCCAATCGGCGGCTCCAGCTGCTGCCAGCAGCAAACGACAAAACGATAATACGGCTCGGCCGACGCACGGGGCCGCTCGGCGATCTCATTGCGCCGGACAAGCGTACAGGCCGTCACCGTGCCGTAATAGCGCACGCCGGCCTGTTCCCCGAAAAACCGCGGCGACTGATAGATCGCCACGCAGCGCACCGGCAGCTGCTCCGGTGAAAGGCGCGCGGCGGGAATGTGGTAGCTGCACGTCTGCAGGCACGTGTCCAGTTGGTCGCGGCTGCGCAGGCAGCCCACCAGCACATCGCGCACCGAAAAATCCTCCGGCAGCGTCTCGTCCGGCTCCTCGTCCCACGGCATGCGGCTCAGGCCGAGTATGCACCCGCTCTCATACTGCAGCAGAGCCGACTCGCCTGCCGCAGCCGCCGCCTCCCGCTGCGATTGGCTCATCTCCAGCAGCGAGAGGTATTGCTGCAGCCTGCTCTCCCTACCGGGGTCGTCAGCCGTGCTTCGGCCGTCCTCCAGCGCCTCCAGCCGGGCAGACACCGTCTGCCGCAGCGTGTCAAGCCGGCCGGCTGCCTCCCGGTCTGCGTGCCGCAGGCGGCGCTGCAGCTGCCCAAGCTCCTGCGCGGCCAGCTCCAGCGTCCGGCGCGGCAGCACGGCGCGGCGCAGACGGTAGATCACAGCCGGCGCGCCCAGCGCCGCCTCGCCCAATCCGCCGTCCGGGAGCGTATACCGTCCCGAACGGACAGCGGGCCGCTTCGGCTTCACGTCACTGCGGAACGAGCCGACCGGCTGCTGCGGCAGCAGCTCCGTCTCCCGCAGCAGCCCCGCCGTCAGCTCCCGCACTACGGCAAGACACACGGCCATGCCGTCCATACCGTCCGGGATGCTGCGGGCAAGCGTCCTGCGCTCGAGCAGGGCCGCCGCCTGCGCGCACAGCTTCTGCGCCGCGTCGCCGGCAGGATACGCCGCCTCCGCACGCTGCTCGGCCGGAACGACCTCCGCCAGCAAGCGCAGATGCGGCACGCCGTCAAGCTTCACGGTCAGCTCGACCAGCCCCGGCACACGGCCGGGACACAGCCGGAAGGACTGCGCACCGGCCTTTGCCTGCCCGCTCACACCGGAGCTGTGTCCCAGCTCCCGGCAGCGGAACGCCGCCGTATGTCCCTGCGCCGGCGTCACCGTCAGCGTACACGCGCGGCGGGCGATCAGCAGCGGCGCGGGCGTGTATGCGCCGAAGCGCACCGGGCCGAGCGACGCGCTCGCCGCCGGCTGCGGCAGGCCGCGCAGGGAAAGCCTGTATGGCTGTGTGCAGAACACCTGCAGAGCGGACAGTCCGGCTGCGCCGCACGGTGCGGGATCGCCCTGCAGCGTCACGCACACCCGCTCCGTCTGAAGACACAGCAGTATATTGTCTTCTGCGGATGATGGAAGCATCCGGCCGTCCCCCTTGTCCGATCAGGAACTGACGCGCGCCCGTGTCTGTTCGACAGAATTTGTCCTTTTTTGACGTGATATATTGTAACGCACACGGCGCATTTGGTCAAGCGCGACACCCTGCTGCATACGGAGACAAAACCGGGGCCGGTACAGCCAATGCTGTACCGGCCCCGGCGGACTGACCTCGTGTATTCCGGCGGCTTTTCCGCGCGGAACGCGCCGCTGCGCGTCAGTCCGTCCCCGCATACCGGGCGGCAAACGGTGATACCCAGCGCACATACACGTCAAAGCCCGTGTGCCGCTGCTGCCCCGTCCCGTCTCCGGCGGTATACCAGACAGCGGAGGTCAGCAGCACGTCCGGCTGTGCGGGGTCTGCCCAGACGTCCAGTCCGGGCACATTGCTGCTCAGCGCGCCGGACGGAACGGTGTCGTCTCCGGAAAAGTCCGCCGTGCCGATCGGCGCGAAGCCCTCGACCGTCCCGGCCTCGATGCGCACGCCATACTCCCGCTCCGCACGCTCGTACGTCGCGCCAAGCACGTCCGGCTCCTCGCTCCGGCTGTCCGCGCTCCACAGGGAGATGTACAGCACGCCGTTACAGCAGACCAGCTGCCGGCCCCGCAGCCGCGCGTCGACGTAGCGCACATAGGCCGAATACGGCTCCACCGTACGCGCCGCGCCGGTCTCGTCAAGCGTCCCGTCCTTTGTGGCACTCTGGCAAACATACACCCACTCCGGAATGTCCGGGTTGAGATAATACGTGCATCCGGCAAGCGCGCCGTTCTCCAGCGTGCCCGCCTCCGCAAAGCCCTCCGGGCGCCGCTGGCTGACGCCGGACAAGTGCGGCGAAACGAGAAAGACCTGCCCGTTCACCGTCACGCCCGGCGCGCCGTCCATCGGCTCCTGCGGCTGCGTGGGATGCAGCTGCGGCAGCAGCGCCGCAAGCGCCGCAGCCAGGCACAGACACAGGCACGCCGCCGCAGCCCATCGAACCGCACGGCGCGGCCGCCCGACCGGTGCGGTGTCCGCCTCCTCCACATAACGAAAGTCCACCAGCTCCATGCTGTTTAACAGCTCTGCGCCCCTCACAGGTCATACCCCTCCTTCACCAGATACGCCCGCAGCTGCCGCCGGACGCGCAGCAGCATGCTCTTTACCTTGCTTTCCGACATGCCGTAACGCGCGGCAATGTCGGCAATCGAATCCAGAAACCAGTACCGCCGCAGAAATACCCCGCGCTTTTCCCGGCTCAGCGAGGCCAGAAAGCCGTTGAGCGCCTCCTGCAGCGCCCGCTCCTCCAGCCGGCAGGCGGCGTCGTCCGGCGCGGGGATGCACTGCTCCAGCTCCGCATCCAGCGCTTCCGTCTGTGCGCGTCGGCACAGACGCGCCCGGTCACGGCAGCGGTTGAGGCTGATATGCCGCGTGATCCGCGCCAGAAACGCATACAGATAGCCGCGCGGCTCGTGCGGCGGGATGGTGTTCCAGGCCTGCAGATAGGTGTCGTTTTCACATTCCTCCGCCGTCTGCGCGTCTGCCGTGATGCCGAGCGCCAGCGCGTACAGCCGTCGTCCGTACCGCTCTGCTGTCCGGCGGATGGCCGCCTCGTCACGCTGCAGATACAGCGTCACGATCTGTCCGTCATCCATCGCTTCCGCTCCTTTCCTCCGGCCCGCAAAGAGCCTTCACTCTGATAAGCACCGCGGAGGCCCCGCGCGTTGCACCGCTTTCAAAAAACTGCGCTCTGCCGCGCCGGGCAAAAACGCATTGTTTTTTCCCACCGTCTCCACTATAATGGACGCAGGTGGTGAATGCAATGATCGATCTGGCCCGCTTGGAGCAATATCGCGAAAACAACCGCATCGAAGCAAAAAAGGCGCTGGGCGGCCTGCCCAAAAGCATCTGGGAGACGTATTCCGCCTTTGCCAATACGCTCGGCGGCATTCTGCTGCTCGGCGTGGAGGAGCGGCCCGATCATTCGCTGCACGCAGTCGACCTGCCGGAGCCGGAACGGCTGACCGGCGAGTTCTGGCAGCTCGTCAACGACCCGAAAAAGGTCAGCGTCAACCTGCTCTCGCCGCAGCACGTCGGTATCGCACGCATCGGCGGCAGGCGCATCATTGCCATCGAGGTGCCGCAGGCTCCCCGGTGCGACCGCCCGGTCTACATCGACGGAGACCCCCTGCGCGGCACCTATCTCCGCCGCGGTGAGGGCGACTTTCGCTGCTCGCCGGACGAGGTGCGCGCCATGCAGCGGGACGCGGCCCTGCCGACGCAGGACATGCAGGCGCTGCCGCAGCTGCCGCTCTCCACGCTCGACGGACAGGCGCTGCGGAGCTACCGTGCACAGATGCGCGCCAGCCGTCCCGGCCACGTGTGGAATGACCTGCCTGAGACGGAATTGCTGACCGTTCTGGGCGCAGCCGTATACACAGACGGCGGCACGCTCTGCCCCACGGCGGCGGGCCTGCTGATGTTCGGGCACGACAAGGAAATCCTCCGGCAGTTTCCGGCCTATGCGCTGGATTATCAGCACTGGTGCGGCGGGAAGCTGCAGATGCGGCTGTTCTCCGGCTCCGGCGGCTGGAGCGGCAATCTCTTTGCGTTTTACACCCGGGTGTGCCGCCAGCTCTCCCCCGGGCAGCCTGCGGGGCATGGCGCGGATGCCCCCGTATACACGGCGCTGCGCGAGGCGCTGGCCAACTGTCTCGTCAATGCCGATTATCACGGACGCGGCGGCATCCGGGTACACCGCACGCCGGATCGCATCGTCTTTTCCAACCCCGGCGGCTTCTGCGTCGATGTCAACGCCGCCATGACCGGCGGCGTATCGCAGCAGCGAAATGCCGCGCTCGGCCGGATGTTTCAGCTCATCGGGGTCGGACGGCATACCGGCAGCGGCATTCCGGGCATTTTCTCCACCTGGAGCAGTCGCGGCTGGGCGGAGCCCTCGATCACCGTGCTGCCCGCCGGCAGCGGACGCACCACGCTCTCGCTGCCGCTCGGCCCGCGCCCGGCGCTCGCCCGGCGGCACGCCATCCGGGTGCGCGGCAGCGCCGCCGTCACACGCCGCCTGCGCTGCGCGGCCATCATTGACTATCTCACCGAGCACATCTGCACCGACGTCGGCACACTCTCCTCGGCCCTGGCCCTCTCTCCGGCCGCCATGCGCCGGTATCTGGACGAGCTGGTTTCAGAAGGCGTCATCACGGAGGAAAACGGCTGCTGCCGACTGACCAGCCGTTGATCGGAAATGATACCCGGTCACAGTCCGTTCCGCGTCGATCGTGATAAAATCATCCTGCTTTTACATTCCCCGCGCCACGCAAAGCGCTTGCCAGTTTGGCACAGATGTGCTATAATTTTTCAAGCGCAGTATGTTTCAATTTTTTGATAATACGGGAGGAATTCACATGAAAAAGTATCTCTGCACCGCCTGCGGCGAAGTGTTCGAATCTGACGATGAAAACCCCGTCTGCCCCATCTGTGGTCTGGGGGGCAAGCATCTGCAGCTGATGGAAGACACGCCCGCGCCCACCGCGCATAAGTATGCCGGCACGCAGACGGAAAAGAATCTGCAGGCTGCCTTTGCCGGTGAGTCGCAGGCCAGAAACAAATATACCTACTTTGCCTCCGTCGCCAAGAAGGAAGGCTACGAGCAGATTTCCGCGCTGTTTCTGAAGACGGCCGACAACGAGAAAGAGCATGCCAAGATGTGGTTCAAGGAGCTCAAGGGCATTGGCACCACGGCGGAAAACCTCGCCGCTGCCGCCGCCGGCGAAAACTACGAGTGGACCGACATGTACGACGGCTTTGCCAAGACGGCCGAGGCTGAGGGCTTCCCGGAGCTGGCCGAGAAGTTCCGCATGGTCGGCGCGATCGAGAAGCACCATGAGGAGCGCTACCGCGCTCTGCTCAAGAACGTGGAGACCGCCGCGGTCTTCTCCAAGAGCGAGATCAAGATCTGGGAATGCCGCAACTGCGGACACCTCTGCGTAGGCGTCAAGGCCCCGTCCGTGTGCCCGGTGTGCGACCATCCGCAGAGCTACTTCGAGGTGCACGCAGTCAACTACTGAGCTTTTTGTCCCCGGCGCGCAGGCGCCGGGGACTTTCTGCATAAACCGGCCGGCGGAGCGTTGCTCCGCCGGCCGATTTATGGTACATTATAGAAAAAACCTTCCGCCCTGCGCGCACGAGGCAGTCGATGACCTACGACGAATTCAAAACCGCATATGCCCTCCGGCTCGACCGGCAGCAGGAGGCCGCCGTGCGCGCCGCGCCGGGCAGCGTGCTGCTGCTGGCCGTGCCGGGCAGCGGCAAGACCACCGTGCTGCTGGCGCGGCTGGGCTACCTCATCTGCTGCTGCGGCGTACAGCCGGAGGAGATCCTCACCATGACCTACACCGTCGCAGCCACACAGCAGCTGCGCCGCCGCTTTGCCGCGCGCTTCGGCGCGCAGCTGGCCGGGCGGATGGAGTTTCGCACCATCAACGGCGTGTGCGCGCGCATCATCCGCCAATATGAGCGCGTCTACGACCGTCAGGCCTTCCGCCTGGCCGACGAGCGGGAGCTGAACGAGCTGGTGGCCGGGCTGTACCGCAGCTTCGTGCAGGAGAGCGTCACCGATTCCGAGCTTCAGGCCATGCGCACCGCCATCGCCTATGCCAAAAACCGTCGCCTCACGCCGGACCGCTGCGAAGAAGCCGCCGGGCTGCCGCGCGGCTTTCCCGACGTGTTCCGCGCCTACGAAGGCGCGCTGCACACACGCGGCTGGATGGATTATGACGATCAGCTGCGCTATGCCCTGCTGATTCTGCGCCGCTGCCCCGGCCTGTGCGCCGGCCTGCAGGCGCGCTGGCGGCATCTGTGCGTGGACGAAGCGCAGGACGCCTCGCTCATCCAGCATGCGCTCATCGACCTGCTGGCGCAGCACGGCGGCAGCCTCTTTCTGGTGGGCGACGAGGATCAGAGTATTTACGGCTTCCGCGCCGCCTGCCCCGAAGCGCTGCTCGCCTTTGCACAGACCCACCCCGGCGCACAGCGTCTGCTGCTCGAGCAGAATTACCGCTCCACGCCCCAGATCGTCGGGGCCGCCGCGCGCTTCATCGCGCAGAACGAGGGCCGCACGCCGAAGGCGATGCATGCCGTGCGCGCCCCCGGTCCGGCAGTGAAGCGGCTGTCCGTCCGCAGCCGGCGGGAGCAGTACGCTCCGCTGGCCGGCATTGCGCGCGGCTGCCGGTGCGAGACAGCCGTGCTCTACCGTGACAACGACAGCGCGCTGCCGCTGATCGACCTGCTGCTGCGGCAGGAGATCCCCTTCCGCATGCGCCCGATGGACAGCACATTTTTTACAGGCCGCGCCGTGCAGGACGTCACAGACGTCATCCGCTTTGCGCAGACGCCGTCCGATGCGGCGCTGTTTCTGCGCATCTATTATAAATTCAGCGCAGGCATCAGCCGCGCCGCCGCGGAGGAGGCCGTGCGCGCCGGACGCGGTCAGCCGCTGCTGGAGCTGGTCGCCGACGGGCCGCACGCCTCGGCCTGGACGCGCCGCCAGTGCGCCGCGCTGCAGACACACCTGAAGAACCTGCTGCGTGAGCGCGCCGACCGCGCGGTGTACCGCATCGTGCACTTCATGGGCTATGGCGCGTTTCTCGCCGGGCGCGGACTGGACGCCGGGAAGACGCAGCTGCTCGAGGCCCTCGGCGAACAGGAGCCGAACCCCCTGCTGCTGCTTGACCGGCTCGAGACGCTGTGTACGCTGGTACAGCAGGGCTTCGACGCGCCGGACTGCCCCTTCACCCTTTCGACCATCCACGGCAGCAAAGGGCTGGAATATGACCGGGTGTTTCTCCTGGACGTGGCCGACGGCCTGCTGCCGAAGCAGCCGCCGCGGCTGGCCGCGCCGGACGAGGCGCAGCGCCTGCTTGAAGAGGAGCGGCGGCTGTTTTATGTGGGTATGACGCGCGCGAAACAGGAGCTGACCGTTCTCACCTTCCGGCAGGACGGACGGCGCTCCTCATTCGACGCTGCGCTCTTTCCCGAGGAAGCGCCGCCGGAGCCGCAGCGGCTGGCCGCGGCTGCCGCCGCGCTGCGTCCGCCGGCCGCCGCGCCCGCCGCCGCAGACACGGCGGCGCGGCTCGCCCGCTTTACGCCCGGCACGCGCGTGCGCCATGCACAGTTCGGTGCGGGCACGCTCCACACACGGCAGGGCGATTTGATTTCCATTGTATTTGACGGCGGCCAGACGCGCCGCTTTTCCCTGTCCGCCGCGCTTCGGCGGAACGCCCTGACGCCGGAAAACGACAAAGACCGCGAGGTGTGACGCATGTCCAAGCTCCCCAATCAGAAGCTGAAGCTTCTCTATCTCATGGAGATCCTGCTGGAAAAGACCGACGAGGCCCACCCGATGACCGTGCCGGAGATGATCGCCGCACTGGCCGCCTGCGGCGTCCCCGCCGAGCGCAAGAGCATTTATGACGACCTTGAGGCGCTGCGCACCTTCGGACTGGACATCGTGCAGACCCGCTCGAAGACCACCGGCTATTACGTCGGCGCGCGTGATTTTGAGCTGCCGGAGCTGAAGCTGCTGGTGGACTGCGTGCAGTCGTCGAAGTTCATCACGGAAAAGAAGACGCTCTCGCTCATCCGCAAGATAGAAAGCCTGGCCAGCGCTTACGACGCGCAGCTGCTGCGCCGTCAGGTGTATGTCAAGGATCGCGTCAAGAGCATGAACGAAAGCGTATTTTACAACGTCGATGAGATCTCCGGCGCCATCACGCACAACCGCGCCATCCGCTTCAAATATTTTGAATACGCCGTCTCCCGCCAGCGGCGCTTCCGCCGCAACGGCGCATTTTACGAGGCCAGCCCCTTCGCCCTGATGTGGGACAATGAAAACTATTACCTGCTGGCCTGGGACGCCGGCGCCGCCCGCATGAAGCACTACCGCGTCGACAAAATGGCGGAGATCGCCGCGCTGGAGACGCCGCGCGCCGGGTGCGAGGCATTTGCCGCGCTGGACATGTCGGCCTACGCCAAGAAGACCTTCGGCATGTTCACCGGCGAGGATCACATGGTAACCATGCGCTTTGCAAACCATCTGGCCGGCGCGGTGATCGACCGATTCGGCCGCGAAACGCAGCTGACCGCGGCGGACGAGGCGCACTTCACCGTGTGCGTGCCGGTGGCGGTCAGTCCGCAGTTTTACGCATGGCTGTTCGGTTTCGGGGAGGAGGCCGTGATCCTTGCGCCGGAGTCCGTGCGTCAGCAGATGCAGGCGCGTGCCGCCGCCGTTGCCGCGCAATACGCCGGCGGCACGGCCCTGCAGAAGGCCCCGTGAAAAAAGATACGCCCCCGACCGAAAACCGGCCGGGGGCGTATCCTGATGATAAGAGTTGCTTGGAGGTTGCCTGACTGCGAAGGCTGGAGGGTCATTGAAACATGTGCTTTTCTACCTGTTGTGTTGATTTTAGCAGAAGTCAAGCATGTTTGTTTGTGACCGGGTTACATTTGGAAAAATTTTTTAAAAAATTTTTTTCCGGGCTTCAAAACGGAAAAAATGAGCGCACCGCCGGCTGTTTTCAGCCGGCGGTGCGCTCGCCGGATACGGCACGCCGCTTACTGCCGCAGCGCCTGACGGCGCTTGCGCGCATTGCGGAAGTTCTCCCGGATGACGGGACCGACCGTCTGCACGAGGATGACCAGGATCAGAACCAGTCCCTGGAAGGCGTTCTGAATATCCGTGGACAGCGCCGGGATGCTGACGATGATGAAATTGATCGTCGTATAGGACAGCGCGCCAAACAGCACGCCGAGCATGTTACCGCGGCCGCCGGCCATGTTGATGCCGCCGAGCACCACGGCCGCGATGGCATACATCTCATAGCTGGTGCCGGAGGAGGCGGGGGTTACGTTGCCGATCTTACAGGCCTGAATGAAGGCAGCCACGCCCGCGAGCAGCCCTGTGATGATGAAAACGGACACCTTCGTCCACTGCACGTTGATGCCCGCCAGACGCGCGCTCTTCTCATTGCTGCCGACGGCGTAGACGCTTTTTCCGTACTTTGTGCTTCTGCAGACGATGACAAAGAGGATCAGCAGCGCAATAAACAGGAACGTGATATACGGGATCGACACGCTGCCGAGCACCAGCTTGCCGGTGCCGAACTTCATGCGCAGCAGCTCGTACTTCGGCGAGCCGCTGGCCATGGCGAACTGACTGCTGGACGAGCCTGTGACGGACGAATCCAGCTCGCGCACAACCGACAGGGTCAGCGACCGGTAGATGAGCATCGTGCCAAGTGTGACAATAAACGGGGGCATCTTCGCATAGCCCGACAGCACGCCGTTGATCGCCCCGCACAGAAACCCCGAGCCAAGCGCCGCCAGCAGCATCAGCAGAATGCTGCCCGTGACGTTGAAGACCATGATGCAGCAGCCCGTGCACAGCACCAGCGACGAGCCGACCGACAGGTCGATCTGTCCGGTGATGATGATGAGGGCCATGCCGATGGCCATGGTGCCGACGATAACGGTGTTCTGGCTGGCCAGGATCGCCGTGATGTGACTCCACTTGAAGGTGTTTCCATTGACGTGGACGGTAACGGCATACACGATCAGGATGATGACAAATACAAAGATAAAGCTGTAGCGCGACCAGGCCTTGCCCAGCAGGGGCAGGAATCCGGCGCCTTTCTTCCCGGCGGTCTTTTTTTCGGCGACCTTGTTTTCAGACATGGCTTTGCACCCCCGCGGCATGCACCGCATTTGTGGAATAGAGCATAACGGCATGCTCGTCGATCTCGTCGTGGTCGAATATCTTCGCCACCTCGCCGTCGTAGAAGACGACGCAGCGGTCGGACACCTTGCGGATCTCCGGGATCTCCAGCGTGTTGAGGATCACGGTGCGGCCCTCGGCGGCAAGCTGCAGGATCAGACGGTAAATCTCCGCCTTTGCGCCGACGTCGACACCCTGCGTGGGGTTGTCAAACAGCAGCAGATCTGCCCCGATGTTCAGCCAGCGGGCCAGAAACACCTTCTGCTGGTTTCCACCGGACAGGGAGGTGATCGGGTCTCCGGGGCTGCCGGCCTTGATGCGCAGCAGATCGCGCAGCGCGTTGTAGCGGCTCAGCTCCGCCTTCTGCCGGATGAAGGGACGGCGGCGCGAGAGCGTATGCTCTGCCAGATACGTGTTTTCCAGAATGTTCATGTCGGGCACAACCGAATTTTCCTTACGGTTGGCCGGCAGCATGCCGACGCTGTGCTTCATGAAGCTGTGTATGCCGCCGTGCACGGGCGTGCCGTTGATGCGGAGCTGTCCGCCCTCGGCCGGCAATGCGCCGAACATGGTCTGCAGCAGCTCGCTCGCACCGCAGCCGGCCAGCCCCGTGAAGGCCACGATCTCGCCGCGGCGCAGCGTCAGGTCGATATTGCGGAAGCCGTGGCCGGAGAAGCCGCGCAGCTCCAGCACCACATCGCCCAGCGGGCGGCGCTCGTAAACGTCCTTGTCGACGTACTGCACGCCGACCATGTCGCTGGTGACCTGATGGGGCGTGACGTCGGTAATATTGCCGGAGGAAATGAATTCGCCGTTTCGCAGCACGGTGTACCGGTCGGAGACGGCAAAGATCTCCGGCATCTTGTGCGAAATGAAGACGAACGATTTCCCCTTTGCTTTCAGTGTTTTCAGAATATGGAAGAGATGGTCGATCTCCGCGTTGGACAGCGCGGTGGTCGGCTCGTCGAGGATGAGCAGCTTTGCGTCCATATGTAAGGCTCTGCAGATCTCGAGCAGCTGCTTCTGACCGGTTTTCAGCTCGGAGACCATGGCCGTGGGAGACAACTCCACGCCCAGCTCGTCGAACAGTGCGACTGTCTGGGCGATCATCGTCTTCTTGTCAAGAAGACCGCTTTTCTTTTTCAGCTCACGCTGGAGGAAGATGTTTTCAAAGACCGCCAAATCGTTGATGACGTTCAGCTCCTGGTGGACAAACGCAATGCCGGCCTGCTCCATCTGCCGGATGCCCGGCTCGGGATACAGCTTCCCGTCAAAGCGGATGGAGCCGGAATCAGCCTGGATCACGCCGGTGAGGATATTCATCAGCGTGGACTTGCCCGCACCGTTTTCGCCCAGAAGCGCATGGATTTCCCCTTCCTCCACGGAGAAGTCCACATCGGTCAGCGCCTTGGCGCCGCCGAACGCCTTGGAAATGCCCTTCATTTCGAGAATGCTCATATACCTGTGCTCCAGTTGTCCGGCGCAGCGGCTCCGCCGGCCGTAATATTTGACATTGCGGATGCGGGACGAGCCCGCATCCGCAACAGCCTGGGCGGCTGCCGCCGCCTTCCGTCAGAATCAGTGACCGGTAAAGCCCTCGTACTGGTCGACGTTGGTCTTGTCGACGATCCACACGTCGATGTACTTGCCTGCGCCGACTTCGTAATCCCAGTTGCCGGCCAGGTAGTCAAGCATGAGGTTGATGGCGTCCTTGAACATGGCGGGGCTGAAGTAAACGCTCATCATGTCGTCGAAGTAAGTATCGGCAATGACAGCCTGATCGGAGGTGCCGTCCATGACCGCGTACAGCTCGGCCATGCCGCCGATGGCAGAGATATAGACATTGAGATCCTTCAGGTCCGCCTTGGTCTCTTCGCTGACTGCATTGGCCTCGAGGAGGTTGAGCATGCCGAAGGTCATCTCGTCGTCCTGCGAGAAAATGTAGAGGCTGCCGTTGTTTGCCTTGGCGGCAGCAACGATCTCGTCAAGCTTCTGCTCGAGGTACTCGTAGGCGCCGTCTGCGCTCCAGTTGCAGACGTACTTGTAGTCGGCGCACAGGGCGTCGATCTGCTCCTGTGTCCAGACGGTGGTGGTGTGGCAGACCTCGTCCTCGGCGGCGTCATAGTAGTCCAGCTCGCCGCGCAGGAACTGCTCGAAGCCCTCCTGACGGCGGGAGCAGACGGTACCGTTGTCGCCGATGAGCGTCAGAAGCGTCGCGCCCGGCTCCATACCGTGCTCCTGCAGCCAGTAGGCGATGCCGGCGCCGCACTGCCAGTTGTTGCCGGAGGTGTTGAGGATGGCGGAGGCGTCGGGGCCTTCAATGATGCGGTCGAAGGAGATGAAGGGGATGCCTTCGGCGATCAGGGCTTCCTGACCGGCCTTGGCAGAGTCCTCCAGCGCCATCATGACCACGCCGACTGCGTCGCCGTTGGCGATGATGGTGTTGATCTGGTCGACCTGCTCTTCGCCGGAGGAGGCAGAGATATAGGTGGCCTTGTAGGTGCCGGCCTCCGTGATCTCAGCGCAGGTCTGCTCGGCGTACACGCCGGCCTGCGCCGTCCAGCCGTGGTCCGGCGTGGGTCCGAGGACGTAAATGGTGCCGCCGGTCGGCTCAGACGGCTCGGTCGGCTCTTTCGGCTCGTCAACCGGCTGGGTGCCGCAGGCAACCAGTGCGAAGACCATGACAAGCGCAAGAAGCAGTGCCAGGAATTTCTTCATTTCGATTCCTCCAATCAATTGGAATTAATTTATAATAGCCGCTTTTTCCGCGGATATTATACCGGGGTGCAGGCCGCTTACAGCAGGATCTTCTTCCCCTCTTCAGCCGATCGCAGGCATGCAAAGACCACACGCATGGACTCGAGCACATCCTCCGCATCCAGCACACTGGGCACATCCCGCTCCACCGCATCCACAAACAGGTCGATCACGCCGGAGGAGGCCTGCTGCGCATCGTCGTTGGTCTGCAGGCGGTCAAGCGCCAGATCCTCGTGACGGCCGTCGGCGTAGACGATCTTCAGCGAGTAGTCCGGATCGTCGTACAGCTTGAGGATGCCCTTCTCGCAGTAGAGCACGCTGGAGTTGCACTCCTCGCCGTAGTGCGTCCAGCTGGTGGTGACAGTACCCATGGCGCCGTTGTCAAAACGGAAGACCTCCACGGAGTTGTCGTCCACCTCGATGGGCGTGCCGTCGGAAAACTTCTTGTCAAGCACCGCCATGTCCGAATAAACGCTGACGATCCTTCCGCCGACGAGATAGCGCATCAGGTCGATCTTATGGATGCCGAGGTCGGCCATTGAGCCGAAGGCCGCCGCGTTCTTTTTGAAGAACCACGTGTTGGCGCTCTTGTCGATGCTCCACATCTCCGGCCCCTTGTGCCCGAAGACGCTGCGGAAGGTGATGACGCGGCCGAGCGCGCCGGAATCGAGCAGCTGCTTTGCCCGGCGGTGCGCCGGAGCGATGCGCTGGTTCTGGTCGATGAGCAGACGGCGGCCGTTGGCCTTCGCCGCGGCCACCATGGCCTCGCAGTCGGCCAGTGTCGTGGCCATCGGTTTTTCGCACAGCACATGCTTTCCGGCGTTCAGTGCGTCAATGGTCAGCTTCGCATGAAAGGCGTTGGCCGCGCAGATGCTCACGGCATTGACGCCGGGATCGGCAAACAGCTCCTCCGGCGTGGCATAGACCCTGCAGCCGAAGAGGCCGGCCATCTCGCCGGCGCGGTCTGGATTGAGATCGTAAACGCCGGCGATCTCGGCGTTGGGATTGAGCTGATATTCATGCGCATGGCGCTGCCGGGCGATCGAGCCGCAGCCGATGATACCTGCACGGATCATAATTCGGTTCCCTCTTTCTGAAGTATTAAAATGGTTGGCCTGGCCGTCTGAGGCCGCGGCCTGCCGCTCAGCGCTCCGCGCAGCGCGCGGAGGACTCCCGCTCAATCAGCTGGTACGGCAGCGTCAGCTGACGCTGCGCCGGCTGGCGGCCCTGCATCAGCTCCAGCAGCAGACGCACAGACTGCTCGCCCAGCTGTGTGCACGGCTGGCGGATGGTGGTGAGAAACGGGTGGAGCATGGTGGTGTAATCGACGTCGTCGAAGCCGACCACCGTCAGCCCGTCCGGCACGGCGATGCCGCGCTCCTGCGCCGCCGAAATAACGCTCAGCGCCAGAATATCCGAAACACAGAACATGGCCGTGGGCCGCTGCGCCTGTGACAGGATGCGGTGCGCGCACGTATGGCCGCTGGCAAAGCTGTAGTCAACCGAGGCCAGGCCGAAGTCCGACTCGTACCGCTGCAGCCCTGCCTCGCGCAGCGCGTCACAGTACCCCTCCATGCGCAGATAGGTAGACAGATAGTCGTTATCCGCGCCAATCATACCGATCCGCCGATGGCCCAGCCCGATGAGATAGCGTACCGCCTCGCGGGCCGCGCCGCGATTGTCAATCGACACATGCGGCACGTCCAGCTCCGGCACATACTCCGGACACACCACCAGCGGATACCGGTCGGCATACCGCTTGATCCAGTGATGCTGCCGCGTACAGGCCAGCAGGATGGCTCCGTCCGCACGGCGGTTGTGCAGCATTTCCAGAAGCTTCCGTTCCTTGTCCGCATTGCCGGCGGTGCTGCACAGCAGAACGTCATACCCGTACCGCCGGGCCTCCTCGATCACACCGGTCATCACATGTGCGTAAAACGGATTTGTAAAGTTGGGCGAGAGCAGCAGAATTGCACGACTCTCGTTTCGCCTGAGATTGCGTGCCGAAACGTTCGGCACATAGCCCAGCCGGTCGATGGCCTCACGCACGCGCGCTGCGGTTTCCGGCCGGACAGAGCTGCTGTTATTGAGCACACGGGACACCGTCGCCACGGAAAGGCCGGCCTCCCGGGCCACATCTTCGACCGTTGCCATGCCTTTTGCGCTCCTGTCGCTGTCCCTGAGGTGTTGCATTGATGTAATCCATTACATTGCATAAACATTATACATATCCGTAACAAAAATGTCAATCATTTCAAGTAATATGCACAAGCTTTGGCGCTTTGCTCAATTTTACCACATCGTTTTGGCCTGTTCCTCCAAACTGCGCAGACGAAGAATTGACATCTGTGCCGAAGAATGTTACATTTAAAAGAAATCCCGCAGCCTGCGCAGCATTACGCCGACACGACGGACTGCACACATGTTCTGGAGGTTCTGCATGCAAAAAAGCATTCTGC
Source organism: Clostridiales bacterium (assembly GCA_022768185.1). GTDB lineage: Bacteria > Bacillota > Clostridia > Oscillospirales > Oscillospiraceae > JALEMS01. Next base: position 2,178 of record JALEMS010000003.1, on the reverse strand, counting down.
TCATCACCACCGGCGGCACCATCGCCTCCCGCGAGACGCCGGACGGCCTTGTGCCGGAGATGGACGCGGCCGACCTGCTGGCCTTCGCGCCGGCGCTGGCGCGGCATTATCAGATCCATACGCTGGAGCTGATGAATCTGGACAGCTCCAATATTCAGGCCGAGGAATGGCTGATCATCGCGCGCACCGTCGCAGCGGAGCTTCCGAAGTATGACGGCATTGTCATCACGCACGGAACGGATACCATGGCCTACACGGCCTCCGCCCTCAGCTTTCTGCTGCACGACGTAAAAAAGCCCGTCGTGCTCACCGGCTCGCAGATGCCCATCGACGCGATGCTGACCGACGCGCGCAACAATCTGTACACCGCCTTCGCCGCCGTGGAATACGGCATCGCCGGCATTTCGGTCGCCTTCGACCGGCACATCATCCGCGGCTGCCGCGCCGTCAAGGTGCGCACGATGGGCTTTGAGGCCTTCGAGAGCATCAATGCCCCCTATCTGGCCGAGGTATTCGCCGATGGGCTGCACAGCTATGTGCCCGCCGCGGTCCCGACAGACGGGCCGTGCGTGCAGCTGCGCGACGGGCTGTGCAACGAGGTGTTTCTGCTCAAGCTCATCCCCGGCACAAATCCCCGCGTGTTCGACATGATCTGCGCCATGGGCTACCGCGGCGTGGTCATCGAGACCTTCGGCGCCGGCGGCATGCATTTTCTGCGGCGCAACCTGCTGGAAAACCTGGCTCGGCTCACCGGGCGCGGCGTGGCAGTCGTGGCGTGCAGCCAGTGCCTGTACGAGGCGAGCAACCTCTCCATCTACGAGGTGGGCACACGTCTGCTGGAATGCGGCGTCATCGCCGCCAACGACATGACCACCGAAGCCGCCGTCACCAAGCTCATGTGGGCGCTGGGCCAGACGCAGGATCCCGAAGAGATCAAGCGCATTTTCTTCACCAACTACTGCGGCGAGATCACCCTGTGACCGCCCCGCGTTACCGCGCGCTCAGCCCGTATCTGACCGAACGCTTCGGCTGCAAGGTCTACAAGCTCTCGCTCGACGGCGGGATGACCTGCCCCAACCGTGACGGAACGCTGGGTACGCGCGGATGCATCTTCTGCTCCGGCGCGGGCGAGTTTGCCGCGCCTGTCTGCGGCAGCGTCACGCAGCAGCTGGAGGCCGCCAAGGCACAGATCCGCCGCAAGGCCCCGCACGCGCGCTATATCGCCTATTTTCAGAGCTTCACCAACACCTATGCCTCGGTCGGACGGCTGGAGGCGCTGTTTTCCGAAGCGCTTGCACACCCGGAAACGGTTGCGCTGTCGGTCGCCACGCGGCCGGACTGTTTGGGGAACGATGTGCTCGGGCTGCTGGCGCGGCTGCGGCGCAGCAAGCCTGTGTGGGTCGAGTTGGGCCTGCAAACCATCCATCCGCGAACCGCCGCCTATATTCGCCGGGGATATGACCTGCCGGTTTATGACCGGGCCGTGCGCGCGCTGCATGCAATCGGCGTCGAGGTCGTCACACATATGATCCTCGGCCTGCCCGGCGAAACACAGGAGATGGCCGCGCAGACTGCCGCCTACATCGGTCAAAGCGGGGCCGAGGGTGTCAAGCTCCACCTGCTGCACGTGCTGCGCGGCACCGATCTGGCCGCGGAGTACGCCGCCGGGCGCGTGCCTGTGCTGTCCATGGAGGAATACCTGGCAGCGCTCGCCGCCTGCCTGCGGCGGCTGCCGCCGGAGGTGGTCATCCATCGGATGACCGGCGACGGAGCAAAACGCGACCTCATCGCTCCGCTCTGGTCGGCAGACAAAAAACGCGTGCTCAACGCCATCGCCGCCTATCTGGAAGCAAACGACATTGTTCAGGGTCAAGACCTGTAAAGCGCCGGCCTTACGGCAGGCGCTTTCCCTTCCCCACGCATAAAACTTCATGCGCAGTATTGCGCACCCCGATCATGGGCAAAAGCCAGAGCGCATGAAGTTTTTGCGCATCATTTTCGGTTGCCCCGAAGGGGCGAGAAAATGGCGCATCTTGTTTTTTGCTATGCTTTTGCATAGCAAAAAAAGCGAGAATGACATCCCGATCCTCTTGGATACTTGCGCCTGCCGATGGCAAGGCTGGTGTCATTCTCGCAGCGGGAACATAATTCCCGTAAATAAAAAAGAGCCAACAAACC
>JALEMS010000053.1 GCA_022768185.1 Clostridiales bacterium | reverse complement strand
GATTCCTCCATCTCGCGGCTGCTCCTTGATAAAAACATGCTGACGAATGGTCTCGATCTGTTCAACGCTGAACCGGGGCGCCGCCTTTGCAATATGGTGCGCATCTGCATACGGCTTTCTTCTTCGGATTTCTTCGTAATAGAGCGCTGCATGTTCCTCTTGCCTTGTCTCGTTTTCTTCCCGGCTGAGACTCCTTTGGGCCCCATACTGATGTTCAATGTATTGCTTGCCCCAGGCACACCATCAGAGACAGTAATAATATCAATATGATTATAACCTCCTGCTGGATGGATTTCAAGGACTTCTGCAGACCGTTGTTCATCCCTCTTCCCCCCGCCGCGCAGCATGGCCTCCTCCTGCCGCAGCTCCTTCTCTCTTGCCGCCTCATGGACGATCCGCTCCGCCTCCGCCAGCCGCGCCGCGTCCTCCGCGCTCAGCTTCCGGCGCTCCGTTCCATACGAATCGTCAAACCCGGCCCTTCGCAGCAGCTCCTCCGCTTCCTCCAAAAGCGCCGCAGCCTCCCGCGCCGGCTCCACGTCGTTCCCCGCGGCCTTCGTCGAAAGCGCCGCACGCTGCCCGGTCTGCGGCGTATCGTTCCGTCCGCCCGCTGCCTGAAACAGCACACTCAGCAGCGCAGCCGCCTGCGCATTTTGTCCCGCCGCCTCCGCCAGCGCCTTTCTTCCCTCCGGCGTTCCGTAATAGGTATCCTTCGACGCGCCCTGGTCGTACACCGCCCGCGCCATCGGCTCGATCGCCGTTGACAAAAAGTCTTCGCCGCCTTCTGCCGCAGCATTCAGAAGATACCGGAGTGCCTTCTGCCCGTTCCTCGTCTGCGCCAACGTCTTGCAGATATCCTCCGCAAGCTTGCCGCCAAGCGTCCGCCCGTACAGCGCCTCCAGACCGCCGCCGAGCTTTTCGACCAACACATCCAGCGCCGTTTCTGTGCCCGCATAGACAAGCTCCTGCCCTGCCGTCGCGCCCGCATTGTGCGCCCGGTTTGCCGCCGAACCGAACGTCCGAAGGCCCCTCGACGCCAGACCTGCGCCCGGCGCCGCCAGATTCAGCGCCAGGTCGCCGGTCATCTCCATGCCAAGCCGCGCCGCATCCATACCGGCCCGCCCCTTCGCGCCCAGCCCGTACTTTGCCGCCGTGTCCTTCTCCGCCGACTTCTCATACAGCCTGTTGCTTGTGTTTTGCAGCCGGTCATATGTCTCCTGATACTTCCGCGCCAACTCCGTGTCCGCCAGCGCATCATCCGTGCGCATCAGCGTCGCGCCCGCCTGAGACAGACCGCCTGCCGTTGAATATGCCACCGAATCCATCAGATTCGTTAAACGCAGAACCGGATTCACCCCCGCCTCGTTCCGTGCCTTCTGCGCCGCCTCCAGCGCAGCTTCTGCCTGCCGGTACGGCTTGCTGTCCGCTCCATACGCCCGCTTAGTCTCACGAAGCGTCTGTCTCGCCTCCGCAGTCGCCTTCTTCAGGCTGTCTGCCGCCGCCTTTTCCAGCGCAAGGTACGTATCCTGCGTGTTTTTCTCCCGATCCTCCTGCCGTTTCCAAAGCGTCTTCAGTTGCCCGTTCAGCTCCTGTATCTGCTGCTGCAGCTGCGCCGACTCTGTCGCGCTTTTCCAGAACGGCGCTGCATGATTGGCCCGCCGCTGCTCCAACTCCAGCGCATCCCGCTGCGCAAGCAGCGCCTGCTCCTGCTGCTGCTCCGTTTCCGCTGCATACCGCGCACGCGCGCTCGCCTGCCGCGCTTTCTCCTGCGGGACAGTGCTCGCCGCAGACGGCGTTTTCTCCGCCGTTGCCCGGTTCATCACACGCGCCGAGCCGGATATCGACGCTGCAATCCCGCCCCCGCTGACCGAAGCCGCCTTCTTTCCCTTCTTCTGATCGGCATAAGCCGACCCATTCCGCAGCCTTGTCTGTCCGTCAGAGCTGCCTTCCCGCTTTTTCTGACGCAACAAAATTTCCATCTCATCTGCCCCCTCTTTTCCTCAGTCCGACAGCCCTCCGACTTACAGCCCCGCCGTGTTCGTCTTCCTGCTACATTTTCTGCATGTTCTGCGCGCGCTGCACCAGCGCCTTCTTCGCCGTGCGCGGCGCGTTGGCAAACGCCTGCTGCACGCGCCCGGACATCAGTCCCAGCGCCTGCCCGCTGTCGAGCGTGCCGCCCAGCGCCGACGCAGCCACGCCGGTCTGCGCCTGTTCCTGTTCCTGCGCCTGCTCCAGCGCTGCCGACTCCTTCAGCCGCGCCATCAGCTCACGCTTGCGGGGGATCAGCTTGTCCGGAATGCGTTCGAGATAGGCCATCACGTCCAGCACTCCGTCATGCCGCAGGTTGTCCAGCGTCTGAATCATGGCGATCTCGCTGAAATACGTCGTCGCGCCGACGTCCGCGCGCACGTTCATCCAGAGCTTTTTAAACTGCGTAAAGTCAAAGGTCTCCTTCTGCGACAGCGGCTCCTGCACCGCGTCGTCCACGGCGCACGCCCTGCGCCGCACCAGGGGCCGCACACCGTAATACGTGCCCATCATGTCCAGCAGAATCGCCCCGATGTCCTCGATCCACTCGTGCAGCCCCGCCCGGATGTTCTCCAGCGGCACCTCCGCCGCCGACTGCAGCACCATCAGCGCCGACGTGTTGTCCGGCCGTACGTTGCCCAGCTGCACATCCGTTGCGCCGAGGCAGTCCTTCGTGCAGGCAATGGCGCGGTCGATGCACGTGAGGATCTGCGCGCTCATATCCGCCGGCGGAATGCTTGCCACCGCGCTGGAGGCCGGCTGGCCCGGCAGCAGATTGCGCACGGCGATGGCCTTGCCGATCTCGTTGTCCCATCGGGCGATCAGATCGGCGTTGTACACCGTCTTCGGAAAGCTCTGCAGCTGCAAATGCCGCATGATCATGGCAAACATCGTGTTGATGAAGATCTGATTGGGAATGATCCCCGTCACCAGCGCACGCCCGTGATACTGGTTCTTCTGCCGCTCCCAGTTGCCCCAGGCGATGGGGTAGCGGCTCAGCCCCGTGTCGACGTCCTCGTAGATGACACAGCTTTTCGTCGCCTTCGTCACGTGTACGCTTGTCACCCGGCGCGTCCGCTCCTTCCCGTCCGGGCCTTTTTCCTTCACGCGCCGCTGCTTCTTCGTGTAAAGATACACATACAGCGCCTTGCCCGCGCCGTCGTCGTCGGCAGCCAGCTCCGTCCGGCCGCCCTGACCGGCCTGCCAGGCCGTTTCGCTGTCGGCAGTGACGTCCCGCTCTGCGCCGCCGCGGCGGCGTTGGGCCTCCTCGCGCAGGCTTTCCACCGTATCGCGCCCGACAATGAGGATGTACGGCTGCCGCTCGACGTCCCTGCAGTTCGGGTTTCCGAACATCACGTTGATGCCGTCCACCAGCTCCATGCAGATCTCGCCCCGGCAGCCGCTGTCCGCGTCGCCGTAAGGCGCAGCCTCCGGATCAAAATAAAAATGAGCGCAGTAGTCGCCCGTCTGCGCTCCGTCATACAGGGCCTCCCGGATCCTGTAATCCATCTTGAATTTTTCAAACAGGTTGCGCACCTGCTCGGTGGCGCACTCCGCCGCATCGGCCCCGCCGGTGCGCGGCGGAGCCTGCGTGCTTTGCGCCAGCGTCTCAAACCGCAGCGTCACGGCGCTGGAGGTGAGGCTCGCCACAAACAGGCTCGTCACGCGCTTGATGATGTTGAACACCGGCTTCGGCAGCCGGGCCGTCGCCGGCGTCTCCGGAATGTTCAGCCACTGGTTGCCGGTGAAAAACTCGATGTTCGTGTTCACCAGACTGTACTGGTTGGGCGTCAGCGCGTTGTTGTATGCGCGCCCGCGCTCATAGCAGCGCCACGCCTGTGTCACGTTGTTCAACGCAGCTCACCTCCGCCCAGCCCGTAGGCCGTGTCCTGATTGTAGCTGAGCATCGACTCAAACGCCGCCTGCTCGGCCTGCAGCCGCTCGGTCAACGCCGGGTCGGGCGGGGCCGCCTCCGGCGGCTCCGCCGCGTGCCCTTCCGGCCAACGCCGTCCCGCCCAGACGCCAGCGCCGAACAGCGCCAGTGCAGCCGCCGCACCGGCGGCTCCCATCAAAAATTCCATGCTTCAAACCCTCCTCAATATTTGTGCTCCAGCCGGCAGATCCGCTGCTCGTGGTCGCCGATCCTGCCATCGTGCTCCCGCAGCGCCGCGCTCATCTCGTCGTGCGCCTTTTCGTTGTGTGCCTTCTGCTCGTTAAACGCGTCGCGCAGATACCGCGCCGCCTCGCGCAGCTCCGTAATGGCCTCCGTCAGCTTCGACAGCGGCTTCCAAAGTCCGGCAAACAGCCCGAACAGCGCCGCGATCACCGTCACGACCGTCCATTCCACATTCAGCCTCCCCCTTCGCCGTCCTCCGGCGCGTCATCGCAGTACGGCGCGCAGTACGTCATGGCCCGTTTGCTGTCTCCGACGCCCTCTGTTGTGGGGTCTGTCACGATACCCAGCACCGTCAGCAGCGCAAACACCGCATTGGCGCACGCCAGCAGCTTCACCTCCAGCGCGTCCGTTGCCAGTTCAAACCCGAACAGCGCCGCAAACACCTGCACCACCAGCAGCACCGCCGGGATCAGCGCCAGCCAGAACGCCTTGTTTTTGATTCGCACCTTCCAGTTGATCATGCGCTTTCTCCTCCTTTCTTCGTTCAAAGTCTGCCCAGCCGATCGAGGATGACCAGAATGCGCAGCATGTCTCGGCTCAGATCAAGGTCTCCGTTTTCGTCTCCGCGCAGCGCGTCCGCGTTGAGCAGGCGCTGTACCGTCGGCGCTCCCCATTCGGGGATGTCTTCGAGCTTGTGATAATAA
>JALEMS010000006.1 GCA_022768185.1 Clostridiales bacterium | reverse complement strand
CATGGGCTTCATGCACGACACGCTCGACTATCTGTCGGTCGACCCGTTGTTTCGCAGCGGCTGTCATGAAAAGCTGACCTTTTCCATGATGTACGCCTTTTCCGAGCACTACATTCTTGCCTTCTCGCACGACGAGGTGGTGCACGGGAAAAGGTCGCTGCTCGGCCGAATGTTCGGCGATTACGACCAGAAGTTTGCCACGCTGCGCACGATGTGGGGCTATCAGTTTGCCCACCCGGGCAAAAAGCTGATGTTCATGGGCGCGGAGTTCGGCCAGTTTATTGAATGGGACTATCACAAACCGCTTGACTGGCTGCTGCTGGACTATCCAAAGCACGCACAGCTGCAAGACTATGTCCGCGCGCTCAATCAGGTCTACCGCAGCTGCCGCGCGCTGTACGAGCAGGACGATTCGTGGGACGGCTTCCGATGGCTGAACGTGGACGACCGGCAGCGCAGCGCCGTTGCCTTTTTGCGCATTGGACGCGCCGGCCGGCGGGCCGGGCGCTATCTGGTGTGCGCGTGCAACTTCACGCCGGTGCCGACGGAGCTGACGGCGGCGCTGCCGTGCTATGGCGTGCTGCGTCCGTTGCTGAGCAGCGACGAGCTGCGGTTCGGCGGTACGGGGATGCAGACGCCGGCTGTCATCCGCGGAAGGAAGCGCCCGTTTCTGGATATGCCGTATTCCGCGCAGCTGACGCTGCCGCCCATGTCCGCAGTTTACTACCGATTTACGGCCCGATAGGAGGGAGGTCAGTCATGGCGGAAAAAAACGAAAAAACGCTGCGGCCGGCTGTTCTGCTGGCGGCGGCCGAGTGCGCGCCGCTGTCAAAAACCGGCGGGCTGGCCGATGTGGTCGGGGCGCTGCCGAAGAGCCTGCGCGCGCTGGGTGTGGACGCACGGGTCATTACGCCGTATCACCGCGTCATCAAGGAGAACTATGCCGGGCGTGTGCGCCATCTGTGCAGCTTTACGGTGCGTCTGGGCTGGCGCAATCAGTATGTGGGGCTGGAGCAGCTGGAGCTGGACGGCGTGACCGTGTATCTGATCGACAACGAGTTTTATTTCGGCGGACGCATCTACCTCGGCGGAGACGCCGAGGGCGAGCAGTATGCCTTTTTTCAGCGTGCGGTGCTCGAGGCGCTGCCGCTGCTGGATTTTCATCCGGAGGTGCTTCACTGCAACGACTGGCATACGGCCATGCTGCCCATGCTCATCAAAACGCAGTATCAGGACCAGCCGCAGGGGCGGCTTTCCACGCTGCTGACGATCCACAATCTGGCCTATCAGGGCGTGTTTTCCTTCGGCTTCGTGCAGGATCTGTTGGGCGTGGACGCGCGGTGGTACACGCCGGAATTTATGGAATTCAACGGTGCGGCAAGCTTTCTCAAGGCCGGCTGCGTGTTTGCCGACCGGCTGAGCACGGTCAGCCCCAATTATGCCCGTGAGATCTTGTCTCCGGCTTTCGGAGAGGGGCTGGAGGGGCTGCTCTCGGCCCGGTCACATGAGCTGTGCGGCATTCTCAACGGGCTGGACACCGTGGAATTCGACCCGGCGCGCGACCCGGCGCTGCCGGCGAACTTCTGCGCGGCAGACCCGTCCGGCAAGGCGCAGTGCAAGCGTGCGCTGTGCGCACAGCTGGGTCTGGACGATTCCCGGGATCGCCCGCTCATTGCCATGGTCTCGCGGATGACGCGGCAGAAGGGCTTTTCCCTCATCGGCGAGACGATCGACGCCATTCTGGCGCAGGACGTGCTGTTTGTGCTGGTCGGAACGGGCGACCGGGAATTTGAGGATCAGATGCGCGCGGCCGAGCGCCGTCACCCGGGGCGGCTGTGCGCCTATCTGAAGTACAGCGAGGCGATGTCCCGCCGGGTATATGCCGCGGCCGATTTGTTTCTGATGCCGTCTCTGTTCGAGCCGTGCGGTCTGTCGCAGATGATCGCCATGCGGTACGGCGCGCTGCCTGTGGTGCGCGAAACGGGCGGTCTGGCTGATACAGTCGTGCCGTACAACCGCTTCACCGGAGAGGGCAACGGCTTTTCCTTCCGCAACTTCCGCGGAGACGAGCTGCTGCAGGTGCTCGGTTCGGCGCTGACGCTGTACCGCGAGGACCGCCCTGCATTTGACCGGCTGCGTGCGGCGGCCATGCGCACGGACTGCTCCTTCGGACGCTCAGCGCAGGCGTATGCCGCGCTGTACGGGCAGCTTTGCCCGCCGGAGCCGGCTGCCTCCTGGCCGCAGCCGCCGTGCCATGAGCCGGCGGACGAGTGCTGGCGTGTGCCGCTCGGTGCGGTGCGCTGCGGCGAGCGCATCACGGTGCGCGTGCGCTGCGGCGCGGCCTGCCGGACGGAGCTGGCGCTCTGGCCGGATGACGGAGGCGGTGCGGAGCGGATGCTGCCGATGGAGCGGGAGGGCGAGACGTTTTCCGTTTCATTCTGCGCGCCGGAGACGCCGTGTGTGCTGCGCTATGCCTTCCGGGCGGAGCTGCGCGGCAGCTGGGGCTGGCTGCTCCCGGATGACACGGGCCTGCATGTCCGGCTGGGCCATGAGCGGGCAGAGGGCTTTCAGCTGACCGTGTACGACGCGGCGTTTGAAACGCCGGAATGGGCCTGCGGCGCGGTGATGTATCAGATCTTCCCGGATCGCTTTGCGCCCGGCGGCGGCGCGGCGAGACGCGGCCTGGCTTACCATCAGCGCCGCGGCCGCAGTGTGACGCTGCATGAGGATTGGCGCGACGCCGTTGTGCGCGGCGCCTATCCCGCAGATTTCTACGGCGGAACGCTGGCCGGCATTGCGCGGCGTCTGCCACAGCTGCGTGAGATGGGAGTGGAGTGCATCTACCTCAACCCCATTTTTGAGGCCAACACCAACCATCGCTACAACGTCGGCGATTATACGCGCGTCGACCCGATCCTCGGCACAAACCGCGAGTTTGAAGCGCTGTGCTGCACGGCACGGGAGCTGGGGATGCGCATCGTGCTCGACGGCGTGTTTTCCCACACGGGGGACGACAGCGTGTATTTCAACAAATATGGCCGCTATCCAGGCTGCGGCGCGGCACAGAGCAAGGACTCGCCCTATGCCGGCTGGTATCCGTTTGAAGCGTTTCCGGAGAAATACCGCTGCTGGTGGGGCTTTGAGAACATGCCGGAGGTCGACAAGACAAACGGGAGCTGGCAGGAGGCGATCATCTCCGGTCCGGACAGCGTTGTGCGGCAGTGGCTGCGCCTCGGCGCGGCAGGCTGGCGGCTGGACGTGGCCGACGAGCTGCCGGATGAGATCATCGGCGCCATCCGCACCGCCGCACGGGAGGAGAAGCCGGACGCACTGGTGCTTGGAGAGGTGTGGGAGGATGCAACGACCAAGGTCAGCTATGGGCATAAACGCCGCTATGCGCTGGGCGCAGGGCTGGACAGCGTGATGAACTATCCGCTGCGCACAGCACTGCTGGACTATCTCTGCGGCGTCACGATGGCCGGAGACTGTGCCGCACTGCTGCTGCGGCAGCGGCTGCATTATCCCATGCCAATGTACCGCTGTCTGATGAATCATCTCGGCACGCACGACACGGAACGCCTGCGCACGCGCCTGGCGCTGGGCCGGGACGCCCGCGCGCTTTCTCAGCAGGAGCAGGCCGCGCCGGTTTCTCCGGAGCGTCTGGCGCTGGCGGCGCAGCTGCAGCGGCTGGCCGTGCTTGTGCAGATGACGCTGCCGGGAATGCCGTGCGTTTATTACGGCGATGAGGAGGGAATGCAGGGCCTGTTCGATCCCTTCAACCGTGCGCCGTATGTCGAGGGTGACGCATCCATGCGCGAATATTATGTAAACCTTATGCGCTTGCGCCGTGAAAGGCCTGTGCTGCGTACGGGCGCGGTGGGGGTGTATGCGCCGTCCGATGCGCTGCTGTGCCTGCTGCGCGCCGATGAGACCGACCGGCTGCTGACCGTTGTCAATCCGACGGCGGAGACGGCCTCGGCACAGCTGCAGCTGACAGAGCCTGGCAGCGGCCTGACGGCAGCGGAGCGGCGTACACTGGAGCGGGCAGGGCTGAACGAAGCTGTGTGCCTGCTCACCGGCGAGCGCCTCCCGGCCCGGGACGGGACGCTGCAGCTTTCCGTGCCGCCGTATTCCGCGCGGCTGTACCGGCTGTGTGTGAGAACCGGCTCCGGGGTCAGATAAAAATAACGCTGCCTTTTGACGGATCATGGCTGCCCCTCAACGCTTCTGCGGAAGCGTTGAGGGGCAGCTTGTGCTGTATCCGCCGGAAGCAAAGCGAAACGGCGCATATTTTCCTGCATTTCCCGCTGAAAAAAGCCTGCGCTCAACAGCGCAGTGTGACGGTTTTCATAATTGCAAATAATTATAATTTATGTAAACTTAAGCGGAGGTACGGAACATGGCAGTCAAGGAAAAGGCAGCACAGCTGCGGCAGTCGTTTGCACAGAGCGGCACACGGCTGGTAAACGATGAGCGGTTTCTGCGTCTGGCAGGGCTGACGGCGGAATTTGCGCTCAGCCTGATGATGGCGCTGGTGGAGATGCTGGGCGGCTGCGGGCCGTTGGGGGTGGCAATGGTGGCGCGGGCCGGCGGAGGCGCGGCGGGCTTTCTGAGCCTGGCAGGCGCCTGTGTCGGCTATCTGATTTCGGGCGGTGTGGGCGAAGGGCTGAAGTTCATCGCCGCAGCGGTGCTGACGTACACGGTGGCCTTCATTCTGCGGGACACGCAGGTGATCCGCCGAGCGTTTTTCATGCCGCTGGTGGCTGCGGCGGTGATGCTGCTGACGGGCTTTCTTGGCCGGGTGCGCACGGCATCCAACGGCATGCCTGCAGGCGTGCTGCTGTTTCTGCTGGCGGTGATCGCGGGGGCCGGTACGTACTTTTTTGCGCGGGCACTTACGGAGGAGGAGCTGTCCACCGAGGCGAGCGAAACGCGGCAGGGCGTCAGCCGGGTGCTGCTGCTGTCCTGTGCGCTGATGGCGCTGACCCGGTTGTGTCTGTTCGGGCTGGTTTCCGTCGGACGGACGGCGGCGGTCTGTCTGGTGCTTGTGAGCGCCTACCGCGGCGGCGCACTCTCCGGCGCAGGTGCGGGCGCGGCGCTGGGGCTGGCGATGGATATTGCCTTCGGCGGCACGCCGTTTTTCACGATGGCGTATGCCTTTTCCGGGCTGGTGTCCGGCCTGCTGTGCCGGCACGGGCGGCTGATGTTTGTGCTGTGCTATGTGCTGGCAAATGCGGTGGCGGTGCTCTGGACTTGGGGCAACGGACTGCGGATCGAGGTGCTTTACGAGGTGTTCGTCGCCTCGGTGGTGTTTCTCATCCTGCCGCAGTCGGCCATCAATCTGGCCGGTGGGCTGATGCAGCCGCTGCCGCCCGGAAGCGGGGACGCAGGCCTGCGCCGCTACAGCGCGCAGCGCGTGCGCGGCATTGCCGAGGCTTGTATGCAGCTGTATGAGACCGTCCGCAGCACGGTGGCAGACGAGACGAACGACAGCGATGTGGCGGGCGTATTCGACCGTGCCGCCGACAGCGTGTGCGCCGGCTGCGCGTCAAAACAGGCCTGCTGGAACCGGGACTGCCTGGACACGCTTACCATCATGAACGACGCCACGCGCCCGATGCTCAGCCGCGGCCAGCTCGAACGCGAGGACCTGGCTCCGCGCTTTTTCGAGCGCTGCAGAAAGGCGGACGCCTTCATTGCCGCGGTAAACGGAGAGCTGCGCGGGCTGCTTTACCGGCGGCAGTTCCGCAGCCGTCTGCAGGAAAACCGCATGGCGGCCTGGGGACAGTATGCCGACCTCGCGGAGATCCTCACCGGTGTGTCCGAGGAACTGGCTGCGCCGGACGGGCCGGATCCGCTGACCGAGCGGCGGCTGATCCGCTGGCTGCGCAGCATGGACATCGAGGCAGATGTTTCCGTCTTCCGGGACGCCTCCGGACGCATGCGTGTTACCATTGAGAGCGGCTGTCTCGGCCAGCTGACGCGCGAGGAGGACTACCTTGACCGCCTGTCGACGGTGATCGGCCTGCGCATGTGCTGCCGGCCGGGCGACCGGCAGCCGGAGGGACGGCTTCTGCTGCTGGAGGCAGAGCCGCTGGCGGCGGCTGTGGGCGTGGCGTCCATGCGGAAAAAGGGAGAGCGTGTCTCCGGCGACCGCGGTACCTATTTCAAGACCGATGCCGGCGTGCTGTGCATCCTGCTGTCCGACGGTATGGGCAGCGGTGCGGAGGCTGCACAGGAGAGTGTGGCGGCGATCGCAATCCTTGAGCGCTTTCTCAAGTGCGGCGTTGCGCCGTCGGCGGCTATGCGGATGCTCAATTCGGTGATGCTGCTGCGCAACGGCGACGAGTGGGGGTTTGCGACGGTGGATTTGATGTGCGTGGATCTGTTTTCCGGGGAGACCTGCTTCTATAAGTTCGGAGCTGCGCCGTCTTATGTCAAGAGCGCCCGCGGCGTCCGGCGCATCCGGGGCGAGAGCCTGGCTGCCGGCCTGACGGCGGGGGAAGACTCGGCGCCCGATGTGGTGCGTATGCGGCTCAAGCCCGGAAGCCTTGCCGTGATCGTCAGCGACGGCGTCGTGGCCGACGGAAACGACGAATGGCTGCGGAAGCTTCTGGCAAAGCAGGAAACGCCGGATATGAAGGCGCTGGCGCGCAGCGTGCTTCAGTATGCGGCGGAGGAGTATGGCTGCGAGGACGATATGACGGTGCTGACGGTGCAGGTCAGCGAAAGGGAGTAAGCGTGATCCGTGTTCGATATGCGCTGTTCTGCCTGCGCATCTGTCTGAGAAAGTGGCTTCTTGGTCTGAATAGGAAAACCGCCGGCTGGTTACAATGGGAACAAATGGACGAACTGGAGGGCGGAGAAATGATTAAAGGCGTGTCGCGCCGGGTCGTCGTGGTAAAATCCCCCGATCCGCGGATCTTTGAGCAGGCAATCTTTATTGTCCGGGAGGACTTTCTGGAGCGCTCCGGCGTCAGCAGCGAGGACGTGCTCCGCCAGGCCAGCGCCGCGGCGGACGATTATATTCGCGGGACGCTGGGCAGAAAACGGCGGCGGCTGCGGCTGCCGGCTCCGCTCATCGCCGCGGCGGGCGCCGTCGCCACGGCGGCTGCCTGGCTCACGATGCATTTTGTCGGCGTGTAAAGCACAGCCACTCCGGACGGCATGCCGTCCGGAGTGGTTATTTTTCTGCGCAGCGGTTGTGTTTTTTTACAAAAGGTGCTAAACTATGATAATATAATACAGAATAACAAAGCATCCGGAGGAACGCAATGAGCCGTATTGCCGACATCAATCTGGCCCCTGAGGGCGAAAAGAAAATCGAATGGGCGCGCCGCAGCATGCCCGTGCTCAATGCCATCACCGAAGAGTTGGAGCGCGAGCAGCCGTTTGCCGGCATGCGCGTGGCCCTGGCGGTACACGTCGAGGCGAAAACCGCCTGCCTGTGCCGTGCGCTGGCGCGCGGCGGCGCAGAAATGTACGTCACCGGCTGCAACCCGCTCTCCACGCAGGACGACGTGGCAGCGGCGCTGGCTGCCGGCGGGCTGCAGGTGTTTGCAAGCCACGGCGTCTCCGACGAGGAATATGAAAATGATTTGCGCAGCGTGCTGTCCGTCGGCCCCAGTCTCATCATCGACGACGGGGGCGACCTCACCGCGCTGATGCACGCCGAGTTTGCCTCGCTGCTGCCGGGCGTCATCGGCGGCTGTGAGGAGACCACCACCGGCATTCACCGTCTGCGCATGATGGCACGCGAGGGGGCGCTGCGCTATCCCGTCGTCACCGTCAACGACGCAGACTGCAAATATCTGTTTGACAACCGCTACGGCAGCGGCCAGTCCGTCTGGGACGGCATCATGCGCACGACCAATCTGGTCGTGGCCGGCAAGCAGGTCGTCGTGGCCGGATACGGCTGGTGCGGAAAGGGCGTTGCCATGCGCGCAAAGGGCATGGGCGCGCGTGTGCTGGTTACGGAGGTCGACCCCGTCAAGGCCATTGAGGCGCATATGGACGGCTTCGAGGTACTGCCGATGGCGCAGGCCGCCCCGCGGGGCGACCTGTTCGTCACCGTGACCGGCTGCGAAAACGTCATCACGGCGGAGCATTTTGCCATGATGAAGGACGGCGCGGTGCTCTCCAACGCGGGCCATTTCAATGTTGAGATCGACACGAATGCGCTGCGCGCCTGCGCCGAGTCGGTCTACTGTGCGCGCAAAAACGTTGAGGGCTTTGTCATGCCGGACGGCCGCACGCTGTTTCTGCTGGCTGAGGGCAGGCTGGTGAACCTGGCTGCCGGGGACGGACATCCGGTCGAGATCATGGACATGAGCTTTGCCCTGCAGGCGATGAGCGCGCGCTATCTGGCGCAGTCCGGCGGCAGCATCGCACCGGGCGTTGTGCCTGTGCCGCGTGAGATCGACCTGTCTGTCGCCCGAAAAAAGCTGGAGACGCTTGGCATCTCCATCGATCGGCTGACGCCGGAGCAGGAGGCCTATCTCGGCATCTGAATCCCGGAATGAAATCTGCCGCGGGAGGTGAAGCACATGGTCAACCAGATGAGCGAAGGCCCGGACTTCGACGCGATCCAGGAAAAGCGGAACGGCGAGCTTTACGATATGCTCAAGCACCGTCAGGTCAAACGCCTGCAGCAGACGCTGGAGGATATGAAGGAGTTCGACGTGGCCGAATTCCTCACGGAGCTTGGCGAGGAAGACTCCAATAAGATGGCTGTGGTGTTCCGGCTGCTCTCCAAGGAGCGCGCGGCGGAGGTTTTTGCAAACCTCGAGGCGCCGGAGCAGGAGGCCATCATCAATTCCATCACCGATGTGGAGCTGGCGGGCATCATCGAGGAGATGTACGTCGACGACGCCGTCGATATGATGGAGGAGCTGCCGGCCAATGTGGTCAAGCGCGTGATGCGCAATGCCACGCCGGAGACGCGCAATCTCATCAACCAGTATCTGAAATTCCCGGACAATTCCGCAGGCAGCATCATGACGGCGGAGTTTGTCGATCTGAAAAAGTACATGAATGTGCGCGAGTCCTTTGCGCGTATCCGGCGCATCGGCGAGGACAAGGAGACCATTTACGTCTGCTATGTCACTGCGCGCGACCGCACGCTGGAAGGCGTGGTGACGGTCAAGGATCTGCTGCTGGCTGACGATGACGACATCATTGAGAATATCATGGATCGTGACGTCATCTTTGCCACCACCACGGAGGATCAGGAGGAGGTCTCTGAGAAATTCTCGGACTACGACCTGCTTGCCATCCCGGTCGTGGATAAGGAAAACCGGCTGGTCGGCATCGTCACGGTCGACGACGTCATCGACGTCATGGAGCAGGAGGCCACAGAGGACATCGAGAAGATGGCCGGTACCCTCCCGTCCGACAAGCCCTATTCCCGCACGAGCGCAGTGGAGATCTGGAAGCTGCGCATTCCTTGGCTGATGTTTCTGATGCTTTCGGCTACCTTTACCAGCATGATTATCAATTCCTTCGAGGATGCGCTCAACGCGCAGACTGTGCTGATCGGCTTTATCCCCATGCTGATGGGGACTGGCGGCAACTCCGGCAGCCAGGCCTCAACGGCTGTCATACGAAGTCTGTCCCTTGGCGATATTGAGCCGTCGGACGTGCTGGCTGTTATCTGGAAGGAGCTGCGTACGGCGTTTCTGTGCGGTATCACGCTTGCAGCAATCAATTTTGTCAAAATGCTGCTGGTGGATGCACGCCTGATGGGGAACGACGATGTCACCGTGATCGTAGCAGCCACCGTCAGCCTGTCGATCATCGGCATCGTTCTGTTTGCCAAGGTAGTCGGCAGCACGCTGCCGATCGTGGCGGAGAAGCTGGGCGTCGACCCGGCAGTCATGGCAAACCCGCTCATTTCCACCATCACCGACACGGTATCTCTGCTGATCTACTTCTGCATGGCCACATCTCTGCTGCACATCTGACATACGGCAGGAAAAACAGCGCCCGGCGCATCGGGGAATGTCCGTAAAACAGTGAAGGCCCACAGCAGTTTTTTTCTGTGAGCCTTCTTGCGTGTTCATTAAATTAAATTTATGACGTCATTAGGTTTAACTACGCAGAGTGATAAGCTGAATTTGTCGGTCTTAGAAATAGAATAACTCATCGAACTTATAATTTAATGCCGTGCACAAAACGGGCAACAAACTAAGCATCCCACTGTGTGGGCTTTTCTGCTTGTTTTTGTGTTCTGCTTTGGCAATGTCTTGATTTTTCCTTCCTTTTCTCTTGGCCACTATTTGTTAGTCACCCCAAATAACTTGGTTACGTTTGATTTTTTCGCTTTGTTCGTTAAGTTCCTTGAGTTCTATGAGAATCTCAACTAATAATTCTTTTTCTGATAGTGTGATAAGGCGTTGTTTTTCCACTTCACGCTGCTGAGCCTTGTTTTCTGCGATTCTGCTGAATAATCCCATACTGTCACTTCCTATCTGTAATACCCATGTTTTTGACACATCTCTTGAACAGCAATAGCGAACAAAGTTCTGGAATGAACATTAGGATCAGTATTTGAGTTCTTTTTGTAAAGATAATGGTCACGCAATTCCTGCCAGAGACCGTTTTTCTTGAGCCATTCAATTTTTGAAGGGAGCATGTAGTACCCGTGGGACTGCTCACACCACAAATATGTCTGTGTGACTTTATTGAAATGTATATGCTGTTGTATCGCTTTTCCGTTTTTACTGCCGTTATGAACAATAGCAAAATCGCAACTGTACACGATTCTTGAACGACAGTGATCCACAACTTTTATTGTTATAACGCGAGTTGAGTCCTCTGCATGCGAATAGCCGTATTTGGTTATGACTCTATTCAGCGCGTTTCGTATAGTGTCTCTTATTTGCTGAGCAGTGTAATTCTCATCGTCATCGTTAACCTCGATGTTGATATCGAAGTCAAAACCAATATTTGAGTTGGCATCGTAGGTTATCATATTGCGTGAGTAGCTTCCAACGGGTGTGAATTTGAATGTAAACTTGTCACGCACCAAATTTTGCGTTTGATGAAGGATGTCAAGCAGATCTGAGAATGCTTTCTTGACTTGCGGGTCATTTTTGCTGATGTAATGAAAATCGTGCCTCATTATATCCCCTTTCTTACCCCCACCCACCCATCTAGTATTCGGCACTAAATCATTTAAATATAACTCAGATATTCTCTACTGTCAATATGGATTTTGTTCCTTGTTTACACTGGTCAAGGAAAACTGGATATAAAGTTTTGTTAGTATTTATAATCGAATATAAGTGACTGCTTACCATAGCAATTTAGCCAATTCCAACTTGCTGATCCACTGCTCAGAAGAGGGCGCACTTCTATACAGGAACAAACCCTGTCTGTGCACTCATCTCCGGCTTAAGAGCCGCCGCAATACGGCAGTTGGCCTCCGAAACGCCTCGCTACGGCTCGGCGTGCGAGACAGTTGGCTCAGATATTTGAATTTCGGGCTGTTTTGCGTCACTTCGTTTTTAACAAAGGACTGCATCCCTTGCGCTGCTTTGCTGCTATCTCTGTGGACTTGCTTGCGCAAACGGTTCTGCCAAATCGTTTGCGCAAGCAAGTCTGAAGAATATGTAAATAGTCCTCCGTATGATTGATAATCATACGGAGGACTAACTGTTTTACAGACACCCACCAATAGCCGGGCGCTGTTTTTCCTATTTCATATGCAGAGACTTTATTTTTCGGACTGCGCCTGCTTCTTGCCGCCGGTCACGGCACGCAGGATCAGCAGCACAACGATCGTCAGGACAATGCCGAAGATCAGTGGAATGTACGCGTTCTGTACGCGGCCTGCCACCAGATAGGTGACAAACGAAACGCCTGCCACGGTGAGCGCATACGGCAGCTGCGTGGACACGTGGTTGACGTGGTCGCACTGTGCACCGGCCGAGGACATGATGGTGGTGTCGGAGATGGGGGAGCAGTGGTCGCCGCAGACGGCGCCGGCCAGGCACGCGGAGATGCCGATGATGAACAGCGGGCTGTCAGGCGGGAAAGCGTCGGTGACGATGGGGATGAGGATGCCGAAGGTGCCCCAGGAGGTGCCGGTGGCGAAGGCCAGCAGGCAGCCGACAACGAAGATGATGGCCGGCAGCAGCATGGTCAGGCCGGGCGCGGCGTTTTCCATCTGCGTGGCGACAAAGGTGGAGGCGCCGAGCAGACCGGTTATATTCTTGAGCGTGATGGCAAAGGTGAGAATGAGCAGCGCAGGCACCATGGCAACGAAGCCCTTGGGAATGCAGGCCATGGCTTCCTTGAAGGTGACAACGCGGCGGCAGATGAGGTAAAGGATGATGACGACGAGCGCAACAATGGAGCCCCAGGGCAGTCCCAGGGAAGCATCCGTGTTGCCGAAGGCCAGAATGAAGGATTCTCCGTCAAAAAAGCCGCCGACATAAATGATACCGATGACACACAGTGCGATGAGGATAACGATGGGGATGATCAGATCGCATACACGGCCACGGGGCGAGTAGTCCAGCTCGTTTTCCGTGTCGATTTGCTGGCCGCAGGTGAACAGATCGCCGTTCTCTCTGGCATTCTTTTCGTGCAGCTTCATCGGGCCGTAGTCAAACTTCAGGAATATGATGCCGAGGATGAAGACGAATGTCAGCAGAGAATAGTAGTTATACGGAATGGCGCGGCAGAACAGGGCGATGCCGTCCTGTCCATCGACCATGCCGGATACGGCGGCAGCCCAGCTGGAGATGGGCGCAATCATGCAAACCGGGGCGGCAGTGGCGTCGATGAGGTAGGCCAGCTTTGCACGCGAGATGCGGTGGCCGTCGGTGACGGGACGCATGACGCTGCCGACGGTGAGACAGTTGAAATAGTCGTCAATGAAGATCAGAATACCCAGCACGAAGGTGGCGAACATTGCGCCGACGCGCGTGTGGATATGCGTTTGTGCCCAGCGGCCAAAGGCGGCCGAGCCGCCGGCCTTGTTGATCAGCGCAACAATGATGCCCAGCAGTACAAGAAACAGGAAAATACCTGCGTTCCATGCGTCGGTCAGGCCGGAAATCAAACCGTCCTGCACCAGCGTGTTGAGCGTCATGACCGGGTTGAAGTTGGAATAAAACAACGCGCCGGCGACGATACCGATAAACAGGGAGGAATAGACTTCTTTGGTGATGAGCGCGAGGACAATGGCGATGATGGGCGGAACAAGCGCCCAGAATGTGGCGTACATGCGGCTTTGGTATTCGCCTCCGTCGTCTGCAAACGCGCACACGCTGAGCAGGCAAGTGATCAGTATCACCAACAGCACAGTCGCCAGAAGTCGGCGTGATCTTTTCATATCTCTCTCCTTTTTTCATAAGAACACTGCTGAAATCAACAGAACCTGCTGCATTATATAACTAAAGTTTTTGCCGTGTCAATAAAAAATGAAGAGATTATGAACGCTGCGCCGAAAATGCGGCCCAGGCGGCGCCGGTCGGCTGTGGAAGGGCGAGTTTCACAAATCGAGCAATAATGCGTGACAAAACGGCGGAAATGCCGTATAATCCGGGCATGAGGAGCAAACGAAACAGAAAATTGCAGGTTGCGGCGCTGTTGGCTGCCGCGCCGGTCAGTCATGGAATGCTGCTGGCGGGCCTTGCGGTTATGGTGCTGTATTTTTCTCTGCGGCGCAGCCGCGCAGTGATGCAGGCGGTTTGGGACGGCTTTGTGCGGCCCTTTCACCGGGCTGCGGGCCGGCTGTGCGCACGGGTCCCGTTTTCCGTCGCCGAGGCGATTGACGTACTGCTGGCATTGCTTTTGGCGGCATGGCTCATTCGGCTGATCGTCCGGTTGGTGCGCAGCAGGCCGGGTGACCGCGGCAGGCTGTTGTATCGGGCTGCGGCCTTTTTACTGGCAGTGCTGGTTGTGATCTATGCCGGATACTGTCTGCTGTGGGGCTGTGGATATTATACGCCGGGGCTGGCCGAGCGGATGGGCATGGATGTGCCCGGCGTGTCGGCGGAGGCGCTTGAGGAGACGACGGCGTATTTTGCCGCCTGCGCTGATTATTATGGCGCGCTGGTTCCGCGGGATGAAGATGGCGTGTTCTGTGCCGATCGCGCACAGCTGCTGACGGCTGCGCCGGAATACTGCCGACGTCTCTCCGAACAGGAGCCGGCGCTGTCCGGCGCATGCTTTCCCCCCAAGCCCGTGTATTTCTCGCGCGTGATGAGCGCTGTGAATTTCACCGGATTTTTCTTTCCCTTTACGGGGGAAGCCAATGTGAATATGGATTCGCCAGCCTGCATGCTGCCCTCCACGGCGGCGCATGAGCTGGCGCACCAGCTGGGTGTGACGGCTGAGAGCGAGGCAAACTTTGCCGCCGTGCTCGCCTGTATGGAAAGCGGAGACCCGGTCTATGCCTATTCCGGGAGTCTGCTGGCCTACATCCATCTGAGCAATGCGCTCTACCGCGTGCAGCCGGAGCGCTGGCGCGCCATCCGCGCCGATCTCAGTGCGCAGGTGCAGGCCGATCTTGCTGACAACAGCGCCTATTGGCAGCGCTATGACACCGCAATCTCCGCTGCCAGCAGCACCGTTTACGCCGGGTTTCTGGAGAGCTACGGGCAGACACAGGGCTTGCAGAGCTATGGAGCCTGCGTCGACCTCCTTGTGTATTGGTACGGAGGCGCGGCCGCGACGAAAGGATAGGACAATCAATTGAACAGACGTAACGCGGCAAAGCATTACTTCCAATTCACGCAGGGTATGAGCCGTGCCCATTTGAGCGTATTTGCCGCATCCAGCACCTTTTACCTGTTTATGTCGCTGGCGCCGCTGGCGTCACTGCTGCTGAACCTGCTGCCGTATACGCAGATCAAGCAGGAGATTATTCTGGATGCGCTGCAGGCCTATGCACCGGCTCCGTTTATGGAGCTGATCGGCAGCATCATTTCCGAAATCTATGCCGGCTCGACTGCGCTGGTGTCGGTGTCGTTTCTGCTGCTGCTGTGGTCGGCCGCCAAGTTTTTCTCCAGCATTGTGCACGGCGTCAGCGAAATTTACGACGGCGGCCACGACAACAGCTTCCTTCGCCTGCGGCTGATCGGCGTTTTGTATACGGTTGTGCTCGTGGTGTTTGTGCTGCTGGACTTTTCCATCGTGATGTTCGGCGAACGGCTCGTCGGCCTGATTGAACGGAAATATCCGGATTTTTCCGGCGCCTGGGCGTTTCTGCTGAGATTCCGCAGCCTGATCTTCATTGTGCTGCTCACGGCGTACAATGCGCTGCTGTTCAAGGTGACGCCGCGTACAAAGCTGAGGTTTTACCGGCAGCTGCCCGGCGCGGCGTTTTCGGCACTGTGCTGGTTTGCCTTCACCAAGCTCTACTCCCTGCTGATCGGCCAATTTGGCGCGTTCTCAATTTACGGTAGCCTGTCCTTCATCGTAATTTCCATGTTCTGGATGTATTGCTCCATATTTATCGTCTTTCTGGGCGCATATTGCAACGTTTACCTGGAGTTGCAGCTGGCGCCGCGGCGGGAAGCGGCGCAGGCACGTCGGCTGCGTGAGAAAGCGGCCGGCGAGCAGCACGATTCTGTAGAAGATGTATAGCGCTTTTGCGGCAGAATTGTGCGGTATGGCACTTGTGTTTTTCGGGCTGCGTGCTATAATCAGGATAACTTCATAGGATGCATCTTCAGGGGTGGGTGAAAGTCCCGATCGGCGGTGATTCGTTTACGATCAGTCCGCGAGCCGTAAGGCATGAGCCGGTGTGAGTCCGGCACCGACTGTTACAGTCAGGATGGAAGAAGATGCAGTCGCACCGACTGCACCGTTTGTCTGCTGGATGTATCCTGCAGACATTTTTTTATACTGGGAGGAATTGTCCATGCGTTTCACGGCAAAGAAGCTGGCTGTGATGGCGGTGCTGGTTGCCGTCTCGGTCGTGCTGGTGTATCTGGTGCATTTTCCGCTGTTTCCGGCGGCGGCCTATCTGGAGTACGATCCGGCGGATATCCCAATCCTGATCGGCGCCTTTCTTTACGGGCCGGTTGCCGGACTGATCCTTACCGCGGCTGCCAGCGTAATCCAGGCGTTCACTGTCAGTGCACAAAATCACGTTTACGGCCTGATCATGCACATCCTTGCCACCGGTACGCTCACAACTGTCAGCTCGCTGATCTACCGTCGGCGGAAAACGCGCCGCGCGGCCGTCATCGGCCTGCTCTGCGGCACGGCGGCCATGGGGCTGATTATGTTGCCTGCCAATCATTTTCTCACACCGCTCTTTATGGGCGTGCCGACCGGCGCGGTGGATGCGCTGCTGCTGCCGGCCATTCTGCCGTTCAACCTCATCAAGGCGGGGGCCAATTCGCTTTTGACCTTCCTGCTTTACAAATCCGTATCCCGCCGTGTCCCGCACGGTGAAAACTGAATCCGGAATGAAAAACTGCCCCGGCTCGGAACGGTATCCGAGCCGGGGCAGTCTGCTGTTTGTGTTCATTTGCAGGCTGACGCGCGCCGCTTCCCGCGCCGGCGGCCCTGTGCGGCCTTGGTGCGATAATAGGTCTGCTGTGTTTCGTCAGCCGGGTAAATGAGGCGCGAGGCGCTCCAGGCTGCGCCCTCGGAGGTGCGCTTGAACTTCAGGCGGAGCAGATAGGACTCGTGCTCCGGACAGGTGGCGATGGTCATATAACGCTGGTCGCCCTGATTGACCCACTTGGCCGACTGCATGACGGCGCCGCAGACGGGGCACGGGGCGTTGACCAGCTCGCCGCAGGCAAAGGCGTCCGCCTTCGTGGCATATTCGCCGAAGGTCGTGTGAGAGAGTGGGACAGGACCGCTGCAGGCGGGCTGCGCCTCGCTTTTTGCGCGGCGTGAAGAAAGCAGCGTGTCCGCCTCCTGATACTGCTGCATGCCAAGCTCCATGTTCAAATGGGAGCAGACCAGCGCAGTGTTATAGGCGTCCCCCAGTGCGTCGTGCGCCGTGCGCGTCTGCTCGATGCCAAAGTGCTCCATGGCAGTGGCCAGAGACTTCTGGTTTTTATCACCGTCGGTCTGAATGTTGTAAATCAGCTGCAGATTGACCCATTGGTCGATCCAGTCCCAGTCCAGGTCATGGATGATGATGTTCTGCTCCATCACACCCTGATCGTCATAGCCCCAGGTGAGAAAGGTGCAGTGATCGCCGCACCAGGCGCGGAACTGCTCCATCGCATCCTTGAAGCCCGTTCCATGCAGCAGGCGCTCCTTGTCAAAGCCCGTGAGCTTTTTTACTTTATAGTGCATGCGTTTAAAATAAACGGGCTTGACGTCGATTTTGAATTCCTCGCCCGGCTGCATGTTGTCCGTCAGCTTGACGGCGCCGATCTGGATGATCTCGCCGCGCAGATGGATGGGCAGCTTGTTGAAAACGGAAGAATTGGCGCTCATTGCCTGGTTCCATTCCAGGTCGATGACGATATAATTCATAAGGGACCGGTCCTTTCCCAAAACGCAGATCGGCGCGTCGCCCTGCCGCGGACGGCAGGAGAACACCAGAAAAACATTATAACACGACTTCTGCCGGATTCACAATAGCTTTTTCAAGAAATCTGTGCGGACGAAGCGCGGCCTTCCTGCCCGAGGGGTACTTTTGCAGTGCAGGCTGGGACCGGCGTAAATACAGTGGATGAAATGTTGAGAAAGGTTCTTGCGAAGTGCGTCGTTTTTTGCTAAAATACTAAAATTAATAGAGTGTAGCTTACGCAAAGGGAAGGCCGGCGGCACACATTGTCCGCCGGTGGGAAAGGAGGCGGACAAAAGCAGCAATGAAATATGGGATATGGAAGATTCATCACGCAGTAACGGCGGCGCAGATTGACGCGATCCCCGGATGCACCCCGCTGCTGTCTGCCATTCTTCAAAAGCGCGGACTGGCGGAGGAGCCGACGCGTTCGGAATTTCTGTATGGCGGTGTGGAGCTGCTGCACGACCCGTTTCTGCTCGACGACATGGACAAGGCGGTTGCCCGCATGCGTCTGGCGGCTGAGCGGAAGGAGAAAATCGCCGTATACGGCGACTACGACGTCGATGGCATTACCTCCTCCTGCATGGTGGCCGACTGGCTGGGAAGCAACGGCTTCGACTGCACGGTCTATATTCCTGACCGCGTGTCGGAGGGATATGGCCTCAACCGCGATGCGCTCACGCGCCTGCACAGCCGAGGCGTGCGCCTGATCATCACGGTCGACTGCGGCGTCACCGCTGTGGAGGAGGCTGCCTACGCCCGCAGCCTCGGCATGGATCTCATCATTACGGATCATCATGAGTGTGGCGCCGGCGCATTGCCGGAGGCCGCTGCGGTCATTGATCCCAAGCGACCGGGCAGCCGTTATCCGAATCGCGATCTGGCCGGCATCGGCGTGGCCTTCAAGCTGCTGAGCGCACTGGAGGGAGAGCCGGAGCCGGTTCTGCTGCGCTGGTCTGATCTGATCGCTTTGGGTACCGTGGCGGATGTGATGCCGCTCACAGGAGAAAACCGCATGCTCGTCAGCGCCGGCATGTGCAAGCTGCGGTTCGATCCGCTGCCGGGCCTGGCAGCGCTGATCGCGCGGGCAGGCGCTGCCGGCCGGCGCATCAATTCGTCCATTTTCGGTTATACGCTTGCTCCGCGGCTCAATGCGGCGGGCCGCCTGTGCCGGACGGATCTGGCGGTGGAGCTGCTGCTGACTGAGGATGGGGATCGGGCCGACGAACTGGCGCAGGAGCTGTGTGAGCTCAACCGCAGCCGCCAGCAGATGGAGCAGACCATCTGGACACAGTCGCGCGAGCTGTTGGCGGAGGCCGGTGTGCCGGACGGACCGATCGTTCTGGCCGGCGAGCAGTGGCATCAGGGTGTGATCGGTATTGCGGCCTCGCGTCTGGCCGAGGATTATCTCCGCCCGGCGATCATGATTACATTCGACGGCGGCGAGATCGGAAAAGGCTCCTGCCGGAGCTTTGGGGGCTTCAACCTGTACGAGGCGCTGGCCGCCTGCTCGGAATATCTGGTGAACTTCGGAGGCCATGCGCTGGCCGCTGGCCTGAATATCCGCCGCGGGCAGCTGGAGGTGTTCCGCCGCGCACTGACGGCATACTATAATGCAAACAAGCCGGTTACGGATCCGGCGCTGGAGATTGACCTGGAGCTGCGCGACCCGGAGCTGCTGCAGTTGTACTGCGTTGAGTCGCTGGAGCTGCTGGAACCGTACGGCAACGCCAATCCCCGTCCGGAAATGTGCATCATGGACGCCTATCTGGAATCGGCCCATCCCATTGGAAACGGCAATCACCTGCGTCTGAGCATCCGGAAATTCGGCCAGAGCTATGCCTGCGTGTTTTTCGGGCGCACGCTTGAAACGCTCAGCGCCCGCGAGGGTGACCGGATTGACATTGCGTTTTATCCGCAGGTGAACGAATTTCGCGGACGCCGGAACGTGCAGCTGCTGGTGACCGACCTGCGCCGCGCCGATCCGATTACGCTCTGCCGCAAGCTGCTCAAGCACGAGCCGCTCGAGCCGGAGGAGGCGCGCCGCGTATGTCCCGAGCGCCAGGATCTGGTGCGTGTCTGGCGGTTGCTGGAGAGTTGCGGCGGCATCGTAGAGGGGCGGCCCGAGGTCGTGTTCCACGTGCTGGATACCGGGGGAGAGGCCGGGTGTGTGTGCGCCTGCCTGATGGTGTTTCAGGAGATGGGGCTGCTGCAGCTTTCCATCGAAGACGGCATCCTCAGCTGCCGTACCTGTCCGGATGCGCCGCGTGCGGATCTGGAGAAGTCTGAGATATTGAAATCGCTTCGCCGCAGAGCCTGCGGTGGAAATCCGGGAAGGCGGAACTGAGATGGGAAACGACAAAAACGACAGGGCGGAGCAGGGGAACCTATCCGGGACGGAGCCGACAGAAATACCGGCTGCCTGTCAGGCACAGTATGAAACGCTGGAAAAGACCGTGCTCGAGCATAATCCGACGGCGGACGTCACCGGTATCCGCCGCGCGTTCAGGTACGCTGCGCGTGCGCACGGTACGCAGCGTCGCAGGGACGGCTCACCCTATGTAACGCACTGCACTGCCGCAGCGCAGATCGCTGCGGAAATGGGCCTGGATGAGGACTCGATTATGGCTGCGCTCCTGCATGACGTGCTGGAGGACACCAGCGTTACCGACGAGGAGATGAGGCGTCAGTTCGGCCCGACGGTCACCTATCTGGTCGAGGGCGTCACCAAGCTGACCAGCGTGCAGTACAGCAGCAGGGAAGACAAGCAGATGGAAAATCTGCGCAAAATGCTGCTGGCCATGGCCAAGGACATCCGTGTGATCCTCATCAAGATTGCCGACCGGCTGCACAATATGCGTACGATGGATTATCAGTCGCCGGAAAAGCAGCTGATTAAGTCTCAGGAAACCATGCAGATTTATGCGCCCATCGCTCACCGGCTGGGCATGCAGCGCATCAAGTGGGAGTTGGAGGATCTCTCCATCCAGTATATCGCACCGGAGGCCTGCCACCAGATTTCCGAGGCGCTCAACGAGCGCATGGACGAGCTGGAAAAATTCATGCAGAGCATTGAGGCGCGCATCAATGCGCGCCTGGCTGAATGGCATATCAAGGCAATGGTCTACGGCCGAATCAAGCATCTTTACAGCATCTACCGTAAAATGTACACGCAGCATCTGAGTATGTCGGAGATTTTCGACCTGTGCGCCTTCCGCGTGATCGTTGACACGGTGGCCGACTGCTACAACGTGCTCGGTCATATTCACGACATGTTCAAGCCGGTGCCCGGCAGGTTCAAGGACTATATTTCCACGCCGAAGCCCAACATGTATCAGAGCCTGCATACCACCGTGATCGGCACGGAGGGCATCCCCTTCGAGGTGCAGATCCGCACCTGGGAGATGCACCATACAGCGGAATACGGCATCGCCGCGCACTGGAAGTATAAAACCGGCGAGTCCGGCGTCAAGGCCGGCGATGAGGAAAAGTTTGCCTGGATCCGCCGCCTGCTGGAGAGCCAGCAGGACAGCGACGCACAGGACTTCTTCCACGACCTCAAGATCGACATGTTTGCCGACGAGGTATTCGTCTTCTCGCCGAAGGGCGACGTCATCAATCTGCCTGCCGGCGCAACGCCGATCGACTTTGCCTACGGCATCCATTCCGCCGTCGGCAACAGTATGATCGGAGCGAAGGTGAACGGTCGGATTGTTCCGTTCGATCACGAGCTGCAGAACGGCGACATTGTCGAGGCGCTTACCAGCAAGTCCGCGCCCGGCCCCAGCCGCGACTGGATGCTGCTTGCAAAGAGCGGCGCGGCGCGCACGAAGATCAAGCAGTGGTTTAAAAAGGAACGCCGCGAGGAGAATATCCAGCGCGGCAGGGAAATGTTTGAGGCGGAGCTGCGCCGTGCGGGCCTGCCGGCCAACGCGCTGTCAGACGAAAAGCTGGCTGCACTCATCATTAAAAAGCTGGCGATTACCTCGCTGGACGATATGTATGCCGCCATCGGCTACGGCGGCATGTCTGCCACGCGCAGCGTCAACCGCGTCCGGGACGAGCTCCAGAAGGCAAAAACCGCGCAGCGCACCGTTGTCGACCGCATCAACGAGCAGATCGAGCGCCGCAGCCAGGCGCCGGCCGGCAAGCCCATCCGCGGCGTGCTCGTGGAGGGACTGGACAACTGCCTGGTCAAGTTTTCACGGTGCTGTACGCCGGTGCCGGGCGACGAGATCGTCGGCTTTATCACGCGCGGACAGGGCGTGTCCATTCACCGGAAAAACTGTCCGAACTACACCACGAGCCTGGCAGGCAGCAATGCCGGACGATGGATCCCGGTCTGCTGGGCCCAGGAGACGACGGACCGCTATGCCACCACACTGCGCATTCTGGCCAAGGAGCGCGCGGGCCTTGTGATGGACATCGCTACGGTGCTCAACGCCGTCAACGCCAACGTGCGGAGCCTCAACGCGCGCGACACGGAGGGCGGGGCGGCTGTCGCCGTCGTTACGCTGGAGGTCTCCGGCCTGCCGGAACTTCAGCTCATCATCAACCGGCTCACCGGCATCAAGGGCGTCACTGAGGTCACCCGTGCCGGGGCCTGAAAGGACGTATCATGAGAGCAGTTGTCACAAGGGTAACGGAGGCTTCCGTCTCCATAGACGGCAGCGTCTGCGGCGCGATCGGGAAGGGCTTTCTTGTCCTGCTGGGCGTACACACGGACGATGGCCCGGAGCAGGCCGAAAAGATCGCAGACCGCATTTGCGGTCTGCGCGTATTTGAAGACGAGAACGGCAAGATGAACGTCGGTCCCAAGGACGCCGGGGCACAGCTTCTCATCATCAGCCAGTTTACGCTGTTTGCAGACTGCCGTTCCCGCCGGCCGGGCTTTACCCGCGCGGCGCGTCCGGAAACAGCCACGGCGCTGTATGAACAGGTCATCGCCGCCTGCCGTGCACGCGGTTTTCATGTTGAGACCGGTCATTTCGGCGCGGATATGCAGGTGGCATCCGTCAATGACGGGCCGGTCACCATTTTGCTGGATACCTGCGAGCTGTGACGATGCACAGGCTTCCGGCATGCAAAACGGCTCCCCTCCGGGCAGGGGAGCCGTTTTGCATACCGCGGGTTTGAAATTGCCTGCCGAGCGGCACAATGAGAAGTGACTTGACAAAAAACAAAGAAAATTGTATTATCTGAATTATTACAGTTGATACGGAGGCGCGTATGGGAGCTCCCAATACACAGGAAACACGATACGTACGCAGAAGGCGCCGGAAACGCCGCCTGTTCTGGCTGCTGATCCTGATCGCAGCCTGCGCGGTGGGGTGTTGCTTTATAAAGGACGGACGCTTCGCGCCCAGACCCGTGCCCGCGCCCGAGCAGAACGTTCAGGCGGACTTTTCGCCGGAGTGGGAGGCTTTGGAGGCGCAGCTGGGATCTGCCTCGGGCAACTTTGTCGTTTCGGATGCGGATCGTGCCGAGCTGGAGGATGTGGCTGCCCGGTATCCCGCGTATGCCGAGCAGATCTGTTTGTTTCTTGCACATATCGACGTTTATTCGCAGACTGCCGTCAACAATGTGCTGGTCTCGCCGGAGAAGATCGACTTTGTTCTGGTCGAGCCGTTTACGGCGGAGCCGGAGGGAGAGCAGGCCGCAGTGACTGCCAAAAAAGGAGAGGTGCCATTTCTGCTGCAGTATGATGCACGTTGGGGCTTTCATCCTTACGGCAGCTCCTGCATTGGCTACACCGGCTGCGGGCCAACCTGCCTGTCCATGGCGGTGATGGGCCTGACGGGCGACGCGGCTGTCACGCCTGACGTCGTCTCGGATTTTGCCGAGGCCAATGGCTATTACGTCCCGGGCAGCGGTACGTCCTGGAGCCTGTTTACCGACGGAGCGGCCAATTTCGGCCTGCACGGCTGGACCATTGCAACCGATGAGGATACGATGCGCGACTGTCTGCAGCGCGGCGGCGTGCTGGTGGCGTCCATGCTGCCGGGCGATTTTACGCGTGTGGGGCATTTTATCGTGCTGACGGACTGCGGGATGCACGGCTTCCGTGTGTATGATCCCAACTGCGTTGAGCGCAGCCAGCGCTGGTGGAGCTTTGATGAGTTGGCCGGGCAGATTGCGCAGCTATGGTGTCTGGCAGCCTGATGCGTTTTCCCTTGCGCTGCGGCTGGACTTGCGCTATGATAGGAGAAACAGTTGAAAAGGGGGAGCGCAATGCTGATTAAGACCATTCCCGTGGGTCGGCTTGCAGCAAATTGTTACGTCGTGGCCGATGAAAACACGCTCGACTGCGCGGTGATCGACCCGGGCGACGAGTCCGGTGCGATTCTGGATTACCTGGAGGAGCATCGACTCTGCTGCCGACTGATCCTGCTGACGCATGGTCATGCCGACCATGTTTCTGCCGCGGCTGCGCTGGCGGAGGAAACCGGAGCAGCCGTCTGCATGAACGAAAAGGATGCGCACATCCAGCTCGGAACGGGCAGCGGCTACATTCCGCCGGAAGGGACGCGCTTCTGCAGGGAAGGAGATCTTCTGCAGGCCGGCGGATTGACCTTTGCGGTTCTGGAGACGCCGGGACACACGCCGGGCGGGCTGACCTTTCGCTGCGAGGATGCGCTGTTCACGGGAGATACGCTTTTTTCCGGCTCGTGCGGACGTACGGATCTGCCGGGCGGCAGTATGGAGGCCATGATGAGCTCGCTTGCGAAGCTCGCGGCGCTGGAAGGCGATTTTGAGGTCTATCCGGGGCACATGGACAGCACGACCCTGCAGGCAGAGCGACGCTGTAATTACTACATGCGCTACGCACAGCAGGGCGAAGAAAAATAAATTTGGCGGCATTGACTAAAAGAATACCGGCAAAGGGGGAGAATTTCGGTCGAAATTCTCCCCCTTTGCCGATTCGCAAGTTAATACGATAAATTATTTGCAATTTTTTTATTTCATAATTCATATTTCTCTTGAAAACTTTGGATTCCTGCGCTATAATATCGCTATGTTGAATTTTTGAGTTCGAATGGATTCAAAAAATGAAATCGAGAGGAGATACAAAATGAAAATGAAAAAGATGATCGCACTGATCCTCTGCGTGGTTATGGCGGTTGCCTGCTTTGCAGCCTGCGGCAGCAATCCGTCCGCCCCGTCCGATCCGTCTGCCCCCGCGATTGATAAGATCAACTTCGCTACCGGCGGCACTTCCGGTACCTATTACGGCTTCATCGGCGTTGTGGCTCAGGTCCTCAACGAAAAGGTCGACGGTATGAACATTAACGTGCAGTCCACCGGCGCCTCCCAGGCCAACATTCAGCTGGTCGAGGCCGGCGAAAACAATTTTGCCATCGTGCAGAACGACGTCATGTACTATGCCTATAACGGCATGGCCATGTTCGACGAGCCGGTCACCAACTTCTCCGCTGTGCTGTCCTGCTACCCCGAGACCGTGCAGATCGTTGCCGGCAACGGCATCACCTCCATCGAGCAGCTCAAGGGCAAGACCGTTTCCGTCGGCGCAGCTGACTCCGGTACCCGTTTCAACGCAGAGCAGATCCTCGGCATTTACGGCATTACCTTTGACGACATCAACCCGGTTTACGAAAGCTTTGCAGACTCTGCCGACTCCATGAAGAACGGCACCATCGACGCCTGCTTCGTCGTCGCCGGCGCCCCCACCACGGCGCTGACCGAGCTGGCTACCACCTTCAGCTTCAACCTGCTGTCCGTTGACGACGAGCACATCGCCGCTCTGCAGGAGCAGTACAGCTTCTACACCCCGATCACGGTTACTGCCGATACCTACGATTGCATGACGGAGGATGCCAGCTGCGTCGCCGTTATGGCCACCGTTATCGCTTCCAACGACACCTCCGAGGACACGGTCTACAGCTTCCTGAAGGGCCTGTTCGACAACCAGGAGGCGATCACCGCAGCCCATGCCAAGGGTGCTGAGCTGAACTATGAGACCGCTGTTTCCGGCATCGCCATCCCGTTCCACTCCGGCGCGATCAAGTACTTCTCCGAGCAGGGCCTCGAGGTCGAATAAGACCGACGGCTGAGCGTTCCTCTTGAAGAAGACAAGAACGAAACTGTTGCTTATCACCGCGGCGATCCTGATCGCTGCGGTGATAAGCATAGTCATGGCAGGACAGCGTTCCGATCGTCTGATTCTGACGGATGCAGACACCGGAAAGGTCTATGCCCGGTACCCACTTGCGGAGGGAGCATGTTTTTCGGTTGCGTTTCAGCACTCCGTCAACAAGACCCCCGTCGAGGAGATCTATGAAAACCGCGGCGGCAGGATCGTGCTGACCGGCTGTATCTACTACAGCTTCGGCGCCGGCGTGGCGGAGGAACTGGATCCGTCCTGGACGCTTTCCTACGGAGAGAACGGTGAGATGATCCTCTCGGATATCAATCTGCCGATGAATGATCTCACCTATGTGGTCGGCACGGTCTACGATCATATGCTGACCATCGGCGGCGAGCAGGTCAATCTGCGTGCGCTTTGCGGGCGGAACAGCCGTGTGCACTTCGAAATTAGCTGAGCATAGGATGTGAAACGATGCCAAAATTTGAATTTGAACAGGACTATAAGCGAACAAAAGAGGAAATCAAAAACGAAGCGCTTGCCGAAAAAGACGACTTCGGCGATACCGCCGAGGAAATTGAAAAAAATGTACAGGCGGTCATGGAGAAATATGACCGCGAGTCCAACACCCGCGTATATAAGGGCGTCAGCCGCCGCATCGTGCGCGTGCTGTTTATTCTGTTTTCCCTCTATTCCGTTTTTCTGCTGTTTTATCCGGGCGAAACGCGCATGGAGCGTGCCTCCTTTGTCGGCCTGATCGTTTTCCTGGTGTTTCTCAACTTTCCGGCAACCAGGCATAAGCCCGGCAAAAAGCGCATCAACTATATTCCGTGGTATGACGTGGTGCTTGCCGTGCTTGGCGCGGTGGCGTATTTCTACTTTGTTTTCAATCTGCAGAGCATCATCAACCAGGGCATCAAGCTGACGCAGGTTGAAATCATTCTGGGCCTGATCGGTATTCTGGTCACGCTGGAGGCCTGCCGCCGTGCCGTCGGCCTGCCGATCGTTATCGTAGCTTCCGCCTTCGTCATTTATGCGCTGACGCAGAAGTCCCTGCGGCTGAACGTGTACAACCTGTTTTATACCACAGAGGGCATTCTCGGCACCCCCATCCGAGCCTGTCTCAACTTCATCGTGCTGTTTGTCATTTTCGGTGCGTTTCTGGAAAAGACGGGTATCTCGCAGTTTTTCATTGAGCTTGCAAATTCCATCGCAGGCGCGTCCTGCGGCGGCCCGGCCAAGGTGGCTGTCATTTCCAGCGGTCTGTGTGGCATGGTGTCCGGCTCGTCCGTCGGCAACACCGTCACGACCGGCAGCGTCACCATTCCGCTGATGAAGAAGACCGGCTACCGTCCGGAATTTGCCGGCGCAGTCGAGGCGGCGGCTTCCACCGGCGGCCAGATCATGCCGCCGATCATGGGTGCTGCGGCCTTCCTGATGGTTGAATACGTCCGGATGCCCGGCGTGAACGTCACCTACGGCTATATTGCGCTGCGTGCGATTCTGCCGGCTGCGCTCTATTTCACCGGAATTTTCATCATGGTTCACCTTGAGGCCAAAAAGCTCGGCCTGCGCGGCGTCTCCCGCGACCAGCTGCCGAACTTCTTCAAGCTGATGCTGCACTCTGGCTTTCTGCTTCTGCCGCTGGTTGTCCTTGTCTGGTTGATGATCACGCGTACAATGGCCTTTGCTGCCATGGTCGCTACCGTCGTTGCCATCCTTGTGAGTATGGTGCATAAGGAAACGCGCATCATTTCCTTCCAGCGCAGCGAAGAAAACGGCCACGTGAGCGTGGACTTTTCCAAGTTTTTCGACGCGCTGGAAAACGGTGCCAAGAGCACTCTCACGGTTGGCATTGCCTGTGCCGTTGCCGGCATCATTGCCTGCGTTATCACCACCACGGGCATCGGCTCGGCCCTTATCAGCCTGATCGTCGGCGCCTCCGGCGGTAAGCTCCTGCCGGCGCTGTTTCTTACGATGATTACCTGTATCATCCTGGGTATGGGCGTTCCCACCACGGCAAACTATGTCATCATGGCAACGACCTGCGCCCCTGTCCTGATCCACATGGACGTACCCAGCATCGCAGCGCATATGTTCGTGTTCTACTTCGGTATCGTGGCCGATATCACGCCCCCGGTTGCTCTGGCTGCCTACGCCGGAAGCGCCATTGCCGGCTCCAATCCGATGAAAACCGGCATCAACGCGACCAAGCTTGCCATCGCAGCCTTCATCATCCCGTATATCTTTGTGTTCAACCCAGCTATGGTTTTTGTTGACACGGATTTGCTCACCATTATTCTGCTGATTATTACTTCGTTTGTCGGGATGTTTGGCGTGTCCGTCGGCTTGGAGGGCTATCTGCGCGGCAAGCTCAACTGGCCGCTGCGCATTCTGGCCATCGTCGGCGGTCTGGCCCTCATCAAGCCGGGCGCCATCACCGATATTGCAGGCGTCGTGATCATGGCGCTGATTTACGTTTATCAGCTGCTTCGCGAGAAGTCTGCTGCGAAAAAGGCGGAAGGCTGACCTTAAAACAGCCTGTATAGGGATTGGAACGGTGCACAGAATATCTGTGCACCGTTTTTTAACACAGGGAACGCTTAGCCGGCAAGCTGTGCAAGCTCCACGCCGTCCGCCGTGACACGCGCGCCCAGCACGAAAATGCCGAGGCATTCCTTCTGCATCTGCGGCAGTTGGGAGAGCGGCAGGGGATTTGTGCCGAGTCCGGACTCAATGGTATAGCCGGGGCGGTCATACTCCTGAATGAACCAGTCTTTATAGCCTGCAAAGCCGGAGCTGTAGGGTGTTTCCTCAACCTCGTATCCGGAGACTCGGGAAAACAGCATGGCGATCTGACGGCTGTTTTCCGGCTCATAATTCAAGAATTTCCAGTAGATCACACGGCCCTGTGTATGCAGCGAGAGCGTAAGCGCCGGATCAAATGCCAGCGTCAGATCGTAGAGCGCACGGCTTTCCGGTGCAGCAAGCGGGGCGGAGCCGACGTAGTCACGCGGGCCGGGCAGCGTGAAGCCCTGCGCAAACTTGATGCTTTTGGCAGTAGACCAGCCGGCAGGGTACTGCAGGTTGAGGTCGACGCCCTGAATGTTGGCCTTCCAGCCGTCCGGGAAAGGAATGTCCGGGTAATTTCGGGACAGGCGGAAGGCAGAGAGATAGGCGGCGTTATTTTCCAGCGCGCCTGTCACCAGGTCAATGCCGTCGGGATTGACAGCCGGCGCAAGCAAAAGCGTGCTCTCCTGCAGCAGCGCTGCTGCGGGATAGTCGAAAATCGTGCCGCCGGAGGCGGCCGCCGCCAGCAGCTGCTCGGCAAAGGTGAGCAGCAGAGGCGTTGTGATCCACTCATTGGCATGGTGTGAGGCGTTGTACAGTACGCGGTTTTTCCCGTTTCCGAGCGTCAGCTGCCACAGTGGCTGCTCCAGCACGCTGCGCCCGTATTCTCCTGTGGAGGCCAGCGCGGGATAACGCGCCGTCAATCCCCGGCAGCACAGCCGTGTGTACTCCGAAAACCAGCGCACCTGCGTGGATACGACAGGAAACGGCAGCGGGATCGTCAGCTTTCCTCCGATGGGAAGCCGCAAGGGGTCTGCCGTGGGATTTGCCGTCTCAATGGCGGCCACAGTCGTACCGTAGGCGGCGGCAAGCCGGTAGAAGGTGTCGCCGCGCCGCAGGGTGTGCGTGCGGTAGCCGGTATACCAGGGCATGAGCGCCTCGTGCGTGCGCGGGCCGGCAACACCGTCCGGATTGAGGCCGTTGGCCTTCTGAAAGCGTACGAGCGCTGCGCGCGTTTTCGATTGAAACACACCGTCGACGGTGAGCGGTCCGAAGCCGGCGCGGTTAAGCGCCGTCTGCAGCAGCTCTGTCTGCGGGCCGCTGCTTCCTGTGGTCAAGAGCATCATGTGCGCATTCCTCCGCAATCCGTTCAGTGTTGGATCGGATGATCCACATAACATATGCTATGAAGGGACTGTGCCGTGCGTTCCGTAACGGACGGCAACAATTTTTAACAAGCGCAATAAAGAATTGTCTGCGTTAATTTCCCCGCTGCCATGCCATACTGATAGGGCTGCAAAGAACGGCGGGAGGGAAACAAATATGAGAACAGGCATTTTGAAACGTGCAGTCAGCACGGCGGCGGTGTTCGTGCTGCTGGCTGCGTGCTCGGGGGCTGCGCTGGCGCTGGAGCTGATCCCGGGCGGTACGGCAGTCGGGATTGAAATGGAAACGGATGGCATCCTCATTACAGGTCTCAATCAGATCGAAACAGACGACGGTGTGCAAACGCCGGCCGCAGACGCAGGACTGCTTCCGGGCGACGTGATCGTGCGCATCGGAGATGGTGCTGTGCGCAGCGCGGCGGAGCTGGCACAGACGCTGTCAGGGCTGGATGGCTCGCCCGTGACGGTGACGGTACGGCGTGACGGGCGGCTGATTCAGTATACGCTGGATCCGGCCTGCAGCTCCGAAGGCGTATGGAAGCTGGGCCTGCTGCTGCGGGACGGCGTTGCCGGCATCGGGACGATCACGTATATTGACCCGGAAAGCGGCGCATACGGTGCGTTGGGCCATGGCGTATGTGATACGGAGACGGGCGTGCTGATCCCCATCAGCGACGGACAGATCATGCATGCGGCAATCGAGCGCGTCGTACCGGGCCGCGCGGGCACGCCGGGAGAGCTGTGCGGTGTGTTTGACGCCGGCTGCTCGATTGGAACCATAGAGCGCAATACAGGCTGTGGTATTTTTGGTCATCTCCATGAAACGGGCGGCGGTCAGGCGCTGGAGACCGTCCCGTCCGGAGAGCTGAAGACCGGCCCTGTGCAGATACGTGCGAGCATCTCAGGTGAGGAGACCCGAGACTACGATGCCGAGATCACGCGGGTTTACCGCAGCGGCAGCGGAGAAACGCGCTTTCTGCTTGCTGTGACGGACGAGACGCTGCTGGAGCAGACTGGCGGTATCGTACAGGGGATGAGCGGCAGTCCGATTATCCAGGATGGGAAATTGGTCGGCGCGGTGACGCACGTGCTGGTCAATGACCCAACGAAGGGATATGGGATTTTTATTGAGAATATGTTAGAGGCAGCGGAATGATCCTTAGCAGGTAATGCAATGAGTATTTCATTGTAATACCTGCTTTTTCAATTCAAAAGAAAAGGTTTTTCGTCTAAAACGGTGGTTAGAGGAAAAACAGTGTTAGATCATGGCGTTATTTGCATTCGATAACTGGTTGAGGCACCATCCTGAACTTTGAGCAAGGAACAGACAACAAATTCTTCCCCGTACATGATCGTACATTCTTCCTGATTTATAAGAAGTGTCACATTGTCCTCATCCAAAGATATTACCTTGAACAACAAACCGATCATATTGGGGATTTCAGATTCCTTGGGATTCTGAACTAACGTACCATAAAAATCCTCATAAAAAATATCACCGTTTGATATTTCATAATCCTTGGATTCCCCTTTTCCATAGCCGACAGACTCACCGAATTCATTCGTCCCGCTATTGTACGGGGTGACCTTCAGTAGAAAGTAGTTTGCTTCCATACCGCCTTTGTCGGGAACGAATGCAAAATATCTGAAGTAGACAAGTGACCCAATTGCAAAAATAGAGATCAAACCGATTATGACACCGATAATGATACCAATGTTTCGAAGAATTGTATTACGCATAATTTCCTCCTTAAATACCACATGGTCGAATAAATACCATTTTACTCTTTTGTTTCCTAATGAATTATAGCGTATCGTAGTACACCAAACAATATAAATGTTGTCCATAGTTGCAATCACTCGTGAGCGGCTCGCCGGTCCTGCAGGACGGACGACTGGCCGGAGCGGTGACGCGTGTGCTCGTCAACGATCCCACGCGCGGCTACGGTATCAGCATGGAGAGTATGTTTGACGCGGCGGCGTAATACAACCGAAGGAAGCCCGGACAGCTTGTCCGGGCTTCCGCCTTTTCCGGGATCGCGGCACTTTTTAGGGAAGGCGGGCGCATGCCGTTCTCGATTTTCGCTGTCGTCGGAGCAACTTTGCGGGTAAAATACGTGCTACTGGCAGCGGGAATCGACCTGTAAGTCCGGATTGCCTGCATTATTTGACAGTTTTTGTCGAAAGGCGTCGAAAAATACTGGAAAATAACTCTAAAAACTTCAATGAAAATTGGATAAATTTATTGCAATCAGCCTAAAAGTATGTTAAATTTGTACTACGAAACGGCCTGCTTTGCTTTGATCATGAAACAGGTCTCGCAATTTTGATATAGGAGGAGATTGGATGGACACGTTGATTCGAGTATTGATTGCAGATTCCGGGGAGGACTTCCGGATGTTGATGCGCGAGGCGGTGGATCAGGAGCCAGATATGCAGGTCGTGGCTACTGCTGCCGACGGTGTGGAGGCACTTGCACTGATTACCGAATGTAAGCCGGATGTTGTTTTGCTGGGGCTGGCTATGCCGCGCCTGGATGGATTGGAGGTGCTGCGTCAGCTGCCGCAGACGGGCGTCAATTGTGCGGTGATTGTCGTTTCCGGTTTTGTCAACGACCGGATCGTGGCGGAATGTTCCGAGTTGGGAGCCAGATATTTCCTGCCAAAGCCGTGCAATACGCCGACGCTGCTTACCCGCATCCGGCTGACGGTCTCGGCAGTTTGTCCGCCGGTGCTGCTCAGCAAGGCGGGAGTCGGGATTCCGCCGCGCAAGGAGCAGAGCCTGGAAGCGGCTGTCACGGAGATCATCCATGAGATCGGCGTACCTGCCCATATCAAGGGCTATCAGTACCTGCGTGAGGCGATCATACTCGCCATTGAGGACATCGACATCATCAATGCAGTGACAAAGGTGCTGTACCCTACGGTTGCTAAAAAGTTCAGCACAACGCCCAGCCGCGTCGAGCGCGCCATCCGTCATGCCATCGAAGTGGCATGGGATCGCGGGGACGTGGAAGTGCTCCAGCGGGTGTTCGGCTATACGGTCAGCGGCGTCAAGGGCAAGCCCACCAATAGTGAATTCATTGCCATGATCGCCGACAATATGATTCTCAAGCGCCGCGCCAACAACGGCCAGGCATGACACGGCCCTGCAGTGCACTACGAAACGGGGAATAACGGGGAATAGAAACACATAATGCATCGACCGATCTTGGTCTGCCATATCTGGCCCTACAGACGCTGGTTTACCGGCGTCTTTTTTGTTGTGGAATGAACGAGTCATTCACAAAAATTTTGCATTAATTATTATATAAAACGTTTGACAAATTATAGGCTTAAGTATACAATGTGGAGCATGAAATAAAGGAGGAATCACAATGAAGCGAACCTTGTACAGCCTGATGCTGTCAGAAAACGTGGTTCATCAGGTGGATCAGCTGGCGCATAAGATGGGCATCAGCCGCTCTGCGCTGATTAACCAGATTCTGGCTGATTACGTGGATTACACCACGCCGGAGCGCCGAATCCACGATGTGTTCTCCGCCGTTGAGTCTCTGGTACGCAGCTCGTGCGAGCTGGTACCGTTTGTCTCGCCGAATACAATGACCATGTCGCTGAAAAGCTCGCTGGAGTATAAGTATCGCCCGACAGTCAAATATGAGGTGGAGCTGTATCGGTCCGGTGAGCAGCAGCTCGGCGCGCTCTCTGTCATTTTCCGCACGCAGTCGGCACCGCTCATTGAGCAGATGACGGCGTTTTTCCGTTTGTGGAAGTATATTGAAGATCAGCACCTTGCGCCCCGCCTGAACGGTGCGCAGATTGACTATATTCTGTATGACGGACGCTTTGTCCGGAGCATCTGCCGTCCGCAGTGCGACTGTACGGCGCAGACGCTGGCCGAAGCCATCTCGTCCTACATTCAGCTGTTTGACCGCTGCATGAAGGGCTTCCTGGCCGGACGCATGGACGCGCAGCAGGTCGAGCAGGCCTGGCTGCAGCAGATGAGCGGACAAATGCTTTTACTGTAAAGGAGGTAATCGTATGAATCCCAACAACTACACGCAGAAGACGGTGGAAACGCTGCAGACTGCCAAAAATATGGCCGAGGAAAACGGCAATCAGTATCTCACCCCGGAGCATCTGCTTTACGGCCTGGTCGATCAGGACGGCGGCTTGATCCCGTCCCTGCTCGATAAGATGGGCGTTGAGCGCGACGGTCTGCTGGCCGAGCTGGATACGGCGATTTCCGAGCTGCCGAAGGTGTCCGGCTCCGTGCAGGTGTATTTCTCGCCGGAGGCAGAGCGCGTGATGCGTGCCGCCGAAAAGGCGGCCAAAAGCATGGGCGATGAATACCTTTCCGTCGAGCATCTGATGCTTGGTATTTTTGCTGCGCCGACGCCGGCCATCCGCCGCATATTCTCCGACCATGCCATCACCAAAAGCGCCTTCACCGAGCAGCTCAGCCGCGTGAAAACCCGTCCGGTCACCACGGATGACCCGGAGAGCACCTATGACGCGCTGGCGAAGTACGGAACCGATCTGGTCGAGCGCGCCCGCGCGCAGAAGCTGGATCCTGTCATCGGCCGTGACGCAGAGATTCGCAGCGTCATTCGCATCCTGTCCAGAAAAACCAAAAACAATCCGGTCCTCATTGGCGAGCCGGGCGTCGGCAAGACGGCAATCGCCGAGGGCCTGGCACAGAGAATCGTGCGTGGCGACGTGCCGGAGGGTCTGCGTGACAAGACGATTTTTTCGCTGGATATGGGCGCGCTGATTGCCGGCGCAAAGTATCGCGGCGAGTTTGAAGAACGGCTCAAGGCTGTGCTGGAGGAGATTCGCAAGTCCGAGGGACGAATCATCCTGTTTATCGATGAGCTGCACACCATCGTCGGCGCAGGGCGTACCGAGGGCAGCATGGACGCCGGCAACCTGCTCAAGCCGATGCTGGCCCGCGGCGAGCTGCACTGCATCGGCGCAACGACGCTGGACGAATACCGCAAATATATTGAAAAGGACGCTGCCCTTGAGCGCCGGTTCCAGCCGGTCATGGTCGAGGAGCCGGGCGTGGAGGATACCATTTCCATCCTGCGCGGTCTGAAGGAACGCTATGAGGTGTTCCACGGTGTGCGCATCCACGACAATGCGTTGGTCGCTGCGGCCACGCTGTCCGATCGGTATATCACAGACCGCTTTCTGCCGGACAAGGCCATCGACCTCGTCGATGAGGCATGCGCCATGATTCGTACGGAGATCGATTCCATGCCGTCCGAGATCGACGACATCCGCCGCCGCATCATGCAGCTGGAGATCGAGGAGATGGCCCTGAGGAAGGAGACCGATCAGCTTTCGAAGGATCGCCTGGCCAAGCTCACCGAGGAGCTGGCCAATGAGAAGGAACGCTTCAACGAGCTGAAGGCCCGCTGGGAGAGCGAAAAGAACAGCGTCGACGAGGTGAAACGTCTCAAGGGTGAGATCGAGCGTGTTCACGGCGAGATTGAAAACGCGCAGCGGCGCTATGAATATGAGACGGCAGCCCGTTTACAGTACTCGGATCTGCCGGCGCTGGAGCGTAAGCTCAAGCAGGCCGAGCAGGACGCTGAGGCGCACCGTGAGACGACCATGGTGCACGACACCGTCACCGAGGAGGAAATCGCCAACATCGTTGCCCGCTGGACGGGCATTCCCGTCACGCGACTGATGGAGGGAGAGCGCGAGAAGCTGCTGCGTCTGGACGAGACCATCCATCAGCGCGTTGTCGGCCAGGATGAGGCCGTGCAGAAGGTCACTGAGGCTATCCTGCGCTCGAGAGCCGGCATTGCCGACCCCAACCGTCCCATCGGCAGCTTCCTGTTCCTCGGTCCGACCGGCGTCGGCAAGACAGAGCTTGCCAAGTCGCTGGCAGCCTGCCTGTTTGATGACGAGCACAGCATGGTGCGGATCGATATGACCGAGTATATGGAGAAGTTCTCCGTCTCGCGTCTGATCGGCGCGCCTCCGGGATATGTCGGCTATGACGAGGGCGGTCAGCTCACCGAGGCCGTGCGCCGCCATCCGTACAGTGTGGTCCTGTTCGACGAGGTGGAGAAGGCGCATCCGGATGTATTCAATATTCTGCTGCAGATTCTGGACGACGGACGGATCACGGACAGCCAGGGCCGCACAGTGGACTTTAAGAACACCATTATTATCCTGACGTCGAACCTGGGCAGCCAGTATCTGCTCGAGGGCATCGATGAGCACGGCGAGATCTCCGAATCGGCGCGTGAGGCGGTCTTTGACCAACTGCGCCACAGCTTCCGTCCGGAATTTCTCAACCGTCTTGACGAGATCATCCTCTTCCGCCCGCTGACAAAGGAAAACCTTTCCGGCGTCATTGACATTCTGCTGACCTCGCTGCGTGATCGCCTGGCAGAGAAGACGCTGCGCCTGAAGATTACGGATGCGGCGCGCGAGTTGATTATCGAGCGCGGCTTCGATCCGCTGTATGGTGCGCGGCCGCTCAAGCGCTATCTGCAGAGTCACGTGGAGACGCTGATCGCACGGCGTATCCTCTCCAGCGACCTGGCCGCCGGTACGGAGCTGGTGATCGACGTGGAAAACGACGAGCTGGTTTGCCGGTAAGCCCTGTCAGGTCTTGACAGAATTTCACAGGAAGGCTAAAATTCAGGTGAAGCAGATTCTGTAGCCCGATTGGAGAGAACGGCTGTGAAAACGACGCAACGCGCGCTGGCCCTTGTGCTGGCGCTGATTCTGGCACTGGGATGGTTGTGCGGCTGCGGCGCGGCGGTGCAGATGCCGTCGGAGACCGACGGTGCGCAGCAGCCCTTCGGCGATGTGCAGACGCCGGACGCCGATGCGCCGGACGATGCGGAGCCGGAAGGCTCGGACCGTTCGGACGAACCGGCTCCGGTCGTGGAGATCGACGAGGACGGGACCTATACCACCACGGAAGACGTGGCGCTTTATCTGCATACCTATGGCAGGCTGCCGGATAATTTTATCACCAAGCAGCAGGCCCGTGCACAGGGATGGGAGGGCGGCCCGGTTGAGCCGTACTGTCCCGGTATGTGTATCGGGGGTGACCGTTTCGGCAATTACGAGGGACTTCTGCCGGACGCCGAAGGGCGTATCTGGCGGGAATGTGACATCGATACGCTTGGCGGCCCGCGCGGAGCAAAGCGCATTGTATATTCCAACGACGGACTGATTTATTATACCGACGATCACTATGAAAGCTTTGAACGACTGTACGGAGATCCGTGAGGTGCGGCGATGCGGATTCTGACCATTGATTTCCGGCGGCTTGATGCGCCGGAGAGCGGACACGCCTACCTGGCGCAGACGCTTGCGCTGCCGTCCTGGTACGGCAGAAATCTTGATGCGCTGTATGACTGCCTCACGGATCCGATGCCGGATACGGTGCTGCAGCTGCAGCATACGGCGCAGGTCGGCGGCTTTGGCAGCGCCGTGCTGCGCGTGCTGCACGACGCTGCGGCGGAAAACCGGGCGCTGACGCTGCTGCTGTGCAGCGAGACGTAAACGAAAAACGATACTTTTACCCCTGACCGGTAAGCATTTTTGTGTATTTGGGTAAGCTAATGCGGTATCAACGGCCGCATGGCGGCCGCACGAATGTTGGAAAGGAGTAAAAACTATGCAGAGACTGACGCTTCCAAGAGATATCTACCACGGTGCAGGCGCACTGGAGGCGCTGCGCGGACTGACGGGGCAGAGGGCCATGGTCTGTATCGGCGGCGGCTCCATGCGCCGCGGCGGCTTTCTTGCCCGCGCGGAGGAGTATCTGCGCCAGGCCGGGATGGAGGTCGAGGTGTTTGAGGGCATCGAGCCGGATCCCTCGGTGGAAACGGTTGAACGAGGCGTGAAGGCCATGAAGAACTTCCGTCCGGACTGGATCGTCGCCATCGGCGGCGGTTCGCCGATCGACGCGGCCAAGGCCATGTGGATCCGCTATGAGCACCCGGATATCACCTTCGAGCAGATGTGTCAGGTGT
Source organism: Clostridiales bacterium (assembly GCA_022768185.1). GTDB lineage: Bacteria > Bacillota > Clostridia > Oscillospirales > Oscillospiraceae > JALEMS01. The sequence goes on along the minus strand of JALEMS010000006.1, from coordinate 16,324 downwards.
TCGGTCTGCCGCGTCTGCGCAGCAAGGCGCGCTTCTGCGCCGTTTCCTCCACCTCCGGCTCCGCCACCGAGGTGACGGCCTTTGCCGTCATCACCGATACGGCCACCGGGATCAAATATCCGCTGGCGGATTTTGAAATCACCCCGGACGTCGCCATTGTAGACCCCGACCTTGCTGCCACCATGCCGCCGAAGCTGGCTGCGCACACCGGCATGGACGCGCTGACGCACGCCATCGAGGCCTATGTCTCCACGGCGCACTGCGACTATACCGACCCGCTGGCCCTGCACGCCATTGAAATGATTGGGCGCGACCTTTCCGCCTCCTGCCGGGGCGATCTGCGTGCTCGCGCACGCATGCACGATGCGCAGTGCCTGGCCGGCATGGCCTTTTCCAATGCGCTGCTTGGTATCACGCATTCTATGGCGCACAAGACCGGCGCGGCCTTTTCCGACTGCGGCGGCCATATCACGCACGGTGTGGCCAACGCCATGTATCTGCCGAAGGTGATTGCCTTCAACGCCAAAAATCCGGAGGCGGCCCGCCGCTACGGTGAGATTGCCGGACGCCTCGGCCTGCAGGGCGGGGACGATGCCGCACGTGTGCGCGCGCTGATTGCCTATGTCCGCGCGCTGGCGGAGGAGCTGCATATTCCCCGCGGCATTGCCTTCTGCGCAGCCGACGGGACGCCCTGCCGGGCCGGCTTTGTGCCGGAGAATGTGTTTCTTGCACGGCTTGGGCAGGTCGCGGCCAACGCACTGCAGGACGCCTGCACCGGGTCCAACCCGCGCCAGCCGACAAAGGAGGAAATGGAGCGCCTGCTCAAATGCTGCTATTATGATGACGAGGTCGATTTTTGACCGGATGGTTTTCCGTGCCGCCGCGCCGCCTGTGCGGCGGTGCAGCGGCATACGCATATACTGAGATACCGCGCAAACGCGCGCACAAGGAGGACTTTTCATGAAGATCTGTTACATTGTCGGCGGAATGCCGGTCGCTCTGCTTTATCGCCCCGTACAGCCGGCGGATTTCGTCATCGCCGCAGACAGCGGTTTTGACACCTGCCGCCGTATGGGTGTGGAGCCGGATCTGGTCGTTGGCGACTTCGACTCGCTCGGCCGCATGCCGGAGCACGGCAATGTGCTGCGCTTCCCGGTCGAGAAGGATACCACCGACGTGGGCCTTGCGCTGCGTGCGGGCATCGAGCGCGGCTTTGAACGTTTTATCCTGCTTGGCTGCGCCGGCGGCCGTCCCGACCACACGGCGGCAAACTATGCGCTGCTGACCGGGCTGGCCCGGAAGGGGATGCGCGGCGTCATGCCGGGAGACGGCTTTTTCGTCACGGCGCTTGCCGACGGCGCGCTGGAGCTGCCGGCGTCCTGCCGGGGACTGCTGTCTGTCTTTGCCATGGGGCATGCAGACGGCGTCACGCTTGAGGGGCTGAAGTATCCGCTGAAGGATGCGAAGCTCACCGACGACGTGCCGCTGGGCATCAGCAATCAGTTTACCGGCGCTCGCAGCCGCATCTCCGTGCAGGACGGCACGCTTCTGCTGATGCTGGAGGAGCAGGCGGGGCAGGACGCGCTGGAGCAGCTGCTGGCCTGAAAGCGTGAATTGACGTCTTGCCAGAGACAGACAAACCGGATATAATGAAAAGGCTGTGCGCGGTGCGTACAGCCTTTGGCGGGTTTACAGCCTGCACGTTTCCTTGCGGAGGCAGCGTTTTATGAAAAAGAGAGTCATTTCCGCCGTCGTTATGCTGTGTGTCGCCGGCGTGTGCGTATTTCTTTCCCCGGTTACACGGGTGCTGTTCATTGCGGCGGCTGCCGTGCTGGCCGGGCACGAGATGTGCGCGGCGCTGGCCGGCGCACAGCTGGCACGCCGTGTTGCCTGGATCGGCTATGTGTTCATCCTCGGTCAGGCAGCGCTGAGCTATTTCGGTATTCCGATCATCTATCGTGTTGCCCTCGGCTTTGCCGCGCTGATGGCGGCGACGGCGGCAGGCGTGTTTTCCGCCGAAGTGCGTGGAAAGGGAACGGTGGCGGCGTTGTCCATGCTGGTCTATCCTCTGTTGCCTTTTACGCTGCTGCTGGATATGGCCGCAATGGATTGCTGGAAGCCGGTGTTTGCGCTCGGCTGTTTTTCCACCTGGCTGTGCGACAGCTTTGCACTGTTTGGCGGCAAGCGCTTCGGAAGACACAAGGCTGCGCCCGAGGTCAGCCCCAACAAGACGGTGGAGGGTTGCGTGTGCGGAGCGGTCGCCTCGCTTGCAGCCGGCGTCATCGTATATTATCTGTTCCGCGGCGCGCATCCGCTTTCGCTGTGGCTGTGCCTGCTGACGGCGCTGGTCGCCTCCACGGCCGGCCAGCTGGGGGATCTGGCTGCTTCGCTTATCAAGCGTATGGTCGGCATCAAGGATTACAGCAATCTGATTCCCGGACACGGCGGTGCGATGGATCGCGTTGACAGCCTTCTGTTTGCGATACCCACGGCGTATTTCTGCCTGTTTCTGGCGGGCGTGATCTGACCGGGAGCGGCGTCGGCTCAAGTGTAAGAATCCGTGTCAATCTGCTGAAAGGAGACTCCATGAACGAAACCGACATCCCCCTCGACCGGCATCTCATGCTCATTGTCAATCCGGTGTCCGGGCGCAGGCAATCGGCCAGGCTGCTGACGGAACTGGTGCGTATACTGATGGACGGCGGCTATCAGGTGACGACCTTTATCACGGCCAAGCGAGGCGACGCCACGCGCTTTGCCGCGCAGTACGGTGCGCAGTTCGACCGTATTGTCAGCGTCGGAGGCGACGGTACGTTCAGCGAGGTGGTCGCCGGCGTTGTATCAGCCGGTCTGCACGTCCCCGTGGGAATGATTCCAACCGGCAGCACGGACGATTTTGCCGCCTGTCACGGGATCGCGTCCGATCCGCTGGAGGCGGCCAGAGGGCTTGTGGCGGGTACGCCGAGGCCGCTGGACGTCGGCATGCTGGACGGCCGCAGCTTCTGCTATATCGCAGCCTTCGGCGCATTCTCCTGGCTGTCGTATACCACGCCGCAGCCGCTGAAAAATGCACTGGGTCATTCGGCATATATCCTCGACGGCATCAGGGAGCTGCCGCGCATCCGTGCAGAGCACCTGCGCGTGACCGCCGGGCAGCGCTGTATTGAGGGCAATTTCATCTTCAGCGCGGTGTGCAACACCAGCTCGGTAGCGGGTACGTTCTCGTTGCCGAAGGATGAGGTCTGCACCAGCGACGGCCTGTTTGAGATCCTGCTGATCTATGAGCCGGTCACACTGCTGGAGCTGCAGGCGGAGATCACCGCGCTGCGCACACAGAAGTATGACAGTCCGCTGATCGAGTTTTTCCGCGCACCGGGCCTGACGGTGGAGACGGACGGCGCAATGGAATGGTCGCTGGACGGAGAGAAGGCCGACGGCGGCAGGCTTGTTCGCTTTGAAAACCTTAAGCGACGGCTAACTTTGATTTGCTGAGAGGGAACGGATATGATTGTTTATTTTACCGGAACGGGGAACAGCCGCTACGCCGCGCAGGCGCTGGCCGATGCGACGGGCGACGAGCTGCTGGACGCGCGCCCCTTTCTGAAAAACGGGGAAAGGCTGGAGCTGCGATCGGAGCGCCCCTGGGTGTTTGTCTGCCCGACCTACGCCTGGCGAATCCCGCGTGTGTTCCGAGAGCAGATCGAAAAGGGCCTGTTTGTCGGCAACCGCCGCGCCTATTTCGTTATGACCTGCGGCGACTCGATCGGCCGGGCTGACGAGGAAATCGTTCGTCTGTGCGGGCGTAAGGGCTTTGCCTGTATGGGCGTGATGCCGGTCGTCATGCCGGAAAACTACATTGCCATGTTTCCGGTGCCCGGGCCGGAGAAGGCGGCAAAGATCATCGCTGCAGCGGACAGAACGCTGGCCCGTGCAGCGGCCTATCTCATCGGGGAAAAAAGCTTTCCGGAGCCGGTGCGGCGTCCGGGCGGACGCCTGCTCAGCCGTGCGGCCAATCCCTTCTTCTACCGTGCTGCCGTGCATGACCGGGATTTCTATGCCGGCAGCGGCTGCAGTGGCTGCGGACTGTGCGTGCGGCTCTGCCCGCTCAACAATATCACGCTGAAAAACGGAAAGCCCGTCTGGGGCGGCGGCTGTACCCACTGCATGGCATGCATCTGCTCGTGCCCGGCGCGCGCCATCGAATACGGACGCAAGAGCCGCGGTAAGCCGCGCTATCTCTGCCCGGAATACGCACCGAAGCAGCCTTGACGGCGCGTTCTGCATAAAACAGAGCAGGAGCCTGCAGACACCGGAAACGGTGTATGCAGGCTCCTGCGTTGTCCTTCGCGGACGGACAGGACGCCCGGTGCGGTTACGGTAGAAAAATGCAAAAACTGTTTGACAAGCGGCATATCTGTGGTAAAATTTAATTTAATGTACCATACGGAGAACGTATTGCACGGAGGAAAAAGTATGAAACCGTTTGGCCTGAACGAACTTCGGGAGATGTATCTCTCCTTTTTTGAAACCAAGGGACATCTTCGTCTGCCCAGCTTTTCGCTGATTCCGCGGCACGACCCGTCGCTGCTGCTCATCAACGCCGGCATGAGTCCGATGAAGACCTGGTTCACCGGCGAGGAGGAGCCGCCCCGCCACAGAGTCACTACCTGCCAGAAGTGCATCCGCACGCCGGACATTGAAAACATCGGCAAGACTGCCCGCCACGGCACCTACTTTGAGATGCTCGGCAACTTCTCCTTCGGCGATTATTTTAAGCGCGAGGCCATTCACTGGGCATGGGAGTTTCTCACCTCGCCCGAATGGGTGGGGATTGATCCCGATCGCCTGTATCCGTCCGTCTACCTCGACGACGACGAGGCGTGGAACATCTGGCATGACGAGATCGGCATCGCGCCCGAGCGCATTTTCCGCTTCGGCAAGTCAGACAACTTCTGGGAGCACGGCAGCGGTCCGTGCGGTCCCTGCTCTGAGATCTATTTCGACCGCGGCGAGCAGTACGGCTGCGGCAAGCCCGGCTGCACCGTCGGCTGTGACTGCGACCGGTATATCGAGGTGTGGAACCTCGTCTTTACCCAGTTTAATAACGACGGAAACAACAACTATACGCCGCTGGCTCAGAAGAACATCGATACCGGTATGGGCCTGGAGCGTCTGGCCGTTGTCTGCCAGGGTGTGAACTCCCTGTTTGACGTCGACACCGTCATGAACATTACGCATAAGGTCTCCGAGATCACCGGCGCAACCTATGGCCAGAGCTATGAAAAGGACGTTTCCCTGCGCATCATCACCGACCATATCCGCAGTTCCACCTTCATGATCGGCGACGGTGTGCTGCCCTCCAACGAGGGACGCGGCTACGTGCTGCGTCGACTGCTGCGCCGCGCCGCGCGTCACGGAAAGCTTCTTGGCGTCAATGAGCCGTTCCTTTATAAAGTCTGTGAGACGGTCATTCATGAAAACGCCGGCGCGTATCCGGATCTGGTGGACAAGCAGAGCTATGTCACCCGTGTCATCCGCATGGAGGAGGAAAGCTTTGCCAAGACCATCGACTCCGGTATCCGCATCTTCCAGGATATGCTGGCTGACGCCAAGGGCAAGGGACTGAAGACATTCCCCGGCAGCGACGCTTTCAAGCTGTACGATACGTACGGCTTCCCGCTCGACCTCACGCGCGACATGGCCGAGGAGGCCGGTCTTAAGGTGGATGAGGACAGCTTCAACCAGCTGATGCGTGAGCAACGCGAGCGCGCCCGCGCAGCCCGCTCTGCCGATGAGACGGCATGGGCCGGCCTCGACCTTGGTCTGGACAACATGCCGACCGGATTCACCGGCTACGACCGCCTGACCGACGAGGCCACTCTGCTTGCCGTCGTTTCCGGTGGTGAGGTTTGCAGCAGCGTCGGCGAGGGTGACGAGGCCATGCTGGTGCTCGATCACACGCCGTTCTACGCGGAAATGGGCGGCCAGACGGCAGACCACGGTACCATTGAATTCCCGTCCGGCACGTTCCGCGTGACGGACGTGCAGAAGAATAAGGCCGGCAAGTGTCTGCACACCGGTACCGTCGTTTCCGGCACGGTTTCTGTCGGAGAGACCGGCAAGTGCACCGTCGACGCCGACCGCCGCTGCGCCATTATGCGCGCGCACAGCGCCACGCATCTGCTGCAGAAGGCGCTTACCACCGTGCTGGGCGACCATGTCCATCAGGCCGGCTCCCTGGTCGAGCCGGATCACCTCCGATTTGACTTCACCCACTTTGCTCCGCTCTCCAGTGAAGAGCTGGCTACGGTGGAAAACATCGTCAATGAGGCCGTGCTCACCGGCGGCCCAATCTGCGTGAGGGAAATGCCCATTGCGGAGGCCCGTGCCTCCGGCGCCGTGGCCCTCTTTGGTGAGAAGTACGGTGAGGTCGTCCGTGTCGTTAACATGGATAACGGCTTCAGCGTGGAGCTGTGCGGCGGCACCCATCTGGACAACACGGCGAAGGTCGGCCCCTTCCAGATCCAGTCGGAGTTCTCCGTTGCTTCCGGCGTGCGCCGCATTGAGGCGACCACCGGCCTTGCCAGCCTTGAGAGCATGAAGCGCAGCCGCCAGACGCTCTTTGCCTTGGCCGAGAAGCTGAAAACCAAGCCGGTCGAGCTGGTTGAGAGAACCGAGCAGCAGATGAATGAAATGCGCGAGCTGCGTCATAAGCTGGAGAAGTTCCGTGCGCAGCAGCTTCTGGGCAATGCCGGGCAGCTGCTGGCCTCGTCCAAAACCGTCGGCGGTCTGCATGTGCTGACTGCAACGCTGCCCGAGATGGACGCGGCTGCACTGCGGAAGATGGGCGATTATCTGCGTGACAAGGACGACACGGTCGCGGCCGTGCTCTCCACCATCAACGACGGCAAGATCACCTTCCTGGCCGTCTGCGGCGCGAAGGCTGTGGCGGCCGGCGTCAAGGCCGGTGAGCTGATTAAGAACGTCACCGCGCTGTGCGGCGGCAAGGGCGGCGGTAAGCCGGATTCTGCCATGGGCGGCGGCAGCGACCTGCTCAAGCTGGACGACGCACTGGCCTCGGTGGACGATTTTGTTGCCGGCAAGGTAAAATGAAAACAGTTGGTCTGCGATAAATTATGTAAACCAATTTGGTAAAGGAGAAACCGAAATGTCCGATTGCCTGTTTTGTAAGATTGCAGCGGGGGAGATCCCCTCAACCTGCGTCTACAGCGATGACGACGTATTCGCCTTCCGCGACATCAATCCGCAGGCGCCGACGCACATTCTCGTCATACCGCGGCAGCATATTGCCTGTGCCGACGAGATTACGGCGGAGAATTCCGCGCTGGTGGCAAAGTGCTTTGAGGCAATTGCAAAGATCGCCCGTCAGGAGGGCCTGACAGGCGGCTACCGCGTGATCAACAACTGCGGTGAGGATGGCGGCCAGACTGTCTGCCATCTCCATTTCCACATCCTCGGCGGAAAAAAGCTTTCCGAGCGGATGATTTAAGCGGTTCCCAAGCAAAATGTTCCTACCATGACCGCGCTGCAGGCATGGCAGAGGTGCGGGGCGTGGTTTCTTCTGAAGCCGCGCCCCTGCTGTTTTGCAGGGCGGTCTGCCCAAGCGCTCGATGAAAGAGAGAGAAGGCATGCGTAAGCTGGCGACGGTCTGCTGCGGCTTCTGCGCGGCGGTTTATCTGTCGGTCTACGTCATCCCACAGGGATGGCGCTGGATTGCAGCGCTCATTTTGGCGGCGCTGGGTGCGCTGTCGCTGCTGCTTCCGCGCCGGCGGCGCATCTGCATGATGCTGGCGCTGTCGGCTGCAGTGGGGTGCATGTGGACGTGGTCGCACACGGCCTTTGTTCTTGCGCCGGCCGACCGGCTGGCAGGGCAGACGCTTACAGTGACAGCGCGGGTTGTTTCGCTCCCGGAGGAACACGACTATGGTACGCGCGTGTATGTCCGGCTGGAGACCGGGCCGAAGGCCCGCGCGATGCTTTATGATTATGACCATCGTGTCTCCTCGCTCCGGCCCGGAGACCGCATCACGGCCGAGGTGCGCTTTTCTTCGGCGCAGATGCTCTACGGCGAGCAGACCGACCGTTACACAGCGAAGGGCGTGTTTGTGCGCGGGTATTTTCGCAGTGCGCCGCAGGTGCTCTCGCACGGCGGTAGGCTGCGGTATATTCCGCTGTATCTCTCCCATGATGTGCAGGAGCTGACGCGCAGCTGTTTCCCGGAGGACAGCGCCGCGTTCTTCTGTGCGTTGCTCACCGGTGATAAGAACGATCTGTATACCCAACAGGCGCTCTATGATGATCTGTGCACTGCCGGCTTGCAGCATATTGTCGCCGTCAGCGGGATGCATGTGGCCTTTCTTACCATGCTGGTGCGCTGTTTTGCCGGACGCAAGCACTCGGTGGTGCTGGGGATTCCGATTCTTGCAGTGTTTGTGCTGATGGCCGGATGTACGCCGTCGGTTATGCGCGCAGCCTTCATGCAGATCGTATTGCTGCTGAGTGTGCCGCTGCGGCGCGAAACAGACCCGCTCACCAGCCTGTCGTTTGTCCTGGCGGCGCTCCTGGCAATCAACCCGGCTTCGGCGGCCAGCGTCAGCCTGCAGCTATCCTTTTCGTCGGTTGCGGGCCTGCTGCTGTTTTCGCGTCCGCTGTATGACGCGATGCTCGGGCGTGCCGGCGGACACGCCGAGGGAAGCGGCCTGACGGCCCGAGCGCTGCGCGGACTGTTTGGAAGCGTGGCGGCAACGCTTTCGGCCATCGTATTTTCCACACCTCTGGCTGCCATCCACTTTGGCAGCGTCCCGCTGCTCTCGCCGGTGACGAATCTGCTGTGCCTGACACCGGTGGCCTTCTGCTTCGCGGCTGGCTGGGCCGTGTGCCTGCTTGGCGCGATATGGCTGCCGCTGGGGCAGCTGGCGGGCTGGCTCGTTGCATGGCCGCTGCGCTGGGTGATGCTGGTGGTGCATGTTATCTCACGGGCGCCGTATGCGGCGGTATATACCTGCGGAGCGCTTGTCGGCTGGTGGCTTGCGGCGATATATGTTGTCATTGTGTTTTGCGCGATCCGCCGCCGGTCCGGCCGACGGGTACGTCCGATGATTGCAGCCGGCGTATGCGCGGCTATGCTTGCATGTATTCTGGCGGGCAACATGATATACTGGAGCGCCGTACCGCGCATGACAATGCTTGACGTTTCGCAGGGGCAGAGCATCGCGCTTTTCTCCGGGCGGGACACTGTTGTCATCGACTGCGGCAGCAACGGCACAACGGACGACGCCGGAACGCATATGACGCAGTATTTGCGGGGCTGCGGCAGGCAAAAGGTAAATTTGCTGCTTTTGACGCACCTGCATGCCGACCATGCCGGAGGTGCAGCGCGTCTGATCCGTCAAATGCGCGTGCAGATGCTGGTACTGCCGGCGGACGCGGAAAACAACGCGGACCTGCTGGACGAAATATTGGAGGCCGCCGATGAGGCGGGGACCCGTGTCTATCAGATCCGCGATCGCGCGGAGCTGTCCGTCGGACCGTTGTCGCTGCAGCTGTGGTGCGCCGGAAAGAACGGCGAGCGCGAAATGGCTGTCGTTTCGAGCCTTGGAGCGTTCGACCTGCTGGTAACAGGAGATTTGGAGCTTTCCGTCGAGCGTGAGCTGGTGCACGAGGTCACGCTGCCGAAGTGCGAGGTGATGGTGGCCGGACATCACGGCTCCAGGTATGCCTCAAGCGATGAACTGATTGAGGCGGCTGACCCGGACGTTGCACTCATCTCTGTCGGCTATAATACCTACGGGCATCCCACGCCGGAGACACTGGCGCGCTATGCAGCGCACGGAATCCCTGTCCTGCGGACAGATGAGCAGGGAAATATTGTACTGAGAATGGACGAAACCGATCATGGCAAAGCAGAAAACGGATAAAAAGCATCCCCACGCCGCGCCGCCGTACAGCACGCTGGTGCGCGAGCTGCGCGAGAAGGGCCCCGAGCGCCTGTATCTGCTTTGGGGAGACGAGCGCTATCTGCTCGAGCAGTTTGCCGCCGAATTGGAGCGACATTGCCTCGACAGCGGCGGTGACTTCGACCGGAAGCTGCTCGAAGGCCCGGAACTGGAGCTGGCAGCGCTGGAGGAGGCGCTCGATTCCATGCCGTTTTTATCACAGTATGTGTTTGTGCTGCTGCGCGGTGTCGATCTCAACCGCTGCCGTGAGGATACGGCTGCGCGGGCGGCGAAGCTGTTGGCGGATATTCCGGAGCATACGGTCGTGGTGGTCACGCTGCCGGACGGTGTGCAGCCGGACGGGCGACTCAAGCTCATCAAAGCGGCGAAAGGTGCCGGGCGCTTTCTGGATTTTACGGTACAGGATGAGACGCTGCTGGTTCGCTGGATCGCCCGCCGGTTCGACCGGCTGGGCAAACGCATCGGCGCGCAGGAGGCACGCGAGCTGATCTTCATCACCGGCGGCCTGATGGACCGTCTGGCTTCCGAAATCGAAAAAGCTGCCGCGCACGCGAAGGGCGAGGCGGTGACGATGGACGACATCCGCGCGGTGGCGCATCGTCTGCCGGAGGCCGGCGTGTTCGAGCTGACCGACCGGCTGGCCGTGCGTGATTTTGACGGCGCAGCGCAAACGCTGGCGGAGCTTCTGGCCATGCGGGATGTCGAGCCGATTATGCTGATGGCTATCATCGGGCAGCAGTTTCGCCGCCTGTATGCTGCGCGGCTGGCCATCGACGATGGCCTTGGCAGCGCTTATGTCGCCAGAGTTACCGGCATCAGCCATGATTTTATCATACGTAAGCTGATGGACGCCGCACGGCGCTTCTCAATGGCGCAGCTGGAGGCGACTGTCGTGCTGTGTGCGGAAATCGACTACCGTATGAAGAGCACCCCCACGCCGCCGCAGGAGCTTCTCAAGGAATTTGTCCTGCGCGCGGCGCTGGAAGGGGGCAGAACGGCATGATTCGGATCAAAGAGGTGATCGTCGTCGAGGGACGTTATGACAAAAATACGCTCTCCCAGGCTGTGGACGCCACGATCTTCGAGACCTCCGGCTTCGGCATCTTTCATAATCAGCAGCTGCTTTCGCTGCTGCGCCGCATGGCGCAGGCACGCGGCCTCATCATTCTCACCGATCCGGATGGGGCGGGCTTTCTCATCCGCAGCTATCTGAAAGGAGCCATCGACCCGTCGCTGGTACGCCATGCCTATGTGCCGGACGTTTCCGGTAAGGAGCGGCGCAAAACCGCGCCCTCAAAGGAGGGCAAGCTTGGGGTTGAAGGCATGCGGCCTGAGGTGCTGGTAGAGGCTCTGCGCCGCGCCGGCGCGACCATAGAAGGGGAGAATGCTCCAAAGCCTGCCAACACGATCACAAAGCAGGATCTCTACGCCGCCGGCCTGTCCGGGGGACCGAACAGCGCCCAAAAGCGCGCGGCGCTCTGCCGCCGGCTCGAGTTGCCTGAGCGTATCAGTGCCAACGCGCTGGCCGATGTGCTCGGTGCGCTGATGGACCGGGATGCGCTGATGGCGCTGGCAGCCGAATTATAGAAAAACAGCGGGCGCATCCGACGGATGGGTCCGCTGTTTTTCTATGTTCTGCTGCGCTCCTCCAGCAGTGCCGCACCGATTACGGCCAGAAGCAGCAGCCCGGCCGGATTCATCGACAGCTCCTGCGCTGTGCGGTAAACCTGCCAGGTATGGATGGAATAGCTGCCGGCGTCGACGAGCAGCACGAATGCACAGAACACCATGGTACACGAGAGCTGCAGTGTTCGGCGCAGCAGCGTGTGGCTCTCGCGGCACATGCTGCCCATATAGTGCAGCAGCTTGCGTATCCGCATGGCAAACACCTCGCCTTCAGGATAGCGCGGTGCGCGGAAATTTGCAATAGGTAAATGATGTAAACGAAGCATCCGGAAGAAAATGGATGCATATTGCAACTTTCGGTGGAAAAATGCATGCGGATGTGATACAATACGCAGGATAGCAGAGCTGTGTGCGGACGAAGACGCGGTTGTACCCAGTCAGACCGGCGGTGTGCCGGAATGCGGCTTAATCATGTAAAAAGGGGAAAAGTGAGATGAAATGCCCGTTTTGTGGAAATCCTGAGAGCAAGGTCATTGACTCCCGTCCCGCCGAAGAAGGGACCACCATCCGCCGCCGGCGTGAGTGCCTCAAGTGCCAGCGTCGTTTCACGACCTATGAGATCATGGAGCGCCTGCCGCTCGTAGTCATCAAGCGCAATGGCAGCCGTCAGGGTTTCGACAAGGTCAAGCTGATCAATGGTATGGTGCGGGCCTGTGAAAAGCGCCCGGTTCCTCTGACGGAAATCGAGCGCATCGCAGATCAGATCGAGCAGGAGCTGCAGGGCTCGCTTGAGCGTGAGATCAGCAGCACTGCCATCGGCGAGATGGTCATGATGCACCTGCGTGATCTGGATGAGGTGGCCTATGTCCGCTTTGCCTCGGTCTATCGCAGCTTCAAGGACATTGATACCTTCATGCAGGAGCTGACCAAGCTCATGGACGATAAGAAATAAACTGCCTGCTAAAAAATGCTGCCGACGCTTACCCGTTCCATCTTTGCAATGTTTGTCAGGTGGGCGTACAGCTTCCGGAACGCGCCGCGGCACTCGCCGGCATCCTCAGCAGCCAGTGCGCCGAGCAGATCGCAGAAGGCGTCGGTTGTGCTGTCAATCTCCGTGTGGCGGATGAAGATGTGCGTGTAGTGCCCGGCCCGCTCCCACTGATCCATGGCTTGGCTGATTTCCTCTCCGGCGGCGGAATAGTTGCCTTGCTCGGCATGTATCTGCGCTTTGTCCACCTGATCGGTCAACTCGCCGATCATTGTCTCCAGATGCCGGATGTGCAGCAGAATGCCGCCGAGCATCCCAGCCAGCAGCAGAATTCCGACCCAATATTTTTTCACGAGTCATGCTCCTTCTCGGCAAAATAAACGTTTCCGGCTGCGTCGACGGTGAGAAGGTACACGTCCTGTGTCTGCCGGATGCCGTGCCGACTCAGCTCCGCTTTCAGCCAATTCTCATCCCGGCCGGTGTGCCGCAGATTGTCTGAGAGGACATGTCCGTCGTTGATGATGATGATTGGAAAGCCGTTGTCCGTTGTCTGGATGCCCAGCTGCGCGGCAGTGGCCGGCCTTTGACTTGGCGCCAGAATGGTGTTGAGCGTACCGTCGGTTTCCAGCACGGCATATTTGACTGTACTGATATCCATGATAGACTGGTTGCGCAGCTCTTCGGTCAGTTCATCAATGGTGAAACGGCTGCGTGCCATTTCCTTTTGGCGGATCACGCCGTTTTCCACCAACAGACTGGGCCGCCCGCACAGCAGCGTACGCATGCGCACACTTTTCATGGTGAGAGTGGAGATCAGCAGCTCACAGCAGAACAGGATGATAACAGGGATTAGTCCGTTGAGCAGCGGAATGCCGATGTCCTGCAGCGGCAGTCCGGCCAGGTTTGCAATGAGTACCGACACAACCAACTCGGAAAGTTCCACTTCACCGAGCTGCCGCTTGCCGAGCACCCGCATAAACAGCAGCAGCGTGATGAAGATGATGATCGTTCGAAAGAAAATGATCGCCAAATGCTTCAACTCCCGGCATTGATTTCAAATAGTATTTCCATACTGGAGGTAATTTATGAACGCAAACACCCCGAAGAGACCCTACACCAGCCGCATTGACAACTGTGAGGCAGCCGAGCGCTTTATTGCCGAGCAGATTGACGCGATTCGCACACAGGTGGGTGACGGAAAGGTACTGCTGGCCCTTTCCGGCGGCGTTGACAGTTCCGTTGTCGCGGCGCTGCTCATCCGTGCAATTGGAAAAAATCTGGTGTGCGTACATGTTAATCACGGCCTGATGCGCAAGGGAGAGTCCGAGCAGGTCATCACGGTTTTCCGTGACCAGCTCGGCGCAGAACTGATCTACATCGACGCAACCGATCGTTTTCTGGACAAGCTGGCCGGCGTTTCCGATCCGGAACGCAAGCGCAAGGTCATCGGTGCGGAATTTATCCGTGTGTTTGAGGAGGAGGCCGGGAAGCTCTCCGGCATCCGCTTCCTTGGCCAGGGTACGATTTATCCCGACATTCTGGAGTCTGACGGCGTCAAGGCGCACCATAACGTCGGCGGTCTGCCCGAGGATCTTGGCCTTGAGCTGGTGGAGCCGGTGAAGTTCCTGTATAAGGACGAGGTTCGCCAGGTCGGCCTGGCGCTAGGCCTGCCGGAGGAGATGGTATTCCGTCAGCCATTCCCCGGCCCCGGTCTGGGTGTGCGCTGCACCGGCGCCATTACGAGAGAACGTCTGGCTGCGCTGCGCGAGGCAGATGCCGTTGTGCGCGAGGAGTTTGCCGCAGCCGGCCTGCAGGGAAAGGTGTGGCAGTACTTTGCCGTCGTACCCGACATCACCAGCACCGGCGTGCGGGATGGAAAGCGTACGGACAGTTGGCCTGTCATCCTGCGCGCTGTCAATACGACGGACGCAATGGCCGTTACGGTGCCGCGACTGGACTGGGAGTTGCTCGAGCGCATCACCAGTCGTATTTTGGCCACTGTGCCCGGCGTCAACCGTGTGCTGTACGATCTCTCGCCGAAGCCGCCGGCCACAATCGAGTGGGAATAACCCACGGAAAACCAAAAACCCTTGATTTGCAAGGCTTTTTCGGCTCTCCAAAGGTCCCACGAGGACAATTTGAGGACATTAGCTTTTTTACGAGAATAATGTCAAAGTGTCTCATCGCTCTCAAATCTAACTGTTTCTGGTTAGATTTGAGAGCTTTTTTTATTCTTCTGAATGACTTCTCTCTCTTGTCTCCCAAACGTGCGAAAACAAAAAAATCTTCCGTGAGGACAGTTGAGGACACGATAGACCGTTGATTTTTCTCCGGTAAATGTCCTAACAAGTGTAAGGATCAAAACCAAACACTTATGCTTGAGCAGATCAGGACTGTGAATCAAACAGAACTTGGTTCGTACATTGGTACTGTAGATGACGAATCCACGCTAAATGCCATTGCCAAGGCACTCAAAAAGACATACGGAATGTGGTTCTACAAATTCTTTGGAGCAAACGCTGCAAAGATAAATCCTTAGTCGGCACCGTAAAGGAAACCATCATGCAGGTCAGCAGGAGCAAAAAGTGGGAATCGAAGCCCGCCATAGGCGAGGATGGAAAGCCGCTTCTGTCCAAGACCGGAAAGAAAACTCTCACGCCCTCATACAGCGTCCTACAGGACGATTTCTACAACACCATGCGCAAGGCCCGGCTATACCGACGTGGAACACGGGGAGCGCGGCAGCACAGAAGAACATCTGACTGTGACACAGTTCAAGGTGGAACGAGAGCAGGAACGGCTAGCCGATCTCACTGAGAAGACGGAGCAGAAAGCACAGGAGGCTGCTTCGCTGGAAAAGAAAATCGAAAAATCCAGAAACAGAAGGTTGCCGTTTAGTCCGTGGAGCAGATTGAAGCAAAGCCTGTTTCACTATCCTCCAAGGTTATACTGGAACGCGCAGAGTATGAGGCCCTTACAGCAGCGGCAAAGAAGTATATCACGCAAGAGAAAAAGGAGTCCAAACTGCAAAAGATGCTGGACGCAGCAAACAAGCTAATTGCAGAACTTAAAGCCAAGGTTGCTTCGCTGACAAAGGAGCTGTCTGAATATAAGTCCGTCCGCGGCAGGCTCCAAGCAGCAGAGTTGGAGCAGGAAAACGAAGCGCTTCGCAGCAAGCTCCGCAGCTATGAAGCTGTGATTGAACGGAATCATCTGTGGCGCTATTTTTCCAGACACAGAGCAAATACGCCAGTGAGGGACGAAACCAGGTAATTCCTCAAGAGCCGGAAAAATTGCAAAAAATCCGATGGGAGCGCCCGAAATGATGCCCTTATGAAAAAACGAATCTGTCGTTGGCTTAACAGCGATAAGGAAGTAATTCAAACTTATCTCTGTCAGCTGACGGATTCGGGTGTGCAACACAGAAGCGAAAAGCGAAGGTATCCTGAAGGACACTTTCGCTTCTCAATGATGATTGTTCCGCCCTGTCACGCAGGCGGTTGGTTTCTGGCCGCATCCACAAGAATCAGAGTCAGACCGATATATCCGGCGAGAACCAGCACGATCAGAGACAACAGTACAAGACAAAGGATGCGCAGTTTCGGCTTTTTACGCAGATACCGAAAGGCCAGCACGATGCCTGCCACAGCCAGTACCAGCAGAAGAACAGCTGTTCCCAGCGTCATACGTTTGTCTCCTTTTTATAGAGGGTATCCTCCACACGCAGCGTGTC
>JALEMS010000004.1 GCA_022768185.1 Clostridiales bacterium | reverse complement strand
GTGTATTGGGGCGAGGTTTGAAAAAAGCGCACACGCATCACCGTGCGGCCTTTGCGCACCACCAGCGTGGGGAAATGGACGGAGTCATAATAGGCGAACGCCTCGTCCACATCCGCCAGTGACAGGTCGATCGGCTCGTATTTCTCGCGCCAGTGTGTGGGGCGGGAGAGCTCCCGCATCGCCTCGCGGGCAACCCAGCTCCAGCGCGTTTCGTAGTAGTCCACGTAATAGCCGCCGCTCAGAATGCGGCCGTCTGGCAGGCGGACGTCGGTGTTTTCCGCCCAGCAGATCGCGCGCGGTGCGAGCGGGTCGCTCCACTGCCGGACGCGGTTGGTGTAGCTGCCCATGTCCTGGGGCGTGTAGCGCCCCTCCGGGGCGAGGTCGGCCATCGTGGCAAACGGCGCCTGGCCGGGGAAGTCGCTCAGCGCGGTGTAGCCCTCGTCCGTCACGCGGCTGCCGAACTGCTGCAGCGACAGTACGACCCACAGCAGGCACAGCAGCACCGTCGCGGCGGACGCGGCCCGATGCCGCAGCACGCGCGGCCGCCAGGGGCGTCGGTGGTCGATCTCACCCTGCTGCAGGCGCAGGCGCAGCCGGCGCAGGTGCAGCGCCTGTGCCAGCGACCGGGCCAGCATCCACGTCAGCACCGCAAAGCTGAAGAGAACGTACCACGTTCCGCCGTCGAGCATCGGCAGCAGAAGCTGGCCGCGGATGCAGGCCAGCGGGTAGATCAGCACCCAGAACAGCGTGGAGATGATGGAGCCGCGCTCGCGCCGGATGACGGCGGAGAGCGCCAGCGCCTGCACCTGCGGGTCGGTGTTCAGCTCACGCGCGGCGGGGTCTGCGGTGCGATAGATAAAAAACTGACCGCGGTCGGCCACGTATTCCCAGCCGAACGCCTCGCTGAGCGCCACGGCGTCGGCGTCCGGCTCATAGCCGTTGGCGGAGAAGGTGCCGATCTGCTTCGGCGCCGGCTCCAGCCGGTAACGCATCCGCTGCGGTGCGCGGCGCTCAAAGTGGCCCAGCCCACAGAAAAAGCCGTCGTTCGTCAGAAACAGGCCTTCCGACGACAAATCGCTCAGCCAGCTTTCCATACCCTCCACGTCGTAGCTCGGGCATGGGGGGAGCCGGTAAACCGTTTTTGTTGCTTCAGCCATTGCTGCCTCCGTTCTCTGCCTCGGCGTCCGCCACACACTGACGCAGCCGCGCCAGCTCCGCCTCATACGCCTGCGCGCCGCGGGCGGTGATGCGGTAGGTGCGGCGGCGGCCGTCGACCCCGATCTCCTCGATGAGCTTTTCCTTTTCAAACTTGCCGAGGATGGTGTAAAGCGTGGCCGGCCCCATCCGGATGCGGCCGCAGGTGCGGCGCTCGATGAAGCCGGCGGCGTCCGTGCCGCACATGCTGCCGCTGGCAAAGGCCATCAGCACGTAAAACATGGATTCCGTCAGGCTTTCCAGCGACTTTTTCGGCATGGCACGCACCTCCCTCTGCAATATTGCGTTATAATATCGTTAAACGATATTATAACACGGAGCGCCGCATTGTCAAGCCACACAAGCGGTTTGGACAAGAAGGTTGCATTCTGCACACGGACATGGTACAATTTGGACAATAGATGGGACATTTTGTCCCAATCGAGAGAAAGAGGGAGGAAAAAACAAATGAAGAAACGGAGCGCGCTGCTGCTGGCGCTGGTGCTGCTGGCCGCGTGCCTGACCGGCTGCGGCGCACAGCCTGCGCAGGAGGACAAGCCTCTGGTGGTGGCGATGGAGCTGGCCTATCCGCCGTTTGAGACCAAGGACGAGAACGGCGACCCGAGCGGCATCAGCGTGGATTTCAGCAGGGATTTCGGCGCGTACATCGGCCGTGAGGTGCAGATTGAAAACATTTCGTGGGACGGGCTGATCCCCGCCCTGCAGACCGGCAAGGCCGACATGGTCATTTCATCGATGACCATTACGGAAAAGCGCAAGGAAACGGTTGATTTCTCCGACCCGTATGCCAACGCGCTTCTGGCGATTCTGGCCAACAGCAGCTCCGGCGTTGAGTCGATCGACGACCTCAATCAGGCAGGCATGCGCGTGGCCGTCAAGACCGGCTCCACCGGCTATTTCTATGCGCAGGAGCACCTGACCAACGCTGAGATCATTGGCCTGCCGGACGAGAGCGCGTGCGTAACCGAGGTGACGCAGGGCAAGGCCGACGGCTTTTTGTACGACCAGCTGACGGTTTACCGCAACTGGCAGCAGAATCCCGACACCACCATGGCCATCTTTATTCCCTTCCAGGACGTGGAATACTGGGGCGTCGCCGTGCAGAAGGGCAACAACGAGCTGCTTGGACAGCTCAACGACTTCATTGCGCAGTACACGGCCGACGGCGGCTTTGACAAGCTCAGCGAGAAGTATCTTGCCGAGGAGAAGACGGCCTTCGATGAGCTGGGCTTCAAGTGGTTCTTTGATCTGAGCTGAGTGGACGGTGATGAAGATCAGACAGCTGTTTTTAAGCGACGGCAGGCGGAGCATTCCGCCTGCCGCTGTTGTGTTGAATCTGCTGCTGGTGTGCGCGGTGCTGGCGGTGGTGTTCTGGCTGTCGCTGCGCGCGATCGGGTATGTGTTCGATTTTTCCTTTCTGGGCGAGGTTCGTGTGCGCCTGTGGAGGGGCTTTGTGATGACGCTGGCGCTGAGCCTGTGCAGTCTGGTGCTGAGCCTTGTGCTCGGTGCGTTGTGCGCGGTGGGGCAGAGCGCGCGGGTGCTGTTTGTGCGGTATTTGTGCAGCGTCTATGTCAAGTTCATCCGCGGCACGCCTCTGATGATGCAGATCTATCTGTTTTTCTATCTGCTGGGTACGGCCTGGGGCATCGAAAACCGGTTTGTTGCGGGGATCCTGATCCTGTCCCTGTTTGAAGGGGCCTACATTTCGGAGATCATCCGCGGCAGCCTGCTGTCGCTGGATCAGACCCAGCTCGACGCGGCCCGGGCCGTAGGCTTCACGCGGCGGCAAGCGGTGGTGCATGTCGTTCTGCCGCAGCTGGTGGCGCGCACGCTGCCGGCGCTGACGGGGCAGTTTGCCTCAATTATCAAGGACTCGTCGCTGCTGTCGCTGATTGCGGTGATCGAGCTGACACAGACCATGCGCGAGATCAGCGCGGCAAACTTCCGGCTGTTCGAGTGTTATCTGGTGCTGGGTCTGCTTTATCTGTGCCTGACGCTGCCGGTGTCCTTCATCAGCGAACGGCTGGAGAGGAGGTTCCGCTATGAGGCTTGAGCTGCGCGGACTGACCAAGCAGTATGACGAGGGGCGGATTGTCCTGCAGCCCATCGACCTGTGCGACGAGGTGCGCACGCTGGCGATCATCGGCCCATCGGGCGGCGGCAAGTCGACGCTGCTGCGCATCATCGGCGGACTGCTGCCGCCGAGCGGCGGCATGCTTTGCGTGGGCGGAGAGCCGGTCGTCTGGCAGGAAAAGGAGCTGGCGCGATACCGGCGAAGGCTGGGATATGTGTTTCAGCAGGGCGGGCTGTTCCGCCATCTGACCGCGGAGGAAAACATTGTGCTGCCGCTGGTGAAGGTGCACGGCTATGCTGCCGCGCAGGCGCGCGAGCGCGCCGGGCAGCTGCTCGACCGCTTCGGCATGCGCGCCGACGCGCACAAGAAGCCGGCGGCGCTCTCCGGCGGCCAGCAGCAGCGCGTGGCCATCGCGCGTGCGATTGCGGCGCGGCCGTCGCTGCTGCTGCTCGACGAGCCGACCAGCGCGCTCGACCCCGAGTACACCACCGAGGTGCTGGACCTCGTCAGTGAGTTGAAGGCAGACGGGCTGGATTTCATTATCGTCACGCACGAGATGGGCTTTGCCCGCCACGCCTGCGACACGGCGGCCTTCCTCTGCGAGGGCCGGCTGATGGAATACGGCCCGAGCGGGAAGCTGTTTGCCAGCCCGCAGACGGAGCAGCTCTCGCACTTTCTGGGAAAGCTGCTGGAGTGGAATGTGTGAACCGGCACGGAACGCAGGAAGACGGAGGATCATTGATCCTCCGTCTCTTTTCGTATCGCATGGGCGGTGCTGCCGCAATCTGTTTTCTGCAGGCGCTCAAGCAGACGGCGAAGCGGCGGCAGCAGCAGCGCGGCCAGTATAAAATTGCCTGCGGCGTGGATGAGATCAAAGACAATGCCGGCGGTCCAGAACGAGACGGCGGCGGCCCATCCGCCCACAAACAGATAGGGGATGGCGCACAGCGCGCCGAACAGCAGTCCGAACGCCGCCGACAGCAGCGCGAACGGCCAGCGCGACCGGCAGCGCCGCAGCAGCATGGCGCCCACTGCCGGAATCGTCCACACGTACAGATAGGCAAACGACCACATCCCAAAGCCGTACAGCAGAAATTCCAGCGCCACAAAGGTGTAAACGGCATAAAACGCCTGCGGCCCGAAAGCGAGCGCGCACAGCATCACCAGCAGCGTTACCGGCTCAATGTTCGGCAGCGGGGCCATGACCGCCTTCGCCGCGCTCATCCCTGCGGCCATCAGCGCCAGCAGAGCCAGGCGGCGCGCACGCAGCCGCGGCCTGCCGCCGGTCTGCGGCTTATCCGGCATAGATCGAGAATTCATAGGACTCTCCGTCTGCAATGGGCGTGGCGTCGCAGGCGGTGTCCACCCACTGACCGCCGCGCGTGAAGACCCACCACTGATTGGCCGTTTCCTCGGCGGTCTCGCCGTCAACCTGTGTGATCCACTTGCCATAGGCGCTGTCCGTCCCGGCAATCAGGCCGGCCTCATCCATGGCGTCCCAGAGATCGGCGGCGTCCGTCTGCAGGGTGAAGCTGCGCTGCGTGCCGTCGGAATGGGTGACGGATACGGTGAGTGTTTTCTCTCCGACGTCCGCCTGCGGCCGCGTGTGCACATACAGCAGGGTCATCGCCGCGGCCACGACGACCAGCATCAGCCCCGCCAGCCAGTATTTTGCAGAGCGTTTCATACGCACCCTCCCGTTTGCTTGCTTTGGAAGATTATACCGGGCGGCGGAGGAAAGGTCAAGCCCGGCCCCGCCTGTCGCATGCAGGCGGGGCCGGGCGATGGAGGCAATCTGCGCTTCAGCTGCCGTGCTGCTCCAGTGCATGCTGGAGCTGCCCCCACAGTTCCAGGGCACGGAAGCGGATGACATAGTCGCCGTCCTGCCCGGAGATGAGCGAGGCATCTGCAGCCGTCAGCCCGGAGCCGACAGCTTCGGTTGCAGGAGACTCTGCTGCTGTCATGCACAGCGGCGGAAATACGACGCACCACCAGTTGTGCCCCTGCCCCTCGCCGAGCACGACGCGCAGAGAGCAGTATTCTCCGGCCGGCAGAGCAAAGCTGCCATAATCACGAGTGGGGTAATACTCGCGGCCGAGCGTGACGGTAACGGGCCGACCCTCCGCGGCGGCTGCTGCGGCCTCCTGCACGCCGTCAAGATGCGCGCGGATCGTGCCGCGGGCGGCCTGCGCGTCGTCCAGTCCGGAGAGCGACGGCTCCAGATAGGCCAGCACCGCATCCCGCACACGCAGCTTGACGGCCTGCTCCTGCGCGTCGTCTGATACGGCCACGACGTGCAGCCGAACCAGATCCTCTGCCAGCCGCCCGGCGCGGCCCTGCGCCCAGACACCGGCTGCCAGCGCGGCGCACAGTGCGGTCAGCAGTGCCGTTTCCAGAAATCCGTTTACCATATACTTTGTTTTCATAAAAAGATCCGTCCCTGACTGAGATAGTTCAATCGTGGACGGATCTTCCGAATTTTATACGGGTTCTTCCGGATAATGCTGCAATGGCCGGACCAGGAAGCATGCCTCGCAGCGGGAGGCAAGCACGGCCCGGGCCTGCTTTGCCTTGTCCTGTGAGCGGAACAGGCCGAACACGGCGGAGCCTGTGCCGGTCATCATCGCGCCGAGCGCGCCGTGATCGAGCAGCTCCGAGCACAGTGCACGGATCTCACTGCGTGGCCGGTCAGGCAGCGCAAACTCGAAAACATTGAACATGCGCCGGGACAGTCCGGACAGGTCGCCCGCCTTCAGCGCGGCGATCAAGCCGGCGGTGTCCGGATGGTGGCGCGGGGGCGCGGCGTCGAGCCGGCGGAACAGCACCGGCGTTGAGATGGGAAACGGCGGCTTGCAGATGAGAATGTGGCAGTCCGGAAGCGGCGGCAGGGGAGAGAGCTGCTCGCCCAGTCCCGTGGCCAGCACCGTACCGCCCTCCACACAGTATGGCACATCTGCCCCCAGCTGCAGGGCCAGCGCACGCAGCTCGTCTGACGTCATGCCGGCGCCGGTCAGCCGGTTGAGCGCGCGCAGCACCGCCGCTGCGTCGGCCGAGCCGCCGCCCAGACCGGCGCAGACCGGGATGCGTTTGCGTATGGCAATGTGTGCGCCGGCGTCCGGCAGGCCGGCTGCCGTCAGAAAAAGGCGCGCGGCGCGCACGGCGATGTTCTTGTCGTCGTTGGGCAGATAGCGCCGGTTGGTCGAGGCGGAAAACGAACCGTCCTCTGTGAGCGTGACCGTCAGCTGGTCGCACAGGCTGGCGCTTTGCATAATCATGCGCATTTCATGATAGCCATCATCCCGGCGGCCGGTTACGTCCAGAGACAGGTTCAGCTTTGCCCAGGCACGGACTTGAATCTGATTCATTTCTCAAACAGACGGGACATCAGCATCGTGCCGTCCGGCAGATGGGGGCCTTTTTCCCCGTCGGCCTCACAGTAGGCCAGACCGCAGCCCTGATCCTTCCGGCTGTCGTACAGCAGGTAGGGCACCGGATCGCCGTCATGGCCGCGGGTAGAGGTGAGCGTTTTATGATCGGAGAGAATGAGCATGCGGAAGTCCCAGCCGCGGGCGGCCAGACCGTCCAGCAGCGGTGCGAGCATGCGGCTGTCGAGCCATTCGATGGCCTGCAGCTTGCCCTGCGTATCGCCGTTGTGGGTGCACTCGTCGGGGGCCTCCACGTGCACGGCGGCAAAGTCATAGTGCTCGAGCGTCTCGAGCGCGGCGGCGGCCTTGCCCTCGTAATTGGTCTCCAGCTCGCCGGTCGCGCCGGGGACGGTGATGGGCTCCAGCCCTGTCAGACGGGCGATGCCGTGGCACAGCGGCACGGCGGAGATCACGCCGCCGCCCGTGCCGTAGGCCTCCGGAAAGCTTGGCAGCGCAACAGCGGTCCCCTGCGCCCAGAACCAGATGCCGTTGGCCGGCAGCCTGCCGGAAGCGCGGCGCGCTTCATTGAGCGGGTGATGATCCAGAAAGGCGTGGGCGCATTCCATCAGCTCTGTCAGCACTGCGGCGTTGGCACAGCCGGACGGCAGAAGCGGGCCGACCACCTCTCCGAGGTGATCGTGCGGCGGCGTCAGGCGGATGCCGTTGAGGTCGGCGGCGTGCTGCACGGCAATGTGGCGGAAGGAGCTGCCGGGGTAGACGCGCATGCCGGCTTGTTTGGCCAGCGCGGCGAAGGCCTCGTCGGCGAACAGTGCGGAGATCAGCGCGTCGGACACGTCGCCCTCAATGGAGCCGGCGTTGTGCGAGAGGATGCGGCGCTCTGCCAGAGGCAGGTCGGTATCCTCATAGCTGACCATGTTGCAGCGGTAGGCGGCGTCGCCCGGCTCCAGAGCGATGCCGGTGGCGGCGGCCTCCAACGGGGCGCGTCCGGTGTAGCACACACGGGGGTCGCAGCCGAAGATGGACAGAATGGCCGTGTCACTTCCGGGCGGCAGGCCCTTGGGGCAGTTGGTGACGCTGCCCAGCTCGCTCTTTGCCGCCAGCGCGTCCATATGCGGGATGTGCGCATACTGCAGCGGGGTTTTATTGCTGAGCGACGGTACGGGATTGTCGGCCATGCCGTCGCCGATGACCAGAATGTATTTCATGGAATGTACCTCCGTAAAAGACATGTGTTTCTGATATAATAACACATTGCCCGAAAATAGGGAAGTAGAAAATCACCGCTCCGCGCAGTCTCCTCTTGTTGCCTTTGCCGACGGCTTCGGAGCGGATTCGCCGGAGACAAGAAAAAAGGGCTGTCCGGAGACAGCCCTGAAGAGCGCTTTTCCGATGCGGAAATCAGCAGACGGGGACGGTCCAGCCGAACGCGTCCTCGATGCGGCCCCACTGGATTCCGGTGAGCGTGTCGTAAAGCTTTTGGGTGATGGGGCCGATTTCGTTGTTGTGGACGGCGTAATGCTCGTCGCGGTAGGCCAGCTCGCCGATGGGGGAGACGACGGCGGCAGTTCCGGTGCCCCAGGCTTCCTCAAGCGAGCCGTTTGCGGCGGCCTGCATCAGTTCGTCGACAGACAGGTCGCGCTCCTCCACCTCGTAGCCCCAGCTGTGCAGCAGCTCAAGGCAGGACTTGCGGGTGATGCCGGGCAGGACGCTGCCGTTGGCCAGCGAGGGGGTGACGATGCGGCCGTTGATCTTGAACATAACGTTCATTGCGCCGACCTCTTCGATGTACTTCCTGTGCACGCCGTCGAGCCACAGTACCTGCGAATACCCCTTCTTGGCGGCCTCCTCGCCGGCGCGGATGGAGGCGGCGTAGTTGCCGCCGCACTTGGTGTAGCCGGTGCCGCCGCGCACGGCGCGCACGTCGGCCGATTCGATCATAATGCGCACGGGGTTGATGCCCTCGGCGTAATAGCTGCCGACGGGGCAGGTGATGATGGCAAACAGATAGGTGTGCGAAGCATGCACGCCGATGTGCGGATCGGTGGCGAAGGCGAACGGGCGGATATACAGGGAGGAGTTCGGGTCATGCGGCACCCACTCCTGATCCAGCTCGATCAGCGCCTTGAGGCCGGCAAGGAACAGCTCCTCCGGGATGTGGGGGATGCACAGACGCTCGCCGGAGCGGTTCATGCGGGCAATGTTCTGATCCGGGCGGAAAAGCTGGATTTTGCCCTCGGCGGTCCGGTAGGCCTTCATGCCCTCAAACATTTCCTGCGCGTAATGAAATACCATGGACGACGGCTCCAGCTCGAACGGGCCGTAGGGGACGATGCGGGGGTTGATCCAGCCCTTGCCGTCGACATAGTTCATCAGAAACATGTGATCGGAGAAATAGGTGCCGAAGGGGAGTCCGTTCAGCTCCGGCTTTGCCTTGGGTGTGGTGGTACGGGTGATTTGGATGGGTTCCATGGCGCTGCCTCACTTTCATGATATCGGTCATTTTTAGGGGGATGAATAATATTTCACATGATACACCACTTATCCCGCGGAAGCAAGCCCCTGCGTACGGAAAAAAGCAATTCTGGAGACACGGCGCAAAACCGGCCCGGCCCGGACGGCTCCATCGTCAATGTGACCAGTGCTGCGGACGCCTGCGCCGGACGTGCCGGAAAACGGCGACGGCGAGGCCGAGCAGAACAGCGGCGCCTCCGGCAACACACACCGCAGCCAGCGGCAGCTCCGGCGCGTCTCCGGTCTCTGTGTCGGATACGACCGACTGTTCTGTGCCGGATACGACGGACTGTGCACTTTCCGCAGCCGCAGCCTCGGCCCTGGCCTGCTGCGCCTGATACTGTGCGTCGCTGGCAAGCGTATAATCCGTCATCAGCCTGCAGAATTCGCCCAGTGTCTTTTCATATACGCCGCGTGTGAACACCACGAGGAAAAACGGCTCCGGTGTGTAGATTATGGCGACGTCGTTGAGCTGCCCTTCAAAATAACCGTATTTATGAGCGATCTCGTATTCACTGTCCCAGTTCTCCAGATAACGGCCGGGGTGGGCCAGCTTCATGTAGCCAATGATATCGGAAAAACGGTCTGCATTATTATATAAGTATTGAAGCGTTCCGATCATGAAGCGGGGAGAATAACTGTTTTCGTGCGCATAGTTGTCCGGCAGTTCGTCCGGCCGCAGACCGCTGAATTTCAAAATGGCCATGCGGTAATCGGATTTGTCCGGCGAGAAGCTGCGGCGCAGCGCCTGTGACAGCTCGTTGTTCGAATATTGGATGGACTGACGCTGGATCTCCGGATAGGTGTATCCGGAGATGCGCCGGTCGGGATCGGCCCGGCCGTCTGCCAGCATCTCCACGTACAGCATGTTCAGCGGCAGCTTGTAGATACTCCCGCCGACAAAGAACCGGTCGCCGCCTGCATAATACTCCTCGCCGGTGAGCGTGTTGTAATAGCCGAAGGAAAAGCGCTCCTCGGTCAAATTGTACTGCTGCAGGAATGCGTCGGTCAGTTCCTGCAGCGTCTGCGGCACAGCGTCTCCGGCAGCCTCATCTCCGGTGGCCAATCCCGGCACGGACAGCAGCAGCGCAGTCAGCGCCAGCGTACAGGCGAACGCCGTCAGACGCTGCAGTCGTCTGACAGAGAGCGGCGATTGGATAAATTTGACAAGCGCGGGTCTTCGACGCGGTGCGCCTGCTCTGGAATTTTTCACGTCCGGTTGCCCCCTGAACAAAAAAACTGTGCATTTTCATTATAAGGCAGACAGACGGCAAACGCAAGCCAATGGCCGCAATGTGTGCGCAAATTGGGGCAAAACAGCTTCTGCAGGGGAGAAATACGCGGAAATTGTTGCTTTCGTCATAATTACCAGCAGAATTTACTGCGGAATTGCCGGGAAAACGGGCGGCGCATGGGAAAAAATGACGATAATTTTGTAAACTTTTTTTGACGATCCTTTATTGACAATTAGTAGCGTTTCCATTAAAATCAAATCGTTGTTGCGGCTGCGGGCAAATTACTGGCGGAAAGGATGTCCGGAATTGAGTACCTGGCAATATATTCTGGGTGGACTGGCCGGCCTGGTGCTTGGCGCAGCCGTATCCGTTTGTCTTCACAGGATTACCATGCGGAAGATAAACAAAGCAAACAACACGACGGATGTCATGCTCGTGTCCGGCATCCGATTCGTGGTCAGCGCGGCGCTTCTGTTCCTCATTTTCCTGTTGCGCAATGTGTTGCCGTTCAGCTTTTATGCGACGATTATCGGCGCTGCCCTGGGGCTGACGGCGACCAGTGTGGTTCTTTCCATGCTTCAGATGCGGAAGACCGCACGGGAGGAAGAGGAAAAGCGGCGCAGTGCCGACAAGCCTGAGTGAGACCCTGCTGAAACACACGCTATTTGGAGGTTCAAAACATGGGAGACATCATCACCAACTCCGGGCTGTTCAGCAAGGAGGCGATCGTTGGGCAGGTATCCACCACGTGGATCCTGATGGCCGTTCTGGTCATCCTGTCCATCTGCGCCACCAGCAAGCTGAAGACGGTGCCCGGAAAGCTCCAGAATGCGGCTGAAATGAGTGTCTCGTCCCTGGACGGCTTCTTTGAAGGCATCCTGGGTGAGCACAGAGCGAGAAACTACTTCCCGCTGTTCGGCACGATGTTCATCTTCATTCTGGTGTCCAACTACTCCGGCCTGCTTCCGTTTGCCGGCCACATTTCCTGGCTGCAGGCGCCCACTTCCACGCTTTCCGTGACTGCGGGCCTTGCAATCATCATTTTCCTGGCAACGCATTTCCTGGGCTTCAAGGCCCACGGCTTCAGCTATCTGAAGCACTTCATCAGCCCGCTGGCATTCATGCTGCCGCTGAACATCATCGAAGAGGTCGTACGTCCCTTCTCTCTGGCTCTTCGTCTTTACGGCAACATCTTCGGCGAGGAAACGGTCACGCATCAGCTGTTCCAGATGTGCCCGATCATCGTCCCCCTCGTCATGAATGTCCTCAGCATTCTGTTCTGCCTGATTCAGGCCGTCGTCTTCACGATGCTCAGCGCAGTCTACATTGAGGGTGCTACCGGCGCCGGCCATTAAGGCCCAGCCGTGGTACATACAAAAAACAAGACCCAACATAACTAAGGAGGAAACTCAACAATGAACGGAACTGGACTCACTGCACTTGCCGCAGCGCTTGCTATCGCGCTGAGCACGATCGGCCCGGCACTCGGTCAGGGCAAAGCTGCCGCCGCTGCCCTTGATGGCATGGCCCGTCAGCCTGAAATGGCCGGCACCCTGCGTACCGGCATGATCCTCGCGCTGGCTCTTATGGAAGCTCTGGCAATTTACGGCCTGCTCATCGCTTTCATGCTCGTTGCCAAGGTTTGATCCCCTCAAGTAACTCCATGAAAGGGAGGGCGTACGTATGAGCATAGATTTGTCGGTATTCATTTGGACCATCATCAATTTCGTCGTGCTCATGGTGCTGCTCAATTTCGTCCTCTTCAAACCCATCCATAAGATCCTGGACGAGAGGAAAGAGCGCATAAACAGCGGACTTGCCGCGGGCGAGGAAGCCCGTGCAGCCAAGCTGGCTAACGACAAGCGCCTGCAGGCAGAGGTTGACGCCAGCCGCGCCAACGCAAGAAAGCTGCTTGAAAACGCGAAGAACAAGGCCGACGCCGAGCAGACCGCCATGCTGCGCAATGCTCAGGTGGAGGCCGCCGCCATCCGCAAGGCAAACATTGCAAAGATCAGCGAAGAAGAAAAACTCGCCGTGAAGCAGATCGACGGGCAGATGGACAGTCTCGTGTCCATCCTGACCGGCTCCCTTCTGGAAGACAAGTCCTGCGCCCAGAAGAACAAAAAAGCGATCGAGAAGTGCGTCTCCGCGCTCACGGCAAACACCTAAGCAGTCCCCATAACAAGAAAGGGAAGGAGGTCGAAGTCATAGATGCATCATATGGATGCTAAGACCGCTATATGTCTGCTCATAAACTTTCTCATACTGGTAGGGGGACTCTGGTTCTTCTGCAGAAATCTGGTCAAGAAGACGTTCCAGAAGCGTCGCGACGGGATCGTTGAGGATCTTGAGCGCGCGGACGCCGCCCGGAAGGAAGCAGAAGAAAGCAACGCCAACCTGCAGCGTGACAATGAGCGCAACAGCGAGTTGATCAGCGGGATCATTGCTCAGGCGGAGGAACAGTCCGAACGGACGCTCGCCGCTTCCGCAGAAGCCGCCGAACGGGATTCCAAGAAGATCACCGATCGCGCTGCTGCAGAGGAAGACGAGTTCCGCGGCAACATGCTTCAGCGTGTGAGCACTGAAACCGTCAGCCGTGTGGCCGACCTTACGAATGAGGTTCTTAAGCTTGATGAATTTGCCGACGCACGGCAGAAGCTCATTGAGCGGTACATTGAAAAGATTAAGGATTTGATAGTTGTGCAGCAGAGTGATATTTTGAACATGAATGAGCTCAAGAAGCTCAAAGTCAAGGTCTCCAGTGCTGAACCCCTCACCGATGAAGAGATGGAAACCCTCAACCGGGTCATCCGGGAATCCTTCATCAGCTGTGAGAACGAGGTCAACGCGGATCTTGTCGGCGGCGTGAGCATCAAGATTGGCGATACCGTCTACGACGGCTCGCTGACTCACCAGCTCGACCGCATCAGTCAGGATATCCGCAGCAACACCGCTGCCGCGGATACCGAATCTAAGAACATCACCAACGCCATTGCCGAGCGTCTTGAAAAGACGCACGCAGAGGTCGACGTGTACCAGACCGGTAAGGTCATCAGCGTCTCCGACGGTATCTGCCACATTTCCGGTCTCTCCGACGTTATGTCCGGCGAGATGCTGGAGTTCCCCGGCGGCCTGCGCGGCATGGTTCAGGACCTTCAGAAGGACAACGTCGGTTGCGTTCTGATGGGCCCGTTCCAGCACATCCAGGAGGGCGATACCGTCCGCCGTACCGGCCGTATTATGGAAGTTCCTGTCGGCGAGGCCCTCATCGGCCGTGTTGTCGACGCAATGGGCAACCCCATCGACGGCATGGGTCCCATCAACACCACCGAGTTCCGCCCGGTTGAAAGCCCTGCTCCGAGCGTCGTTGACAGAAAGTCTGTCTCCGTGCCTCTGCAGACCGGCCTGAAGGCGATCGACGCACTGATCCCCATCGGCCGCGGCCAGCGTGAGCTCATCATCGGCGACCGTCAGACCGGTAAGACGGCCATCGCACTCGACACCATCATCAACCAGAAGGGTCAGAACGTCATCTGCGTTTACGTCGCAATCGGTCAGAAGGAATCCACCGTGGCCGGCGTCGTTGATAAGCTGCGCAGCCACGGCGCCATGGATTATACCATCGTCGTTTCCGCCAGCGCATTTGAGCCTGCCCCGATGCTCTACATCGCACCGTACAGCGGCTGCGCGATGGCTGAGTACTTCATGTACCAGGGCAAGGATGTTCTCATCATCTACGACGACCTGTCCAAGCAGGCTGTTGCTTATCGTGAGATTTCCCTGCTGCTGCACAGACCGCCCGGACGTGAAGCCTACCCCGGCGACGTCTTCTATCTGCACTCCCGTCTGCTCGAGCGTGCTGCCCGACTCAGACCCGAATGCGGCGGCGGTTCCATCACTGCACTGCCCATCATTGAGACGCAGGCAGGCGATATCTCTGCTTACATCCCGACGAACGTCATCTCCATCACCGACGGTCAGATCTTCCTCGAGAGCGATCTGTTCTACTCCGGTATCCGTCCGGCCGTCAACGTTGGCTTGTCCGTCTCCCGTGTCGGTGGCTCCGCTCAGATCGGCGCCATGCGTCAGGTTGCCGGCCGCCTGAGAATGGACCTTGCTCAGTATCGTGAGCTGGCTTCCTTCTCGCAGTTCGGCTCTGACCTCGACAAGGCGACCAGAGACACCCTCAACCGCGGCGCCCACATGACTGAGATTCTCAAGCAGAACCAGTACTCCCCGATGCCCGCCAGCGAGCAGGTCGTCATCATCTTTGCAGGTGCTGAAGGCTTCACTGACGATGTCGAGCTGAAGGATATTGCCCGCTTCGAGAGAGAACTCATTGAGTACGTCAAGGTCAGCAATCCGGATATCCTTGAAACCATCGCTGGCGGTAAGAAGATGCCTGCTGAGCTGGTCACCAGACTCAAGGGCGTCATCGCCGAATTCAAGCAGTCCTTTTGATTGCTGATAATCGTAGGAGGCAGGTATGGCCGGCATTCGTGAAATAAAACGGCATATCAAGAGCGTACAGAGCACTGAGCAGATGGTCAAGGCTATGAAAATGGTCTCTGTCTCCAAGCTGCGCAGAACTCAGAATGTCCTTACCACCCTGCAGCCGTATGTCAGCAAGTGCCAGGATGTCCTTGGTGCCCTGCTTGGCTTAGACGGCGGTTTAACGAATCCCTATATTTCCGGTCATGAGAAGAAGAGCGGCAAGGTCTGCTATGTCTTCATTGCCGGCAACAGGGGCTTGTGCGGCATGTATAACAACGAGGTCGCCAAGTTTGCCAGAGAACAGCTCCGTGCAGAGACGAGACCGTACAATCTTGTAATCTGCGGCCGCTGGGCGAAGGACTATTTCGTACGTCAGCAGATTCCCATTACCCGCATTTTTGACGGCATCGACGACTTCCCCACTGCAGAGCAGTGCCGTGAGGTTTCGACCTGCCTGATGGACATGTACAACAGCGGTGAGGTTGATGAGATCTATCTGATCTATCAGCAGTTCATCAATGTAGTATCCCAGAAGCCCGTCTGCAAGCAGTTCCTTCCTGTCCACATTGAAGCCAGTGAGGACACGGAGGCCCTGGCAGATTGCATCTTTGAGCCTTCCAAGGCAGACGTGCTCGATAAGCTTCTCGACGTTTATCTCCATTCCAACATCCAGGTCACGATCATCTCTGCCAAGGTCGGCGAGCACAGCGCCCGTATGACCGCAATGAGTTCGGCCTCGGATAACACAGAGCAGATGATCAACGATCTGAAGCTGAATCTCAACCGCGCAAGGCAGAGTGCTGTTACGACCGAACTTATCGAGATCGTCAGCGGCGCCGCCGCTATTTAAGGCTCACATTGTCGTCGGCCGGTCTGCCCGAGCAGACCGGCGGACGTCCAGGAGGTTAGAATATGACAAGAGGTATCGTTCAGAGAGTTATCGGCGCCGTTGTCGATATCAAGTTCCCGATCGGTATGCTTCCTGAGATCTACAATGCTATTGAAATGCATGTCAATGGCAAGCGTATTATTCTCGAGGCCGTCCAGCACATCGGCGACAACAGCATCCGCTGTGTCTCTCTGTTCTCCACCGATGGTATCTCCCGCGGCATGGAAGCCTTCGACACCGGAGGCCCCATCACGATTCCCGTCGGCGAGGCCACGCTGGGCCGTATGTTCAACGTCATTGGCGAACCCATTGATGGCAAAGGCCCGGTTGATGAATCCAAAAAGTATCCCATTCACCGCGCTGCTCCCCCGTTCACCGATATCATGCCTGCAACCCAGATCCTCGAGACCGGCATCAAGGTCGTCGACCTGCTGGCCCCGTACAGTAAGGGCGGTAAGGTCGGTCTGTTCGGCGGCGCAGGCGTCGGCAAGACCGTTCTGATCATGGAGCTGATCCGCAACATTGCTTACGAGCATGGCGGCTACTCCGTTTTCGCAGGCGTCGGCGAGCGTTCCCGTGAGGGCAATGACCTTTGGAACGAAATGAACGAGTCCGGCGTTATCAACAAGACTGCGCTGGTCTTCGGCCAGATGAACGAGCCCCCTGGAGCACGTCTTCGTGTTGCGCTTGCCGGTCTGACGATCGCTGAGAGCTTCCGTGACGAGAGCGGACAGGACGTTCTGCTGTTCGTTGACAACATCTTCCGTTTCACCCAGGCCGGCTCTGAGGTTTCCGCACTGCTTGGCCGTATGCCTTCCGCTGTCGGCTATCAGCCCACGCTGGCCACGGAAATGGGCGCTCTGCAGGAGCGTATTACGTCCACGCGCAACGGCTCGATCACGTCCGTCCAGGCGATTTACGTCCCGGCCGACGACCTGACCGACCCGGCCCCCGCAACGACGTTTGCGCACCTTGACGCAAAGACCGTTCTTTCCCGTTCCATTTCCGAGCTTGGTATTTACCCGGCAGTTGACCCGCTCGATTCGTCTTCCCGTATCCTTGATCCGATGATCGTCGGTAAGGATCACTATGAGACGGCCCGTGCCGTTCAGAACATTCTGCAGCGCTATC
The DNA here is from genome assembly GCA_022768185.1 of Clostridiales bacterium. Lineage (GTDB taxonomy): Bacteria > Bacillota > Clostridia > Oscillospirales > Oscillospiraceae > JALEMS01. Next base: position 76,156 of record JALEMS010000004.1, on the reverse strand, counting down.
GCGAGCTGCAGGACATCATCGCCATCCTCGGTATGGACGAGCTGTCCGCCGAAGACCGTGCGACCGTTGCACGCGCCCGCCGCGTCCAGCGTTTCATGTCCCAGCCGTTCCACGTTGCAGAGCACTTCACCGGTATTGCCGGCAAGTACGTCCCCATCAACGAGACCATCAAGGCCTGCCAGGCCATTCTGTCCGGTGATTGCGACGACCTGCCCGAGCAGGCGTTCCTGATGTGCGGCGGCATTGATGACGTCCTTGCCAAGAGGGAGGCATAATCTATGGCCGAGACCACCATGCGTCTGCGTTTGATGACGGCTGAGGGACGTGACCTCGACCAGGAGGTGCACTTTGTGTCGCTGCCTGTTGTCGGCGGTGCGATCGGCGTCTTCCCGAAGCATATGCGACTGACCGCGGCGCTTCAGGAGGGTCCCGTGCGCTTCAGCTCTGAGAAGTTGGGCGAGAAGACTGTGCAGATCATTGGCGGCTTTGCCGAGGTGACGGGCGACAGTGTTCTGGTTCTGACGCCGCATGCTGAAGGCGAGTGCTTTGAGCAGCACGCATAAATCAGCTGTTCGACAAGGCGAAATTGTTAAACGAGAGGAAATCATCTGATTTCCTCTCGTTTTCATTGTTTCACAGCGTTTCATGTTGATGTGACAGAGGGCATCGTTCGGTGTGCAGAATACGAAAAACTACTGACGCATCCACCCCAATACAACAGATAGGGCTGCCTGCCGTGTAAAAGCAATATACAGCGCGCAGCGTGCGGCGTATCCGGTCTGCAGCACAAAAGCAGAGCAAACAGGAAAAGTGCAGCACATGTCGGAAAAGCATTGTAGGAACACGCGTCATATGGGCCGATAGTTGCATTGACAGTTTGGCTGAAATGCAATAAACTTGTCCTATTAAGATGTCATTTGCTGTGCATGTGGAGTAAGGAGACGCAGGGTGGATGCAAATTTTGAGTACTATAAGGTTTTTTATTATTGCGCACATGCCGGGAATATTACAACTGCGGCAAAAATGCTGTGCCTGACACAACCAACTGTCACAAAAACGATTCAGAATCTGGAGGCGCAGCTCGGCTGCACGCTCTTTTATCGGTCTAAGAAAGGCATTGATTTGACGGAAAAGGGGCAGCTTCTCTATGATCGGATCGGTCCGGCCTGCGAGCTGATGTTTCTTGCCGGTGATGAGCTGGAGGCAACTAAGTCTGAACAGACAGGCTTTGTTTGTATTGGTGTGTGCGAGCTGACCTATCGTCTTTGGCTGCGTCCGCGGCTGCAGCGCTTCTGCGGTTTGTATCCCAAAATCCGTATCAAGGTAAATTATCTGCCGCACCGCGCGTTTCAGGAAAAGCTGGCCAACCGCGAGCTGGATTTTGCCATTCTCAACACGCCGCTGCAGCTGGCAGACAGCATGGAGAGTCTGGAAGTGGCTGAATTTCAGGACATCATCGTGTGCGGCCGAAAGTATCAGCACCTGACCACGACCACACAGTCATTGGGTACGCTTGTGAACTATCCCATCGTGATGATGGCTGAGGAATTCAGCAGCTATTCCTATTTTGAAGACCAGTTCTCTGCCCGCGGGCTGAAGCTGGAGCCGATGCTGCAGCTGCCAACGCTTTCGCTTGTGCGTGACGCAGTGGAGCAGAACCTCGGTATCAGCTCTCTGCCGTATGAGCTGGCGCGTGACGGATTGGAAGCGGGGCGCTTTCTGCGGATTTACCTGCAGGAGGAGCTTCCTAAGCGCTCAATCAGCATTGTGACCAACCGTATGCACCCGCTGGGCGTGGCGGCCAATACGTTTCTTGCAGAGTTGGGAAACTGAATGCGGCAGTTCGATCAGAGCAAGGGATGGCTGCTTCAGAATCCATGGGAATGCAGCCGACTGCAGCGGAGGTGTGACGACCTGTTTGCAGACGCGGCTGCATTTGCCGATTTGGCCGGCCCTTCCATTCAAAAAATCCACGGCAATCAATAGAGAATATCAATTTTACAAAACCAGGCTTTGTGCGTATAATGTAGACAGAACCCGGGAATGCCAGTGCATCAATCCAAGCCGGTTATCTGCAGGAGCAGAGCAAGGAGAACATCATGAATGCCGTGAAGAAGGAAGAACCAGTCATTGTTGTCTGTACAAAGGATAAGAATGCCTGCAATGAGTACATCAGACAGATGCTGGATTCCAATGCCGATTCGGCGGGCGGAGCAGCGCTGCTCAGCGCGGAAGAATGCAAGGCAGATCCCTCCGTCCTTTCCAACCGCTGCCATGTAATCTATCTGGCCAGCGCTGCGCAGGGCGCAGATGTGTTTCAGCAGATTCGCAGTATGATTTGCTGCGGCTGAATATTGATTGTTGTCAAGAAAACATACATATTCTCCCAACAGTCCAAGTCACAAGTCACACAGACAAGCGCGGTGAGCAGCCTGAACTCACCGCGCTTGTCTGTTGCTGGATTCGAGTCAGTATCCGGTTGCTGTTTCGACGCCGCCGCAGATCAACAGGATGACAATTGACAAGTGCTGAACGCTGTTTTAAAATAACAGAAAACGTGCACATGCAGGAGCAATGGAAGAAGGCGGCAGATGAAGACCAACTTTGAATATTACAAGGTTTTTTATTTTTGTGCGCGCAGCGGGAATCTGACCTCTGCCGCCAAGGCGCTGTTTTTGACGCAGCCGACCGTGACCAAAACCATTCAGAATCTGGAAGCGCAGCTGGGCTGTCAGCTCTTTTACCGCACGCGCAGGGGCGTGGAGTTGACAGAAAGTGGAAAGCAGCTTTATGATCGCATTGGACCTGCCTGCGAGCTGATGTTTCTGGCGGAAACAGAGCTGAATCAGGAGAAGTCGCTGCAGAGCGGGGAGGTTCGGCTCGGCGCCAGTGAGATGACCGTACGCACATGGCTGTACCCGCGGCTGCAGCGGTTTCAGGCGATGTATCCCCAACATCAGAGTGAAGGTGGAACTGCTGCTGCAGCCGATGCTTGATCAGAAGCTGCGCAATTCCGAACTGGATTTTGCCATTCTAAACAGCCCGATTCAGTTGGCTGACGATCAGGAAAAGATTGATGTGGCCCAGACAGAGGAAATTTTTGCCTGTGGGCGCAAGTACCGCAGTATGGCCGAGCGAGAGGTCACGCTGCAGGAGATTGCAGCACAGCCTCTGGTATTTGTGCCGGAGGATGCGTCCGTATTTCAATATGCCAAGGCGCTGTTTGATGCGCGGGGGATCGAACTGCACAGCAATATGGAGTTCCCGACGCTGGCGCTGATCTGTGGCGCGATTGAAAACAACCTCGGGATCGGTCTGGTGCCGCTTGCATGTGTACGCGAACAGTTGGCTGCCGGAACGATGTTCCGCCTGCATACGAAGGAGCCGATGCCGCTGCGCACGACCAGTATCGTCACCAGCAAAACGCATCCGTTGGGTGTGGCGGCCAGTACGTTTTTGACCGAGATCGGCACTTGATACATTGGGTCTATCACCGGAATAGAGAATATGAATTTTACAAATGGAGGCATGTCTTTGTATACTCAGGACATACCTCCATTTTTTCGCCCTTTTCAGCAGGCCGCGGGGTTGTCCCCATGCTCCGGGGCGTTTGTGGAAAAATGGGACATTCGGAGTATTGACAACACGAGCGGACGCAATTATCATCACGATGGGGAATTGGGAAAACCAATCAGGAGGAGTATTATGCAAAAGACAGTATCCATTGACAGAGAGCTATTCGAGACCATGCCGGTGCCGCAGGCGGTGCGCCGATTCGTTGGTCCGTCGCTCATCAGCACGCTGATTACCATCATCTACAGCTTCGCAGACACCTTCTTCGTCGGCCTGATGGGCGACGCAGTCATGGTCGCGGGTCTGACGGTTGCCTTTCCGTACTATCAGCTGCTCAACGCGCTGGCCAGCCTGTTCGGCGTAGGCACAAACGCCGTGATGTCCCGCTCGCTGGGCGAGAAAAGCTATGACCGCGTCAGCAAAGCCTCCAACTACGGATTCTGGGGCGGCGCGCTCTTTATGGTGTTTGCGTGCATCGTTGTGTGGGTGCTGCGCCGTCCGCTGCTGAATCTGGCAGGCGCGAGCACCGAGTCCTACGGATATGCGCTCGATTATCTCAAGTGGGTGTTTCTGTGCGGCGGCATTCCCACGGTGCTGTCCGTTGTCATGGCAAACCTGCTGCGCGCTGAGGGCCATGCCAAGAAGGGCAGCCTCGGCCTGATGATCGGCAGCGGCCTGAATATCATCCTTGATCCGCTGGTCATCCACTTGACGGGCAAGGCCGTCGCCGGCGCCGCAATTGCCACGCTGATTTCCAATTGCGTGTCGCTGATCTTCTTCCTGTGTATCTATGCCAGGATGCGCGGCACCACTTATATCAATCTCAAGCCCTTTGCCTTCCGTGTGGAGTGGAGGGTGTTCGGCAACGTGATTCTGTCCGGCCTGCCGTCCGGCTTCCTTACCATTCTGGGCCTGAGCGGCTGCATCATGCAGACACACCTGTATTCCATCTACAGCGACGCAGCCGTTGCAGCCTGGGGCGTTGTCAACCGCATGAGCTTTGTCGGCATTTATATGACGCACGGCGTTGCACAGGGCGTGCTGCCCCTGATCGGCTATAACTTCGGTGCGAAGAACAAGAAGCGTGTCCAGGAGGTCAACAAGTTTGCCTTCCGCATCCTGCTGGTCATCGCCATTGTGCTGCTGCTGTTCTGCGAAATTTTCAGCGACGGGATCATCCGCGCCTTTGTCAACGATGCGGCGACCATTGAGGTTGGACGCGGTATCATGCGCTGCTACATGCTGTGCACGCCGTTTATGAGCGTCGTGCTGCTCACCAGCACGCTGTGCCAGGCCGTTGGCAAGTGGCAGTATTCGCTGATCATGCTGACGGTCCGTCAGCTGGCCATCAACTTCCCGGTCACATTCCTGCTCAACCATCTCATCGGCGTGTACGGTGTTGCGCTCGGCCAGCCGATCAATGACGTCATCAGTACCTTCATTGCCATTTTTGTCTATCGCCTGTGCTTTGTCAAGGCAATGCGCGGCATGGACGAGCTGCCGGAGAAGGAAGCTTCTGCAGAGCCGGCGGAGACTCCGGCAAAGTAACCGGCCCATTTCAACCGGGTTTTCCTGTGCAGCCTCGTTTCTGCGGAGTTTCCGCTGAAACGGGGCTGCCTGTCTGAGAAAAAGCAAACGGAGTGCTGCGGGCGCAGGCAAAAAGAACGGAAAACATTGCCGCAGGGTGGAGATTTCCGCTGTGTTGCCGATGGAACGAATTGGCGATGATTGACAAACAGACCGGCGGGCGGTACAATATCCTTTATCCAGACCAGTTTCAGGAGAAAGAATATGACATTGGATAAGCTGCCTGTCGGAGAGCAGGCGATCATCACGGCGGTGGGGGGGGCCGGCGCGCTGCGCCTGCGTCTGCTGGATATGGGCGTGATCCCGCGCACAAAGGTCACCGTAACGCGCCGTGCCCCGATGGGCGACCCGATTGAGCTGAGCATCCGCGGCTACCGGCTGTCGCTGCGCCTGGAGGACGCCAAGTCCGTGGAGGTGGAGCAGACCGTATGATATTTGCGCTTGTGGGCAATCAGAATTGCGGAAAGACCACACTGTTCAATCAGCTGACCGGCTCCAGCCAGCATGTCGGCAACTTCCCGGGCGTGACAGTCGACCGAAAAATGGGCGAGATCCGCGGGCAGAAAAACTGCGTCGTTGTGGATCTGCCCGGCATTTATTCCCTGCGTCCCTACTCGGCGGAGGAGATCCTCACACGTGACTTTGTCCTTGGGGAGAAGACGGACGCCATCATCAACATCGTCGACGCCACCAATCTGGAGCGCAATCTGTACCTGACGCTGCAGCTGATAGAAATGCATGTGCCGATGGTCATGGCGCTCAACATGATGGACGAGGTGCGCAGCAGCGGCGGTTCCATTGACACGAAGCGGCTGTCCCAGCGTCTGGGCGTGCCGGTGGTCCCCATCAGCGCCTCACGCGGCGAGGGAATCGAGGATCTCGTAGAGGCAGCCATGTCCATTGCACGCACAAAAACCCCGCCGCAGGTGTACGATTTCTGCCAGCCCGGCCCGATGCACCGCTGCCTGCATGCCGTGACGCACGTGATCGAGGATCACGCCGAACGGCAGGGAATGTTCCCGCGCTGGGCAGCGCTGAACATCATCGAGGGCAATGAGGACATCGTCGAGCGTCTGGACATCAATGAAAATGAGCGGGAGCTGGCCGAGCACAGCGTGCTGGAGATGGAGCGCGAGGGCGGACTGGACCGTTATGCCGCCGTGGCGAACATGCGCTATACCTACATAGAGGCGGTCAGCCTTGAAACGGTGCGGCACTGCGGCGAGAGCAAGGGCGCGCGCACCAGCCGCCGGATCGACAATGTGTTGACCAACAAGTATGCAGCAATTCCCATCTTTCTTTGCATCATGCTGGTTATTTTTTGGCTGACCTTCAATGTGATCGGCGCGGCGCTGCAGGAGCTGCTCAGCCGCGGCATCACCGCGGTGATCGCCGCAGCGGATGCGGGGCTGCGGGCCTATGGCCTGAATCCAGTGGCGCGCAGTTTGTTGGTGGACGGCGTGTTCACCGGCGTGGGCAACGTGCTGAGCTTTCTGCCGCTCATCGTGGTGCTGTTTTTCTTCCTGTCGATGCTGGAGGACACGGGGTATATGGCGCGCGTGGCCTTCGTGATGGACATGTTGCTGCGCCGGATCGGGCTGTCCGGCAAGAGCATCGTGCCGATGCTCATCGGATTTGGCTGCACTGTGCCTGCCGTCATGTCCACGCGTACACTCACCAGCGATCGGGACCGCAAGCTGACCATCCTGCTGACGCCGTTTATGAGCTGCTCGGCAAAAATCCCCATCTATACGCTGTTTTCTGCGGCGCTTTTTCCGGGGCGTGCGGCGCTGGTGATGTCGGGATTGTATGTGGGCGGCATTCTGGTCGGTGTGTTGTACGCGCTGCTGTGCGGCAAGCTGATGTTTCGCGGCAAACCCATCCCGTTTGTGATGGAACTGCCGAACTACCGTCTGCCGACGCTTCGCAATACCGTGATGCTGATGTGGGAGAAGGCAAAGGATTTTCTCAAGCGCGCATTTACCGTCATCTTTGTGGCCAGCGTGATCGTGTGGTTTCTGCAGACATTTGATGCGCACCTCAACGTTGTGACCGATAACGGAAACAGCCTGCTGGCCTGGGCCGGCCGCCTGATTGCACCGGTATTTGCCCCGCTCGGCTTTGACGACTGGCGCGCGGCGACCGCGCTCATCACCGGCTTTATGGCCAAGGAGGCTGTTGCCAGCACGTTGAGCGTCCTGCTGGGAGGCGCGCCGCTTTCCGGTATCTTCACACCGCTGACAGCAGTATGCTTTTTGACGTTTACGCTGCTGTACACGCCATGCGTGGCAGCCATCGCGGCCATCCGGCGCGAGCTGGAGAGCACAACGGCGACCGTCTGCGTTGTGGCAGCGCAGTGCGCTGTTGCGTGGCTTGTCGCTGCACTGGTGTACGCTGTTGGCGGGGCACTGTAGCGCTTTGAAGGGGAGCTGCTCCATGTGGGCGGCTCCTTTTGTATGCGCCGCCTGATAGTTGGCGCGATTCGACACCAAAAGTTTCTTTAATGCAGCAGGAAGGATGGGTAAACTTGAAGCAAACGCGATAGGAGGGAAGCATGGACTGGGGTGAGATCGGGCTGCGTATCCGCAGGCAGCGGGAGTTTCTGGGATACACGCGCGAGCAGTTTGCAGAGATGATCGACATTACGCCGAAATTCTGCTCGGACATCGAGCTGGGCGTAAAGGGGATGTCGGTCCCGACGCTTTGCCGTGTAGCAGAGGTGCTGCAGCTCTCGGCAGATTATATTCTGCTGGGAGATCGCAGGGGAACGGGGGACATGCGCCCCATCCAGCGGATGCTGGATGTCTGCACCGAGGCGGAGCGAAGCTACGCAGAGGAGATCCTGAAAACATTCCTTATGGCAATGCATGAAAAATCCGGGCATGCATGAACCGGGGAAACTGTCCTGCCGGAACAGAAGAGAGCCCGGCTGCAGCGTCGGCTGCAGCCGGGTTCTCTTCTGACTGTCTGAACACTCTGTTTTATGCGAAGACGGCAGCGGAGCCGGAGGAGTGCAGGAGGGTCAAGGCCCTTCGCGTGGGCACGAATGCCGGAAGAGCCTGTAAAAGCAGGCGTCTGCTGCCGCGCTACAGCATATTCCGGGGAGATACCCCCGGAATGCACGGCATTCGGCTTATTGCTTGCGGGCAACGTCGTATTCGCTGCCGGATCGGAAATAGGGACACCGGCCCCCAAGGCGCAGCAGGCGCTCCATTTCGTCCTCATCAAAATAGCGGGAGCAGTAATACTCGTCCTGCTCTTCATCATAGCTGTTATACCAGCAGTCATCGCAGTTCATGTACGTACCTCCTCAATGACAGCCGGCGGCGCTGGCGTAATGTACCAGTCCTTGCAGCGCCTGCCCGGCAAAGCCGCTGCCGGCGCGCTCGAACAGTGCCGTGTCGCCTGAGGTGTAGCAGGTAATACGGCCGGAGCCGCCGGAGGCGAGCGCGTCGGCGCGGCGCAGCTGCTCTGCCGTTTCGCGCGCGGCACATGCGCCGGAGTCGATCAGTGTAACGTCGGGCCCCATGTAAGCAGCGATGGCACGGCTGAGCAGCGGGAAATGCGTGCAGCCGAGGATGAGCGTGTCCGGACAGCCGGCGCGCACCGGCGCAAGGCAGCTGCGCACGGCGGCCTGTACCTCGGGGTCGTCCGGCTCGGTCCGGCCCTGCTCGACCAGCGTGACAAACGGCTGGCACGGCTGCGGAAGCAGCTCGGCCTGCGGGAGAATGGAACGGATGGCCTCGTTGTATTTCCCGGCGCGGATGGTCAGTTCCGTGCCGGTGACGCCGATGCGTCCGCTGCGTGTGGCGGCGCAGGCCGCCCGTGCCGCCGGAACGACAACGCCGGTTACCGGGACGGGGAACGTCCGGCGGAGATACGGCAGGGAGGACGTGGCCGTGCCGCATGCAACAATGACGGCCTTGACGTTCTGCGCCAGCAGAAAGCAGATGACCTCCTGCGTCATGGCTGCCACCTCCTGCGGGGTGCGCACGCCGTAGGGTGCGCGGCCGTTGTCGCCAAAGTAAACCAGTTCCTCATCCGGCAGCAGGCGCTTCATTTCGCGCAGGGCGGTCAGTCCGCCGAAGCCGGAGTCGAGAATACCAATGGGTCTGTTGTCCATGAAAGTTCCTTCTTCCGTTCGGAATGATTGATATCGGCTATTATACTGCACCGGCGCGGCAAGCGCAAGTACGGGCTGTGCGGTAAACGGTGCGGTATGACAGGAATCTGCCGAGTGTTTACATTCTGTTTACCCTTTATCCGATGTAAAATCATATAATACTGTATCGTAAATCTACCAAACTGTGATGGGGCGATCGAATATGCGCGAAAGGCTTGCTTCAATGCTATACGGAAGAAACGGAGTGGATCCCTATTCCCGGTTCCTTTCCGTATCCGGATGCGTTATGCTGGTGGCCGGCATGGTGCTGCACGGCGTGTTTCGCACGATCTGCATGGTGGTTGCCATCGTGGAGATCGCATACAGCACGATGCGTGTTTTTTCCCGCCGCATCGACAAGCGCCGCGCTGAAAACATCCGCTATCTCAAGCTGCGCGAATCATTTCTCAACAGTCGCCGCCTGCGCCGCGAACAGTGGCGGCAGCGAAAGGACTATAAATTTTTCAAATGTCCGGCCTGCAAGACCACGCTGCGCGTTCCCCGCGGCAAGGGGAAGATCCGTGTGGTGTGCCGCCGCTGCGGCAACAGCTTCCAGACCAAGACCTGAGGCGACCTTTTTATGTTTGGTTATGTCATTGCAAATCAGCAGGGGCTTTCCCAGCAGGAGCAGGCGCGCTACCGCAGCTGCTATTGCGGATTATGCCGCGCGCTGTGCAGACGGCACGGAACGGCCTGCCGTTTCGTGCTGCACTATGATATGGTGTTTCTGGCAATGCTGCTTTCCTCGCTTTACGAGCCGGAGGAGCGGCAGGGAAGCGAACGGTGCCTGGTGCATCCGGTGCGCCGGCATGGCTTCGCCGAGAGCGCGGCGCTTGATTACGCCGCAGATATGAACGTGGCGCTGGCCTATCATAACTGCATGGACGACTGGAACGACGAGCACCGCCGCCTGCGCCTGTATCAGGCGCGTTTGCTGCGCGGGCACTATGAGGCGGTGGCGGAGCGGTATCCCGGGCAATGCCGGGAAATCGAGCAGTGTCTGGCTGCGCTGTCAGCCATCGAGCAGCGCGCCGAGCCGAACCCGGACGGCGCGGCCAACTGCTTCGGACGGCTGATGGGCGCGCTGTTTCTCTGGAGGCAGGATCGTTGGGAGGACACGCTGCGCGCCATGGGCGAGAGCCTGGGGCGCTTCGTGTACATCATGGATGCAGTGACCGATCTGCCGGGCGATATGCGTCGTGGACGGTATAATCCATTGGTGGAGCTGCAGCGGGCCGGGTACACGGCGGAGGACTGGCGCAGAATGCTCGCGATGCTCATCGGAGACTGTACGGCGCAGTTTGAGCGGCTGCCGCTGGTACAGGACGTGTCGATTTTGAAAAACATCCTTTATTCCGGCGTTTGGCAGCGCTTCGAGCTGGAGCAGGCAAGAAAGAAGGAGCAGAAAGGACGGGCAGGCCATGATACCTGACCCTTATCAGGTGCTGGGTGTTTCGCCCAACGCTACAGACGAGGAGATTAAGGCGGCATACCGCAGCCTTGCAAAGAAATACCATCCGGATCGCAATCCCGGCGACGCGGCAGCGGCCGAGAAAATGAATGAGATCAATGCGGCCTACGACCAGATCAAAAACCCGCAGGCGTCTTATGGACAAGCGTCTTATGGCGGCGCTGCCCGCCAGAGCGCCTACGGCAGCCAGCAGCGTGCCGGGCAGCAGAGCAGTCAGGGCTATGGCTTCGGCGGCTTCAACTGGGATCCGTTTTCCGACTTCACCGGCGCGCAGCGCAAGCGCGAGCGTGTGGAATATCAGGCGGCAATCAACTACATCAACAGCCGGCACTATAAAGAGGCCATGACGGTGCTGACAAACATCCCCGCCGCCGAGCGGGATGCGCAGTGGTTTTACCTCAGCGCAATGACGAACATGGGCCTGGGCAACCGTATTGCCGCGCTGGAGCATGCGCGCCGTGCGGTGGAGATGGAACCGGACAACCTGCAGTATCAGCGGCTGTATGTACAGCTGCAGCAGGGCGGTACGGCCTATCAGACGGCAAGCGCGGGATTCCCCGGCATCCGCGTGGGCGGCGGCGCGCTGTGTGCGAGCCTGCTGGCGCTGCAGTGCTGCTGCAGGCCGTACTGGTGCTGCTTCTAAGTGAAAAGAGAGACGCTCCCGCAGCGGCCATTCGACCGCGCGGGGGCTTTTTTGTCTGCAGCGGCATACCCCCGGCCTGTCCGGCATACAATGGGACAAAACCGCCTGAAGGAGGAGCGCCCTATGCCGTATGAGGAAGCGCCGCGCCAGCAGCGTCCGCATCATCTGATTTTAGAGGAACGAGCCAGGCTGACCGTTTCCGGCGTGGAGGAGGTGGACAGCTTTGACGAGGCCGAGATTGTCATGACCACCGATCTCGGCGGCCTGATCGTGCGCGGAAGCGAGCTGCACATCGGAAAGCTCAGTCTCGACACGGGAGAGCTGCTCGTCACCGGACAGATCGCCGAGCTGTGCTATCTCGAGCCGGAGCCGAAGGGCGGCTTCTGGAGCCGCCTGTTTAAGTAATGGAGCTGCCGGTCTCTCAGCAGGGCGTGCAGCTGCTGCTGTCGGCGGCGCTCGGGGCCGGACTGGGTGTGGTGTACAGCCTGCTGCGCGCGCTGCGGCTGTGGGCGCGGCGCGGGGCTGTGACGGCGGCGTCGGACGCGGCGTTCTGGCTGCTGACAGGGGCGGCGCTGTTTCTGTTCGGGCTGCTGCCGGGGCGCGGGGAGCTGCGCCTGTTCATGCTGGCGGGTGCGGCAGCCGGCGCGTCCGTCTGGCTGCTGCTGGCCGGGCGGGCCGTGACAAAGGCATGCGTGCGCCTGCTGGAGACGTTTGCGCATGCCGGACGGCGTGCGCTGCGCCCGGTGCGACGCACGTGCGGCCGTGCGTCCGACCGCACGAAAAAACTTTTGAAAAAACTCTTTAAAAACGTATGGAAATGGTTTACAATAAATCAAATAGGTGCAAGGCGCATTGCAGCACAGGAGGAGGGAGCGGAATTTGAAGCTCAAGCGGGCAAGTATTTTTACGAAGATCGTCATTGCTCTTCTGGTGGTCTACGCCTGCGTCAGTCTGATCCGCACCCGGGCACAGATTACCGAGGCGCGTCAGGCGCAGGAGACCGTGCGGCAGCAGGTGACCGATCTGATGCAGGAAAACGCCGAAATCTCCTACGACATCGAGCACGCCGGGGATGATTCGACCATTGAAAGCATTGCACGCACAAAGCTGGGCCTCGTCAAACCCGGCGAGAAGATTTTTTATGATGTGAGCAACTGAGGCGCGCCGTTGTGCTGCGCCCGGTGTGTCATGGCTGCGCGGGTGCGGCGGGCAGAGGCCTTTACAAGCGGTTTTCCGGTCGCGGTTGGCGTCGCGTATTGACAGAAAGATACAATGGAGGACAGGGCCTTGGCACAGTTGGAAGCAGGCGCAGTGTTTGAAGGAAAGGTGACGGGCATCGCAGCGTTCGGCGCATTCATTGCCATGCCGGACGGGCAGAGCGGATTGGTGCACATTTCGGAAATTGCCGACACCTATGTAAAGGACATCCACGATCATCTGCAGGTGGGGCAGACCGTCCGTGTGAAGCTGCTGGCCTATGGAGAGGGCAACCGCATCAACCTGTCCATCAAGCGCGCTGTTGAGCAGCAGATGCCGCCGGAGCGGCCGCGTCCGCAGACGCCGCGCCGCCCTGCAATTCAGAACGGCCCGGCGCAGCCCTTGTCGGGCGACGCGCTGTTTGAGGATAAGCTGCGGCACTTTATGCAGGAGTCTGACAGCCGCATTTCCGACACACGCCAGCGTGAGAACCGCCGGAGCAGCGGCCGCCGCCGCAGATAAACCGAAATATTGTTGAAAGCCCGGACAGCATAAGGCTGTCCGGGCTTTCTGTGTTCCGGGACCGCGTTACCGGCCCCGGAAGCTCTGTGTTATCCATTCTGTGCCTGCAGGTTCCGCTGTGCATTGGAGAGCATCAGTTTGAGGCGGTTGAGCTGGTTGACCTCGCTGGCGCCGGGGTCGTAGTCGATGGCGACGATGTTGGCCTCGGGATGCAGGCGGCGCAGCTGCTTGATGACGCCCTTTCCGACAATGTGGTTGGGCAGGCAGCCGAAGGGCTGCGTGCACACGATGTTCGGCACGCCGCTTTCGATCAGCTCAAGCATTTCGCCGGTGAGAAACCACCCTTCGCCGGTCTGGTTGCCGAGCGAGACGACGGCTTTGGCCATCTCGGCCAGGTGCTCGATGCGGGCCGGCGGAGTGAAGTGCCTGCTGCGGGAGAAGGCCTCCACAGCGGTTTTGCGCAGCCATTCGATCAGCCGGATGCCAAGATTGGCCTTGCGTGCGGAGGAGGGCTTCGTGCCGAGGTATTCGGCCTTGAAGTTGGTGTTGTACAGGCAGTAGCTCATGAAGTCGAGCAGATCGGGCACAACAGCCTCTGCGCCCTCGCGCTCGAGTGTGTCCACCAGATGATTGTTGGCCATGGGGGAGAACTTGACGAGGATCTCGCCGACCACGCCGACGCGCACCTTGCGTTCCTCCGAGATGGGGACGCGGTCGAAGTCTTCGATGATTTGGCGGCACATGCGCCGGTAAGCGGCCAGCGACGGGTGTGCCGAGGCGACAAGGGCGCGGCAGCGCGCTTCCCACCGGCGGTGCAGGGCGTTGACCGCGCCTGGCTCCAGCTCGTAGGGCCGCATGCGGTAGATGCAGCGCATCAGCACATCTCCCAGGCCCGCAGCCATGGCAGCGCGGACGGCGAGACCCGGCGTGATTTTGAAGCCGGGGTGCTGCTCCAGTCCGCTGAGGTTGGCGGAGATGACGGGAATCTGCTCCATGCCGGCCTTCTTCAGCGCGCGGCGGATGAAGGCAATATAGTTGGACGCGCGGCAGCCGCCGCCGGTCTGGCTCATGATGACGGCGGTACGGTTGAGATCGTACTCGCCGCTGAGCAGCGCCTGCATGATCTGTCCCACCACAAGCAGGGAGGGGTAGCAGGCGTCGTTGTTGACGTATTTGAGGCCGACGTTTACGGCCTGCTTGTTGTCATTGGACAGGATTACCAGCCGGTAGCCGCTGGCGCGGAAGGCCTCCTCAATGATGGCAAAGTGGATGGGAGCCATCTGCGGACAGAGAATGGTGTATTCCTTCCGCATCTGCCTGGTGAAGGGGACGCGCTCGATGGACATGGGCCGGATGACGCGCGGCATGCCCGCCTTCTGCCGGGCCGCCAGCGCAGCCAGCAGCGAGCGCACACGGATGCGCGCCGCGCCAAGGTTATTGACCTCGTCGATCTTCAGACAGGTGTAGATCTTGCCGGCAGATTCAAGAATCTCGTGTACCTGATCGGTGGTGACGGCGTCCAGACCGCAGCCGAAGGAATTGAGCTGGATGAGATTGAGATCCTCCCGCTGACGCACGAGGGCGGCTGCAGCGTACAGCCGGGTGTGGTACATCCACTGGTCGTTGACACGCAGCGGGCGCTCAATCGGGGCCAGGTGGGACACGGCGTCCTCCGTCAGCACGGCCACACCGTAGGAGGCGATCATCTCCGGGATCCCGTGGTGAATTTCAGGGTCGAGATGGTATGGCCTGCCGGCCAGGACAATGCCGGTGCGGCCGTTTTTCTGCATCCAGTCGAGCGTTTCCTCGCCCTTGCGGCGGATGTCCTCACGCATGCGGGCCAGCTCCTCCCAGCCGGCATGTGCGGCAGCGCGAACCTCGTTCTGCGGCAGCGCGGGGAAGGCCTTGAGCAGACCGTCGGTCAGGGTCTCCTCGCTGGTAAAGGCCAGAAACGGGCACTCAAAGCGTACGCCCGGCGCGGTCAGCTCCTCTATGTTGTTTTTGATGTTTTCCGCATAGGAGGTGACGATGGGGCAGTTATAGTGATTGACGGCCCCGGGGAACTCCGCGCGCTCGTAGGGGATGCAGGGATAGAAAATGTAGGATACGCCCTGCTGCAGCAGCCACATGACATGGCCGTGGGCCAGCTTTGCCGGATAGCACTCCGATTCGCTGGGGATCGACTCGATGCCCAGCTCGTAGATCTTGCGCGTCGACTCCGGCGAGAGCACCACCTCATAGCCAAGCTTCGTGAAGAATGTGAACCAGAAGGGATAGTTTTCGTAGAAATTGAGCACGCGCGGCAGACCCACGCGCCCGCGCGGCGCCTGTTCGCCCTGCAAAGGCGTATAGTCGAACAACCGCCGGCATTTGTATTCAAAGAGATTCGGAACATCCGACAGGCGCTTTGCCTTGCCTGCGCCGCGTTCGCAGCGGTTTCCGCTGATGTAGCGGCGGCCGTCGGAAAAATGATTGACGGTGAGGCGGCAGTGATTGGAGCAGCCGTTACAGTTGGTCATGGTCGTGGTGCTTTGCAGGGCGGAAATCTGCTCCATGGGCAGCATGGACGAGGCCCGGCCTGGCACGGCGCGGTCGCGTGCGATGAGGGCTGCGCCGAACGCACCCATGAGGCCGGCGATGTCCGGACGGATGACCTCACAGCCGGCGATGCGCTCGAAGCTCTTGAGCACGGCGTCGTTGTAGAATGTGCCGCCCTGGGCAACGATATGGCGGCCCAGCTGCGAGGCGTCTGAGACCTTGATGACCTTATAAAGCGCGTTTTTGATGACGGAATAGGCCAGACCTGCGGAAATGTCGGCAACGGTTGCGCCTTCCTTTTGGGCCTGCTTGACCTTGGAGTTCATGAACACGGTGCAGCGGGTGCCCAGGTCGATCGGGTGCGCCGCGTGCAGGGCCTGCTGCGCAAATTCCTGAACCGTGCAGCCGAGCGACTGGGCAAACGTTTCGATGAACGAGCCGCAGCCGGAGGAGCAGGCTTCGTTGAGCAGCACACTGTCCACCGCGCCGTCGCGGATGGTGATGCATTTCATGTCCTGCCCGCCGATATCGAGGATACAGTCGACCTGCGGATCGAAAAAGGCGGCGGCGGTGTAGTGCGCGACGGTTTCCACCTCGCCCTCGTCCAGCTCGAGCGCGGCCTTGATGAGCGCCTCGCCATACCCCGTGGAGCACGACCAGGCAATTTCCGCGCCCTCGGGCAGCACGTGGTGGATCTCGCGCATGGCGCGGATGGCGGTGGAGAGCGGGTTGCCGTGGTTGTTGTCGTAAAAGCCGTAAAGCAGGGCGCCGTCCTCACCGACCAGCACGGCCTTCGTCGTGGTAGAGCCGGCGTCGATGCCCAGGTAGCAGCGGCCGCGATAGTGCTCAAGCGGGCGGCGGGGCACATGGTAGCGGTTCTGGCGCGCGATGAAGGCGGCATAGTCCGCCTCGCTTTCAAACAGCGGGGCAAGGCGCTCTACCTCCATGTCGATGGCAACATGACTGTGCAGTCGGGCGATCAGTTCGTCTGCGCTGCATTCGGGCGCGCCGTCGGCCTGCATGGCGCTGCCGATGGCGGCAAACAGGTGCGCCTGCTCCGGGGCGATGGTGTGCGCTTCGTCCAGTCCGAGCGTGAGGACAAAGCGCTGCTTGAGCTGCGGCAGAAAGTGCAGCGGGCCGCCGAGAAAGGCCACGTGGCCGCGGATGGGCTTGCCGCAGGCCAGGCCGGAAATGGTCTGGTTGACGACCGCCTGAAAGATGGAGGCGGCCAGGTCCTCACGTGCCGCGCCGTCGTTGATGAGCGGCTGAATGTCGGTTTTTGCAAACACGCCGCAGCGTGCGGCGATGGGATAGATGGAGGCGCTCTGCTCGGCCAGCTCGTTGAGGCCGGCTGCATCGGTGTGCAGCAGGGTGGCCATCTGGTCGATGAACGCACCGGTACCGCCGGCGCAGATGCCGTTCATGCGCTGCTCGGTGTTGCCGTTTTCAAAATAAATGATCTTGGCGTCCTCGCCGCCCAGCTCGATGGCCACATCCGTCTGGGGGGCTTCCTTCCGCAGCGCGGCGGAGACGGCGATGACCTCCTGAACGAACGGGATACCCAGCTTTTGTGCCAGCGCCAGACCGCCGGAGCCGGTGATGACGGGGCGCAGCGTCAGACTGCCGAGCTTGGCGCAGGCACGCTCGAGCAGCTCGGCGAGCGTTTCCTGAATGTTGGCGAAATGGCGCTGATAGTCTGCGTAAAGCAGGCGGAGCTGTTGGTCGAGCAGCGCGACCTTTACGGTGGTGGAGCCAATGTCGATGCCAAATGCGTAGCTTCCCAGCATGGGGGATATACCTCGTTTCCTGTAGTACGTATTGTTAATTTTTTATTATATAATAATTTTGATCGTTTTTCAAATAAATTTGTTGCCATGCGTTTCCCGGAGAAAGAAATACGGGCGCCAGCCGGGTGAAAACACAGCGTCGTGCGCTGTGTTTTCACCCGACCGGCTCCCCTAAATTTGCGTTATGACAGGTGTTCCCCGGTTGATGCGTCGTGCTGTTCCGCACGCGCAGCATGCGGAACAGCACGAAAGGGCAGGCTCAGGTGTGTGCGCTCAGGTATTGCGAATCAGCAAATAAATCAACGCGGCGGCCAGCGCCATCACCATCAGCAGCAGCGCAAAGGACATGGCGCTGGTGATGAGGCTTTCCCGATAGCGGCGCACGGCGGCGCGCTCGACCATATGCTCTGCATGGGGGCCTTCCTCGTCCCAGGCGAGCGGCTCGCCCCTGCAGGCGGCGCAGACACGGTCGAGCAGGCGGCCGGTGCGGTAGACGAGCGAGCGGGAGGTGGAGTCGTCGCTCTTTACGTCCTTTGCAAAGAAGATCAGCTTATGCAGCAGCAGTACGACAGCGTCCAGCGCGTCGCATACACAGTGGGCAACGTTGCCGAGAAAGCGGAACAGGACGCGGAAGAACGGCCGGTAGACGCTGTCCTCCAGATCCATCCACGTCGGCAGCACGTTGACGTAGACACGCACGCCGTTTTGTGTACGCATCAGCAGACGGCGAACGACGAGCGGATAGAGCACGGCGGCGATGACGATGCAGATGACGGCCCCCTTCAGGTTCGTCCATGTGAAGTAGT
This sequence comes from Clostridiales bacterium, assembly GCA_022768185.1. Taxonomy (GTDB): domain Bacteria; phylum Bacillota; class Clostridia; order Oscillospirales; family Oscillospiraceae; genus JALEMS01. The sequence goes on along the minus strand of JALEMS010000004.1, from coordinate 57,870 downwards.
GCACGGCGTGCTCCATCGGGCCGAGGTGCAGAAAGTCCGTGCCGACGTCGGCGATGCGATCCATCACGGCGTTGGGCAACAGACCCATGACGAGGATGGCCGCCGCCGGGACCCCGAGTGCGAACCTGCTGACAGGATTCATGCACGGGCGCTTCCGGTCGTAGGCGGCCTGCAGCTTTGCATCCGGATTCTTTTCCCAGAAGAGCGCGACGTAAAGCTTGGTCATATAGGTGAGCGTGAGGCCGCCGGTGAAGAGAAACAGCCATTCAACAGCGTGGATGCCGCCGGCGGGCAGCCCATGCGCGGCCAGCTCCGCGGCGTATTCCACGATGGACTCATGCAGCAGCGTTTTGCTGACGTAGCCGCTCCACAGCGGGATGCCGCCGATGCCGAGCGCACCCATGAGATAGCAGAAGTGCAGCAGGGGCTTACCGCGGCCAAAGCCGCGGATGTCGTTGAGCTCCAGCTTGTGCGTGTTCATGAAGACGACGCCGGCCACCATGAAGAGCACCAGCTTAAAGGTGGAGTGGTTGACCATGTGCAGCAGCGCGCCGCGGCCGGCCAGGGCGTTGTGCTCGCCCAGCAGGCCCATCATGCCCACGCCGACCAGAATGAAGCCGATCTGCGACAGCGAGGAGCAGGCGAGCACGCGCTTGAGATTGACGCCAACCAGCGCCAGCAGCGCGCCGAGCACCATCGTGACCGTGCCGAGCACGAGGATCACGCGACCCCAGGCCGGGTCATAGCGGAACACGCTGCAGGTGACGGCGAGGATGCCGAACACGCCGGCCTTTGTGAGAATGCCGGAGAGCAGGGCGCTGGCCGGAGCCGGGGCCACCGGGTGCGCCTTCGGCAGCCAGATGTGCAGCGGGAACATACCGGCCTTTGCGCCGAAGCCGAACAGCAGGCACGCGCCGGCCCAGTAGAGGACGGTTTTGTTTTCAAAGGCGGCGGCCGCCTCATACAGGCGGCTGATCTCCAGCGTGCCGAGGTGGTGCTGCAGCAGGAACAGGCCCATCAGGGCCGTCAGGCCGCCGATGATGCAGATGCCAAGGTAGGTGTTGGCTGCGCGGATGGCCTCCGGCGTCTCCTCCTGGACGACCCAGGTGTAGGACGTGAAGGACATGATCTCAAAGAAGACGAATGCGGTGCACAGATCCTGCGCAAGAAACATGCCGGCTGTTGCGCCGAGGGTGAAGAGGTTGAACAGGTAGTAGCGGCTGCGGTGATGGTGATGGGCGAAATACTCCGGGGAGTACAGCAGCGTCATCATCCACATGAAGGCCAGCACCACGCAGTAGACGCGGCGGAAGCCGTCCATCTCAAAACGCAGGCCGAGACTGCAGAAGCCCTGCCAGCCGGCATGCAGTGTGCCGCTGCCGGCCTGCACGCAGGCGTATACCGTCACGGCAAACTCCGCGATGGACACCAGCCCTACCCAGACGTTGCGCGCCCGGTTGGACGCCTTGCCGAGCGGGTAGGCCAGCAGGCCCGCGATAAAGGGGAAGAAAACAATGAAAAGAAGCAGGTTGTCGTTCATGATGCGCCTCCTTTACAGCAGGCCGTAGGCAATGCTGTGCGCCAGATGCTCCAGCGGAACACAGTAAATGCCCGTGACGACAATGATGACGGCAAGCAGCACGAAGGGAATGGCCATATAGAGGTTGACCTCGTGCACCTGCGCGAGCCGGGAGAGGTCATCGTCCCGGCGCGGGAAGTAGGCGCGCACGACCACGCTGAACATGTAGATGGCCGTCAGCAGCGCCGAGATGAGCAGCACGACCGAGCCGATGTAGCCCATGACCGTGTCCGCCTGCGCGGCGGCTACCAGCAGGTTCCACTTGCTGATGAAGCCGTTGAACAGCGGGATGCCGGACAGGCCCAGCGCCGAAACCGTGAAGGTGGCCCAGGTAACGGGCATTTTTTTCGCCATGCCGTTGAGGTCCGGCAGGTACTGCAGGCCCGTCTCGTGCAGGATGCCGCCGGCGTTGAAGAAGCCGAGGATCTTTACCACCGCGTGGAACAGGATGTGCAGCAGCGCGGCCATCATGCCGGCCCTGGTCATCAGCGCGACGCCGAAGAGCACGTAGGACAGATTCGATACCGTGGAATAGGCCAGCCGGCGCTTGAGGTGCGTTTCCTTCAGCGCCATGGCCGAGCCGTAGAAGATCGTGAAGATCACCAGCGCCTGAATGACCGTCTGCGCCCAGGTGCCGCGCATCAGGTCGGGGCTGAAGCAGTAATACGTGAAGCGGATGCAGGCAAACGCGCCGGCCTTGACGACGGCCACGGCATGCAGCAGCGCCGTGACGGGCGTGGGAGCGACGGCGGCCTTCACCAGCCACCCGTGGAACGGGAACACGGCTGCCTTGACGCTCAGGCCGAGGAAGCCCATCATGAACACGAAGCACAGTGTGTGAATGCTGCCGGCATATTCCGTCAGCAGGCCGCCGAGCGTGAACAGACCGCCCGCGCCCTGCATCACCAGGAAGGCCAGCCCCAGGAAGCCGAAGGCCGCGCCGCCGATGGAATAGGCCAGATACGCGCGCGCGGCGCGCACGGAGCGCTCCGTCATCGGGTGCAGCACGAGGTACACGGTGCTGAGCGTGAGCATTTCGTAAAAGCAGTACATGGTCGTGAGGTTGCCGGCGCAGGCGATGCCGAGCGTGACGCCGTAGGCCATCAGGAAGAACGCAAAGAAGGTGCGCTGACGCTTTTCATAGCGCATATACTCGAAGGCGTACAGCATGGTAACGGGCCACAGCGTGGCCACCAGCCCCGCGAACAGCTTGCCCAGCCCGTCGATGCGGAAGACAAAGGACAGCTCCCGCGTGAAGCGGAACAGCTCCAGCGGCTGCCCGTCGCCCCAGAGGATCAGCGCCCACATGGACAGCGAGGTGACCAGCGTCACCGCCATCAGGAACCACTCGCGCGCAGCCTTGTTGTTTTTCAGCGCCAGACCGACGGCAAAATAGAGGCAACCCATGACGATGGGGAAGAAGACCGGAAGCAGAATCCAATAAGAACCAAGCATCTTCAGCACCTCCTTACATCAGGCTCTGTGCGACCGACCGGGCCAGGTCGACGAGCACGCCGGAGAAGACGCCGGCCAGCAGGCAAAACAGCGCCAGAGCCGCAATGGGCCCCCACATGAGAACGGAACCGTCGCACCGTTTTCCGCGGACGACGAAGTCCTTGCCCGGGAAGAAGCCGATGGCCGTGATGGTGATGAGGTAGCCGGCTGTCAGCAGCGCCGAGATGAGCAGCACTGCCGGGATGACCCACGTGAATGCGCCCAGGCCGGAGCCGAGCGCGCCGGCGGCCAGATACCATTTGCTGACAAAGCCCGAAAACGGCGGGATACCCACCAGCGCAAGCGAGGCAAAGGTGAAGCACCACAGCGTCAGCGGCATCTGCTTTCCGAGCCCGCGGTAGTCGGTGACGTTGGTCTTGCCGGTGTGGTAGATGATGGAGCCGGCTGTGAGGAAGAGACAGACCTTGATGCTCGCATGGAAGACGACATGCAGCAGACCGCCGGTGAGCGCCTGCTCATTCATGAGAAACACACCCGTCAGCACGTAGGACACCTGACTGACCGTGGAGTAGGCCAGACGCTTTTTGAAGACCGTTTCGCGGAGGGCCATCATCGATCCCATGAACACCGAGATGAGAGAGAGCACGAGCAGCGTCTGCTGTACCCAGCTGCCGGCCAGCAGTTGGGTGCCGGTGATGCAGTAGATCATGCGGATGGAGGCGATGACGCCGATTTTCGTGATGATGCCGGAGAGCACCGCGCTGGCCGGCGCGGGGGCGACCGGGTGCGCCGTCGGCAGCCAAGCGTGCAGCGGGAAGAGACCTGCCTTCACGCCGAAGCCGAGGATGGAGCAGAAGGCAGCCGCGCGCACGAGGTTTTCCTTGCCAGGCAGCGCGGCAAGATCGAGCGTGCCGCCCGGCGTGAAGGTGAGCGTGGTGCAGTATCGGGACAGGACAAACAGGCCGAACAGGGCCAGAAATGCGCCGCCAACGGAATAGAACAGATACTTGAGCGCGGCGGCCACGGCCTCGCGCGTGAGCGAATGCAGCACCAGCGGCATCGACAGCAGCGAGACCATTTCATAAAAGAGGTAGAGCGAAATGAGATTTGCCGCAAAGCACGCGCCCAGCAGCATGCCCTCGCAGATGAGAAAGAAGGAGAAAAACAGATCCTCGCGCTTCTCATGTGTCATATACCGGAAGGAGAAGATACCGACCAGCATCCATGCAAAGCTGAACACGAGCGCAAACAGCTTGCCCAGCCGGTCGAGCGAGAGCGAGATGACCAGCGTGTCGGTGAGGCGGAAGAGCGTGACGTCATCGGCGCCGTTGAGCGCCAGCCACACGACGCCGGCGGCCTCCACGGCAAACACGGCGGTCATCAGCCAGAGCTTGCACGTCCGGCGGCGCATCCGCGCCGCGGCCAGCACGATGCCGGCCAGAACGGGCAGCGCGATCAGAACAGGCATACAGAAGTGTTTCATGTCCGCACCCCCTTAAAGCAGCTGCAGGCCGCGGACCAGCAGATCCCACAGCGGCTGCGACCACACGCCGAAGGCCACGTTGAGCGCGCAGAACACGCCCGTTGCCCCGGCAAAGCATGCTCCGGAGTGCAGGTGCGGAACCGGCTCGGGCGCCATCGGCGGTTCGCCCGCCTCGCGGGCGGGGCCGTGCTCCTCCGGCTCAAGCCTCGTGGAGTAGATGCGCAGCACCGTGCGCAGCAGGTACATGGTGTTGAGAACGGTGCTGACGGCCAGCATGACCAGCGCCGGCAGCATCATCCAGCCGCCGCCCGTGATGGCTGCGGCAGCAAAGCGGAATTTCGTAATGAAGCCGAAGAGGAGCGGAATGCCCACCATCGACAGCGAGCCGATCAGGAACACGGCGGCGGACATCGGCGCACGGTATGCCGCACCCTGCAGATCGGCAAAGCGGGCGCTGCCGCCGGCGGCGTCCGTCAGCTCGGCAGCGGCAAGAAACAGCGGGGGCTTAGTGACGGCGTGGCACAGGATGTGCAGCACGGCGGCTGCAACGCCCAGTGCCGGAGACAGACCGATGCCCATATAAATGTAGCCGATCTGTGCCGCTGAGGAGAAGGCCAGCATACGCATGATGTGGTTTTCGCGGATGGCGCGCAGCGAGCCGAACAGCATCCCGGCCAGCCCGCACACAAACAGCACGGCGGCAATGCCGGTGGCATAGAACACCTCTGTGCCGAACACGCAGAAGACAAAGCGCAGCAGCAGGAGAATGTAGATTTTGGAGATGAGGCCAGACAGAATGCCGGAGGAGGCGGGGGTGGTGTAGCTGTAGGTGTCGGGCATCCAGAAGTGGAAGGGCCACATGCCGCTCTTGATGGCAAGCCCCATCGTGATCAGCCCGACAATCATCAGCAGCGGCAGCCGGTACTGTCCAGTGGCCCAGAGCACGGCAATCTGCTCCTTGATAAACGGCATGAGCAGATGTCCGGTGACGCCGTAGATGAGCACGCACCCGATGAGGAACAGGCCCGAGCCGACCAGGCTGAACACCAGATAGCGGATGGAGGCCAGCGTGGTGCGGCCGAGGCCGCGGATCATCAGCAGGCCGCTGGAGGAAATGGTGCAGATTTCGACGAAGACGAAGGCGGTGAAGATGTCGTTGGTGTACGACAGGGTCAGCAGCGCTGCCTGCACCAGATCGATCATGACATAATAAAGGTTTGCCTTGCCCGTGTCGATGTCGCGCTGCAGCTGCTTTTTCCCGCCGACGATGCACAGCAGCAGAACGATGCTGAAGGACAGGGCGATGAGCGGCTCGACGATGCCGAAGCGGATCTCGTTGCCCCACGGGGCGGGAAACCGGCCCATGACGTAGGTCAGCTCCTCGCCGCAGGATACCGTATACCCCAGTGTGCAGGCCGAGAGCACCGCGACCGCCGTACACAGAAACAGCGACAGTGTTCGCGCAGCCCGACCGCGCAGCACCGAGGAGATCACAGCGCACACAAGCGAGAGCACGATGGAGACCATCGGGAAGTTATAAAAGACCGGTCTCATACGTTCTCCCCCTCTCCGCGCCTGGCGAGCAGGTAGATCTCGTCGATATCCAGCGTGTGGTATTTTCCATAGAGCCGGATGGCGAGCGCCATCATCAGCGCGCTGACGCTGACCGACACGACGATGCCGGTGAGGACCAGACCCGTGGGCAGCGGGGAAACGTAGGTTTCCACGCCCTCGGTGAGGATGGGCGCCTTGCCGCCCCGGATATAGCCCATGGAGCCGAGCAGCAGATAGACCGCAGAGTCCATGATGTCCATGCCGATGATCTTCTTGACCAGATTTTTGTCGAGGATCAGCGTGAACAGGCCGACGGCGTACAGGAACATGGCAAAGCATTCAATGTAATTGGAGCGGAGCAGTTCCAGCATCAGACATGCCCCCTTTCAAACATCGAGTACATGCCGTACATCGTGCAGGCAACCTCAAAACCGACTACAATGTTGACGAGCAGAATGTGGCCGGAGCTGAAAATGTTGCCCACCGTGCCGAGCGGGAAGGCCCAGGGCAGGCCGTTTGCCCCGGTGAAGAAAAAGGCGAACATGACGATGCTGTAGACCAGCAGGGTGCTGACCTTGACGATGAGGAAGATGCGTTCGCTGAAGAAGCGGCGCGTCTCGTCGTCGCCGAAGGCGATCGAATGCAGAATCAGGCAGGCGCCGAAGACGGTGCCGCCGGAGAAGCCGCCGCCGGGAGACAGGTGGCCGTTGAAAATGACGTAAATGCCAAAGAGCGCCACGGCGGGGAAGAGAATGCGCGTGACCTCCTGCATGATGGGGTCGCCCTGCGCGCCCCAGACGACGCGCTGCAGCAGACGCTCCTGCTTTGTGCGCTTTGTGACGGCGTGCGTCTCCAGCAGGATCATCACGGCAGCCAGTGCGGAAAACAGCACGTGCGCCTCGCCCAGCGTATCGAAGGCACGATAGCTGAGGATGACGCCGGCCACGGTGTTGACCACGCCGGTTTCCTCCATGCTGTCGTTGAGATAACGGTCGACCACCTCGTTCATGGCCGGCGCGTCAGGGTCGCCGACGCGCGGCAGCGTCAGCGCCGTGGCCAGGAAAAACAGGAAGATGACCGAGCAGGCTACGATGGCGAGGGACCGGTAAATGCTGCGCAGGCGCTTTCGGTCCTGCGCGGAGATGGGGGCCTTTGGCCGGTCCTCCCAGCCGTATTTGGCGCGGCGATCCGGGTGCATGTGCGGCAGCGCCTCACACTGCAGATCACGCAGCAGCTCGGGCGAGCCTTTGCGCCAGCGCTTCCATTTGGCGACAAAACCGGGGGAGCGGGGTTCATTCATCGGTCGGGTCCTCCTTTCTCTGCCGGTCCACCTTATGGATGCGCCGCAGCAGGATGAAGAACAGCATGCCGCTGATGCCGACGCCGACGGCGGCCTCGGTGATGGCCAGATCCGGCGCCTCCAGCAGCAGCCACATGATCGACATCAGAACGCCGAAAATGGAATAGACGATCACGGCTGAGAGCAGCCTGCGGATGAAAACCACCGCAATGGCGCAGACAGCCATCAGAACCAGAAGCAGGATGGCAAACAGTTCCAGTCCGCTCATGTGTTGTCCTCCTTCCGTTCGGGAACGCCGCAGACGCCCTCCGACGTCTGCTCAACGGTCATATGCCGCTCCGGCTCGTCATTGGTCCACAGCTCGAGCCGGGCCACCATGTGCGCGCACAGCGGGCTGGTCAGCCACAGGAAGGCGACCAGCAAGATCAGCTTGAGGGTGAGCGATGCGTCCCACCCGACTGCGACGAGCACGCCCAGCACCAGTGAAAGCGTGCCGAGACTGTCCACTGTGGCGGCCGTATGCATGCGGTTGACGGCATAGCGGAAGCGGAAGGTGCCCGCAATGCCGGTGAGGATATCAAACAGGCCGAAGAGCATCAGCACTGCGGCCAGAATAAAGCGGATCACGTCCCAGACATTACTCATAGCCGTCCTCCTGCTTCTCCGCTTCCTGCAGACGCTGCTTTGCAGCTTCTGTGGAAATATAGATGCGTGCCAGCACGATCACGGCAAGAAAGCTCACCAGACAGTAGATGAGGGCCACGTCGATGATGAAGCCCTCCTCCAGCAGCAGCGCCAGCAGAACGATGCAGAGCGCCCCCAGCGTGCCGATGAGGTTGACGCCGATGATGCGGTCGGCCACGCGCGGGCCGCGGATGGAGCGGATGAGCGCCAGCAGCAGCCCCACACCGAGGCCAAGCAGCACCACGGTGTAAAGCATGTGATAATATCTGTCCATCATACGGCCTCCATTTTTCCGAGCAGACGGGCGATGCCGCCGCTTTCAATGCCCTCGATCATGCTGCGGCTGAGACAATGCACCGTGAAGCGGCTGCCGTCCACAGAGACGGTGATGGTGCCGGGTGTGAGGGTGATGGAGTTGGCCAGCAGCATCCGGCAGAAGCGCGTCTGCAACGGCACGTCAAAGGTGATGAGCGTCGGCGCGACGGGCACGCTTTTGTCCCAGACGATGTCGATCATGGCGAGGTTGGACTTGATGACCTCCCGGATCAGCAGGCCGACGTATCCCAGCATCAGGAAGAAACGCCGCCAGGCACGCAGCTCATTCCGGGGCCGGTAGTCCAGAAAACAGCCGAAAAACACGCCGAAGAGCGCCGTGAGCACAAGTCCCATCCCCGCCACCTCCCATGTGAGTCTGGCGTTCAGGATGAGCCACAGCACAAAGGTTAACACGTACATTGCAGCGCCTCCTTACGGGAAAATAAAAATCTCCCCCATTATGAAAATAAACGATTAGCACAATTATAAGTGTGTTGGAAGGAAAAGGCAAGGTGTGTTTCTGCGATTTTTCAGCAGAGCAAAGCATGAAAATTTGTGTATTTTTTAACTTTTAACATATTGTTCATATTTCCGGCCGGAATTATACCGTTACTCAGGAAAAGTATACGGAGCCTGGCGTTCCTTCCGCAGTTTTTCCGGCGAAGGGATATCACGGCGTGCTGCGGGATGTGGGATTGCCGTGCTGGGTTTGGCAGACAGACGCCGTGCATCGCCCGGAGAAAACGCGCGCCTCCGGCGCGCAGAGGCGTCCGGACAGCCAAAACGCCAGACCGGCGCAGCCGGTCTGGCGTTTTGGTACGAGTATGTCTGTAAGCCGGGTTCTGTCTTAAACGGTCATCTATCTCGACGCACCGTTGCCGATGCGCTCAAGCCGCCTCCCCGGGACGGCCGGGCCGGCCATATGTCCCTCCACGGCGTTGCTTCGGATAGAGTTTACAGCGCCGAACTGTCTCCAGCCGGCGGGTGAGCTCTTACCTCGCCTTTCCACCCTTACCGCGCACGGAGCGCGGCGGTATCTCTCTGTTGCACTTGTCCGAGGGTCGCCCCTGGCGGGTGTTACCCGTTATCCTGCCCTATGAAGCCCGGACTTTCCTCAGATGCGGCCTTTCGGCCTGCACCCGCGACCGTTCGGCATACTCGCGCAAGTATTTTAGCAGGATCGCGCCCGGCCGTCAATATATTTGTTGAATTTGAATGGGCGGTGGGTTATAATATTCAGATAGCGCCGGCTGACAGGAGAACGCGCGTTCCGGCCGCTTCCATGTGCGCTCCGCTGTCAGACGACGCGGCTGTGAGGTGAATGATTTGACATTATCCGAATATCTTTCTGCGCTGGTCGGAAAACGTGTGGCCGTGGTGGGCGCGGGCGTGAGCAACGTGCCGCTGATCCGGCTGCTGCTGGAGGCGGGCGTGTCCGTCTCGGTACACGACCGGCGCAGCCGGGCCCAGCTCGGCGCGCAGGCGGACGAATGGCAGGCGCGCGGGGCTGTGCTGCAGCTGGGCGCGGAGTATCTCGACACGCTCGACTGTGACGTCCTGTTCCGCGCGCCGAGTCTGCTGCCGGTGCACCCGGCGCTGATGCGCGCGGCGCAGCGCGGCGTGCGCATTACCAGTGAGATGGAGGCGTTTTTTGCCGTGTGCCCCTGCCGGACGATCGCCGTGACGGGGTCGGACGGGAAGACCACCACCTCCACGCTGATCGCCGAGACGCTGCGTGCTGCCGGACGGCGCGTGCATCTGGGCGGCAATATCGGCCGTCCGCTGCTCAGCGAGGTCCCGGACATGCGGCCGGAGGACGCGGCGGTGCTGGAGCTGTCGTCCTTTCAGCTTCACAGTATGGACTGCAGGCCGGACACGGCGCTCATTACGAACCTGTCGCCCAACCATCTGGACATTCATCCCGATCTGGATGACTACATCACGGCCAAAAAGCAGATTTTCCGCCATCAGAGGCCGGGGGACTGCCTGGTGCTTAACCGGGAGGACCCGCTGTGCGCTTCGTTTGCTGCGCAATCGCCGGGACAGGTGCGGTGGTTCGGCCGCGGCGGTCCGGTGGAAAACGGCGTATGGCTGGACGACGGCGTGCTCTGGCGCGCGGAAGACGGGCGGCGGGAGCGGCTGCTGCCGGCTTCCGAGATCCGCCTGCCGGGCGAGCACAACGTTTCCAACTGCATGGCCGCCTTCGCCGCTGTGCAGGGCCTGGCGGACGCGGAGGCCTGCCGCGCGGTGGCGCGCAGCTTCGGCGGCGTGGCGCACCGGCTCGAGCAGGTACGCACGCTTGAGGGCGTCGACTTCTGCAACGACAGCATTGCCTCCAGCCCTACGCGCACCATCGCCGGTCTGCGCGCCTTCGACAAGAAGCTCATTCTCATCGCCGGCGGACACGACAAGCATCTGCGCTTTGACGGGCTGGCCGAAGAGATCGTGCAGCGCGTCAAGCGTCTGTACCTCACGGGCGAGACGGCGCAGGCCATTGCCGCGGCGGTGTACGCCGCGCCGGGATATGACCCGAAAAGGCTGCCGGTGACGGTGATCGACGATTTCCGTCAGGCGGTGCTGGCCGCGGCGGCAGACGCCGAGCCGGGCGATACCGTGCTGCTCAGCCCGGCCTGCTCTTCCTTTGATCACTTCCGCAACTTTGAGGAACGCGGAAACACTTTTAAATCCATTGTAAACGAACTGGAGCACAGAAGACCATGAAGTTTTCGGAAATCCCCGCATCCCTGTATGAGCAGGCGCGTCAGGCCGAGCAGGAGCTGGCCGGCGTGTTTGCGCACATCGACGAGGTCGCCTCGAAAAACACACAGCGCGTGCTGGAGGCCTTTCAGGAGGAGCGCGTGTCCGACACGTTGTTTGCCGGCACGGCAGGCTATGGCTATGACGACCGCGGGCGCGACACGCTCGACCGCATCTGGGCGCGCGTGTTCGGCGCGGAGGCCGCGCTGGTGCGCCGCAGCTTCGTCAACGGCACGCATGCCATCACCGCCTCGCTGTTTGCCGCGGTGCGCCCGGGCGACACGCTGCTGTCGGTGACCGGCGCGCCGTATGACACGCTGCGCGAGGCCATCGGCATTCAGGGCGACGCCTTCGGCTCGCTGCGCTTTTACGGCGTGGACTATGCACAGGTGGAGCTGGCCGCCGACGGCGGGGCGGATCTGCCGGCCATCGCTGAGGCCGTGCGGCGCATCCGTCCGGCAGCGGTCACCATCCAGCGCAGCCGCGGCTACGGGCAGCGGCGCGCACTCTCGTCAGAGGAGATCGGCGAAATCTGCCGCTGCGTGAAGGAAATTTCGCCGGAGACGGTGTGTGTGTGCGATAACTGCTACGGCGAGTTTGTCGGTACGACTGAGCCGACCATGCTGGGGGCCGACCTGATCGCCGGCTCGCTCATCAAAAATCCCGGCGGCGGCCTGGCTCCGACAGGCGGCTATGTCGCAGGGCGTGCCGACCTGGTGGAGCGGGCGGCCTTTCGGCTGACCTCGCCGGGCATCGGCGGTGAGTGCGGCAGCGAGGAGGCCGGCTATCGCACGCTGTATCAGGGCCTGTTTCTGGCTCCGCACACGGTGGCGCAGGCGCTGAAAACGGCGGCGTTCTGCGCGGCCATGCTGCAGCGCTTCGGCCTGGAAAGCTCGCCCGGCCCCTTTGAGGAGCGAAACGACATCATTCAGATGATCTGCTTCGGCGACGGAGATAAGCTGCGCCGCTTCTGCCGCGGTATTCAGCACGGCGCGCCGGTCGACAGCTTTGTCACGCCCGAGCCGTGGAAAATGCCGGGGTACGACTGCGAGGTCATCATGGCGGCCGGCGCATTCGTGCAGGGCGCGTCGATCGAGCTGTCGTGCGACGGCCCGATGAAGCCGCCGTACACCGGCTATCTGCAGGGCGGGCTGACCTATGAATCCGGCCGGCTCGGCATTTTGCTGGCGCTGGCGGAAATGATGGACTGACCCTGCCGCGTATACTGCACGGGGGGTGATCCCGTGCGGTATTATACGCCGCCGATGCGGCGGAAAACGTGCCGGCTGCTGCGCGTGCTGGTGCTGCTGGTGCTGCTGGGCGCGTTTCTGTTTCAGGTCATACGCTATCTGCGCCGGCTGACGACGGATATGGCCCTGTCCACCGTCAGCGACGTACTCATCTACGCCGTCAACGATGCGGTGGGGCGCTGCATGGATCTGGGTGAATACAGCTATGATGCATTCGTCTCGCTCGAGCAGGACACTGCCGGCGCAGTCACTGCGCTGACGACCAATATGAACGAGATCAACGCCCTGTCCTCGGAGATCCTCAAGGAGGTCGTCACGGCCACCGAGCGCGGCACAATGGACGTTGTGCTGCCGTTGGGCAACCTGCTGGGCAGCACCTTCCTGCTGGGCAAGGGGCCGCCGGTGACGGTGAAGATCGTGCCGCTGACCTCGTCTCATGTGGAGATCCGCAACGAGCTGACGGCAGCCGGCATCAACCAGACGCGCCACCAGATCCTGATGGAGGTGGACGTGGATGTGACGGTGCTGCTGCCATGGAGCACGGCGGACACGCGTGTGTCCTGTCCGGTGCTCATTGCGGAAACCGTCATTGTCGGCAGCGTGCCGCAGACCTATTTACATTACGGAGAAACGGAGGCAGAGCATGACCCCTGAACAGGAAATCCAACAGCTGCGCGATACCATTGCCTACCACGCAGACCTGTATTACAATCACGACGCGCCGGTCATCTCCGACTTTGAATACGACGCGCTCATGCGCCGCCTGCGCGCGCTGGAGGCGGCGCATCCGGAGCTGATCGTACCCGGCTCGCCGACGCAGAAGGTGGGCGGCGCGCCGTCGAAGCAGTTTGCCCCGGTGCGTCACGCCGTCCCGCTTGAGAGTCTGACGGATGTGTTTTCCGTGCAGGAGGTGCAGGACTTTGTCGCGCGCATGGAGGCTGCCGGACAAACGCGCTTTACGGTCGAGCCGAAGATCGACGGGCTGTCGATGGCGCTGGAATACGAAAACGGCGTGTTTGTCCGCGGCGCAACGCGCGGCGACGGGCAGACCGGCGAGGACGTCACGGAAAACCTTCGAACCGTCCGCAGCCTGCCCGGACGCCTGAAGGACGCGCCGGAGCATCTGGTGGTGCGCGGCGAGGTGTACATGGCGCGCGACACGTTTGCCCGGCTCAACGCCGAGCGCGAGATCAACGGCGAAGCGCTGCTGGCCAATCCGCGCAACGCGGCTGCCGGCTCCATGCGCCAGCTCGACCCGGCCGTGACCGCGCAGCGCTGCCTGGACATTGTCTGCTTCAACATCCAGAGCGCCAGTCGGGACTATACCTCCCACGCAGAGACGCTCGACGCGCTGGCGCAGATGGGCTTTCCCGTCGTGCCGCACGCGGTGTGCACGGGGGCGGACGCCTGCTGTGCGGAGATCGCCCGCATCGGCGAGATGCGCGGGGCGTTTCCGTTCGAGCTGGACGGCGCGGTGGTGAAGGTAGACGATCTGGCTGCCCGCGCTGCGCTCGGCAGCACGGCCAGGGCGCCGCGCTGGGCCGTGGCCTATAAATATCCGCCCGAGCAGAAGCCGAGCCGCGTGGTGGACATTGTGGTGCAGGTGGGGCGGACGGGCGTGCTTACGCCGAAGGCGGTGGTCGAGCCGGTACGTCTGGCGGGCACGACGGTGACGAACGCCACGCTGCACAATCAGGACTTCATCGACCGGCTGGACGTGCGCATCGGCGACACGGTGCTGCTGCAGAAGGCGGGTGAGATTATTCCGGAGGTCGTGTCGGTGGATCGGTCGCGCCGTCCGGAAGGGACGGTCCCCTTTGTGCTGCCGCAGGTGTGTCCCGAGTGCGGCGCGCCGGTGGTGCGCGACGAGGACGGAGCCGCTGTGCGCTGCACGGGCGCGGAGTGCCCGGCGCAGCTGCTGCGGCACATTGCGCACTTTGCCTCGCGCGAGGCGATGGATATCGAGGGGCTGGGCCTGTCTGTGTGTGAGAGTCTCATTCAGGCCGGGCTGATCCGTTCGCCGGCGGAGCTGTATTATCTGCGGGCGCAGGATGTGGCAGCGCTCGACCGCATGGGAGAAAAGTCTGCCGAAAACCTCATCCGTGCCATCGACGAAAGCCGCGGCCGCGGCCTTGCGCGCCTGCTGTGCGCCTTCGGCATCCGGCAGGTGGGGCAGAAGGCGGCCAAGGTGCTGGCCCGGCGCTTTGCCTCGCTCGACGAGCTGATGCAGGCCGGGGCCGAGCAGCTGACGGCCATCGATGACATCGGGCCGATCACGGCGGGCTTTCTGCTCGACTGGCTGGCCAGCCCCCAGTCGCAGCACCAGATCCGGCTGCTGCGCGAGGCGGGCGTGGATTTTTCCAGCCGCGAGGAGCAGACCGACAGCCGCTTTTTGGGCAAGACGTTCGTGCTCACCGGCACGCTTTCGGGCTACACGCGCGACGAGGCGGCTGCCGTCATCGAGCGCTTCGGCGGCAAGGTGTCCGGCTCGGTGTCGAAGAAGACGGCATATGTTCTGGCCGGGGAGAATCCCGGCTCCAAGCTGGAGAAGGCCCGTACGCTGGGCGTGACGGTGCTCAGCGAGGAAGAATTTGAAGCAATGCTCCGGTGAATTTCAGCCGGACTGCGATATTTTGAGAGAAAGAGGAACGCACATGGATTATGCCAGCGAATCCCTGCGCCTGCACGAGCAGTGGCAGGGCAAAATTGAGGTGGTCTCCCGCGTGCCGGTCGACGGCCGCGAGGATCTGTCGCTTGCCTACACGCCGGGCGTTGCACGCCCCTGCCTGGAAATTCAGAAGGATCCGGACAAGAGCTACACGCTCACGCGCCGGTGGAACCTGTGTCTGGTCGTGACCGACGGCACGGCGGTGCTGGGTCTGGGCGACATCGGTCCCGAGGCCGGCATGCCGGTGATGGAGGGCAAATGCGTGCTGTTCAAGTCCTTCGGCGGGGTGGACGCCTTCCCGCTGTGCATCCGCAGCAAGGACGTCGACGAGATCGTCAACACGATCTATCTCATTTCCGGCAGCTTCGGCGGCATCAACCTCGAGGACATTGCCGCGCCCCGTTGCTTTGAGATCGAGGAAAAGCTCAAGGAAAAGTGCGACATCCCGGTGTTTCACGACGACCAGCACGGTACGGCTATCATCACGCTGGCCGGCCTGACCAACGCGCTGCGCGTGGTGGGTAAGCGCCGCGAGGACGTGCGTGTGGTCATCAACGGTGCGGGCGCGGCGGCCATCTCCATTGCGCGGCTGCTGCTGTCGGCGGGCTTTGCGGACATCGTGCTGTGCGACCGGCGCGGCGCGATCTGGGAGGGCCGCCCCGAGGGCATGAATCCCTACAAGGAGGACATGGCCCGCCGGACCAACCGTGAAAAGCGCGCCGGCACGCTGGTGGACATGCTGGTGGGGGCCGACGTGTTCATCGGTGTTTCCGCGCCGAAGATGGTGACGGGCGAGATGGTGCGCACGATGGCGAAGGACGCCATCCTGTTTGCCTGTGCCAATCCTACCCCGGAGATCTTTCCGGACGAGGCGAAGGCGGCAGGCGCGGCCGTGGTCGCCACCGGGCGCAGCGACTATCCCAACCAGATCAACAACGTGCTGGCCTTCCCGGGCATCTTCCGCGGCGCGTTTGACGTGCGCGCCAGCGAGATCAATGAGGAGATGAAGCTGGCTGCGGCCCGCGCGCTGGCAGAATTGATCGGAGAGGACGAGCTGACGGCAGAATACATCATTCCCGCGGCGTTTGATCCGCGTGTTGGCCCGGCTGTGGCGAAGGCTGTGGCGCAGGCTGCACGCGACACCGGCGTGGCGCGGATCTGAGATCCCCAAAGAAAAGTCAAAGCGGCGGCAGACCTTTTGAGGTCTGCCGCCGCTGTTTGTCTGTCTTGGCACAGGCGGATGAGGTCCTTTTTGCGCACGAGCGGCTCGCCGCCGGTGTAGATATACATATAGACGCCCAGCTCCTTGCCCTGGCGGATGATGGAGTCGATGTCCTCCAGGCTCAGGTTGAGCTGGTGGCCGTATTCCGCGGCCCAGCAGCCGGTGCAGCGCAGGTTGCAGGCGGAGGTGGGGTCGAGCAGAATGGCCCAGGGAATATTGCAGTCGTATTTGCGGGCCAGTTCCTGCTGTCGTGCGCCGCCCCGGATGCTGGCGTTGAAGATGAAGTTTTCAAAAAAGGTTTTGCGCACGCCGGGATCCAGCTCGAAAAACCGCAGCATCAGCTGATACCAGTTTCCCCTGGACTCGACGGCGTCCAGAATGGCCTTGCGCTGGGCAGGGTACATGCCTTCCGGCAGCAGCTTGTCTGCAAGCTCTGCAAGCCTGGGGAGATTCTCCTCGGGGTTTCCTTCTACGTAGCGGAGCGCCTGCTTGAGCGCAAACGCCTGGACCGTTTCCTTCGCTGTGTTTTTACTCATGGCGGGTTTCCTCCTGTTTCAAAAAAATTATAACATAGTAAGGCTCCCGACGGCTGCGGAGCGCTTCAGTCGGCGGGGTGCGGCAGAGCGTCATACATGCGCCGCAGCTGACGCGCGGCGGCGCGCAGCGGCTCGCCCGTGCCGCTGTTGACGCTCAGCATGATGGCCCCCTCGTTGACGGACAGGATGAAGCTGCTGATCTCCTGAGCCGCCTCAGAAGCATAGCCTTCTGCAATCATATGCTGGACGTGCAGGGCCTGAATGCGGTCGAATACGTCGCGGCAGGCGTTGCGGATCTGTTCGTTGGACTGATAGGTCTCCAGCGCGACCAGCGCGACCAGCAGACCGTTTTCCGAGCCAAGTGTGTCCAGGTGGTCGGCACTGTCTGCCAGGCAGGCGCATACGCCGTCGATGGTGCGTTTGTGCGCGGAAAGAATGCGGGAAATGCGGGCGACGATCA
This sequence comes from Clostridiales bacterium, assembly GCA_022768185.1. Classification (GTDB taxonomy): domain Bacteria; phylum Bacillota; class Clostridia; order Oscillospirales; family Oscillospiraceae; genus JALEMS01. The sequence goes on along the minus strand of JALEMS010000004.1, from coordinate 40,607 downwards.
GATCGGCGGCATAACGGATGGCTTCGACGCCCAGCTCTTCCTTTCCTCCGGGGAAATGATAGTAGAGCGAGCCGATGGAGGTCTCACAGGTGCGCAGAATTTCGCTGATGCCGGTGGCGTTGTAGCCGCGCTTGTTGAACAGGGCGCAGGCCGTTCGGATGAGCTTGCTTCTGGTGTCCAGTTTTCCCACTGCTGCCATAAATGTCGCACTCCGGTTTTTGGTAGTTTTTTTGAGGATGCGGCGGGCTGCACGCATCTTTGCCGCGTCCGGCCCGTAAAATGGATATGCGCTGCAAGGGCAGTCCGTGTGCCGGATGGCCGGATGCAGCATTTGTTCTGTATAGAACGTTCATTCCACAACAATCATGCTCCTTTTTCCAAAATTTGTCAAATGGGAAGGAGCAAAAACGGTCCCAAAGCAGTAGTTCCGGCATATGCTCCGGCACAAAAAAACGGCACGCCGCTGCTCCGGAGGGAGCGCGGCGTGCCGGGACGAGCGGTATTTTAAAGAGAATCGATCTGCGCGGCGACCTCGTCCGCATGGCCGCAGCACATGCGGCCCTCCGTACAGCGTCCGAGGCTGTAGCAGGCCGGGCCGAAGCCCTGCACGGCCCCCGGGGCGGCGGCGCGTGCCTGGCGGAGCATCTCCAGCGCAATTTTGCGAATCTCCCATTGGGCGCGGGTGCAGGTGCGCAGGCGGCAGAAGTGCATCAGCTCGCGGCCGTTCATATCGGTGATCACATGGAGCGTATGGCCGCTCAGGGCAAAATAGACCAACGCCTGCTCTGCCGCTCCCAGGTTCAGGGCCTGTTTTGCAGCCTCGCCTGCCAGCTCGAATGCGCCGCGGTAGAGTGCCAGCGCCTCCGGCAGCGCAGATACGCTTTCGGGCAGGACGTAGCGTGCCTCCAGCGCGGCGCGCTGCACCGGCGGGATGAGCACGCTTTGCATCCGGTGGCGTACCAGATGTGTGACGGCGGCCAGCGAGATGCCGCCGATGCGGTAGGTGAAGTGGAGCAGCTCCAGCTCGCGCGGGCGCGTGGTGCGATGCATGGCGTCGGGCGCAGTTCCGCTGATCTCATAGGCGGCCTGCAGTAGCGCGTCGGGGGCGGCGCTGTGTGCCGGCAGCGAGACGGTGCAGCGTGCCGGTTGCGGCGCGGCAAGCGGGATACCCGCCTCGGGTACCGGCTCGGCTGCATAGGCGGCGGCCTCTCCGGCAAGAACGCCGGGGAAGTATGCCTCAAACTGCGCGGCCAGCTGTGCGCCCAGCGCGGCGATTTCCGGATAGACCCGGCCGCGGCCCCACTGCATGGAGCAGATCATATGCAGCAGCTCGCGCGCGTTGCAGGTGCAGAAAAAGTTGCTGTATGCGCAGTACGGCAGCACGAAGCGCGCATCCTCCTTCGGAATGCCCAGCTCCAGCAGCCGGCTGTAGCGCGCAAAGAGCGCTTCGGCAGTCTCGCGCGTCAGTGTCTGCAGCGCGTCGGGGGCGGCTTCGTCAACGTAATAGCCCATCCCGCCGAAGTCGACGTACCGGCGGGATTTCACCGTGTACGACGCCAGACGAAACTCAATGATAAACTGCTCGGCAAAGATGGAGACGTTATTGAACGCCAGATTAAAGCAGCAGTGCTCCATCACGGATTTGTGTCCGGAGGCGAGCACCTTCTGCACCAGCGCGACGTTGTTGGTCTTTTCTCTGGAGCGCTCGAACAGCTCCAGCGCTGTACCCTGCATGGTGGAGATGCGTGCGGCCGAGGCACAGACGGTGACGCCCTCGGGGCTGCAGCCGATGATCTGCGCCGCGGAGCGGGTGCAGAGGTCGAGATTCATGTCTGTCATGGAAGCTCCTTTCCCTGCCTTCAGCAGAGGTCGTTTTCAAAGCGGTGCAGATCGCTTGATTTTCCGATGAGTACGAGGGTGTCCTCCGCCTGAAAGACGCGGCACGGGTCGATGGAGACCGTGGTGTCGCTGTCATGCTGAATCGCGATGATATTCAGACAGTATTGGCTGCGCAGGCCGCAGTCTGCCACGCGCTTCCCCACCAATGTGTGGGGAACGGGGTATTCGGATATGTCGATGTCGTTGGAGAGAGAGATGTATTCCATCACCGAGTTTGCCTGCAGTTTTTTGGCCAGACGTACGCCCATGTCCCGCTCGGGATAGACCACTTCAGCGCCGATTTTGGCGGCAAGCTCTCCATGCTCAGGGCTGATGGCCTTGACATATACGTTCTGCACATTCAGATTGAGCACGTTGAGCGTGGCCAGCAGGCTGGTGTCGAGCCGGTCGTCAATGCAGATGACGACGGTGCTGCAGTTGGGAATGCCCATCTGCGAGAGCGTATCCTTTGTATAGTCTGCGGCGACGTAGGCAAATTCGGTAAACTCCCGCGCCTCGCGCACCAGGTTCGGGTTGCGGTCGACGGCCAGCACCTCCGCGCCGGAGCGTGCCAGCTCTCCGACCAGGCACAGACCGAAGCGGCCCAGCCCGATCACGCCGAAGATGTCCTGCGGTTTTTTCTTTTTTTTCATGGTTTCCTCCTTCCGTCAGCCGATGGTGAAGCTCTCTTCCGTATAGCGGAAGGCGGGGGTGCAGCGGTAGGCCCACAGCGTTGCAATGGTGAGCGGGCCGACACGGCCGATGAACATGGTGACGATGAGAATGATATGCGAGGCGGATGTGAGCAGGGGCGTGGCCGAAAGGCTCAGTCCGCAGGTGGAGAAGGCAGAGACCGACTCAAACAGTACGGTCATGAAATCCAATGCCGGGTTGAGCACGCTGAGCAGCAGCGTGCATACAAACAGCACCAGCGCGCCGGAAAACGATACCACGAACGCCCGCGAGATCAGCTCGTCCGGCACCCTGCGCCGGAAGGCCTGCGCGGGCCGGCCTGTGGCTGCCGAGCGCAGGGCCAGCAGCAGGGCGAACAGCGTGGTGGTTTTGGTTCCGCCGCCGGTGGAGCCGGGAGACGCACCGACAAACATCAGCAGGCACATCACCATCAGGCCCGCAGGGGAGAACTGCGTGAGATCCCAGGTGCAAAAGCCGGCCGTGCGGCAGGTGACGGACTGAAACAGCGCGCCCATCCAGCTGATGTGCTCGGTCAGACGCAGCAGCAGCGTGCCGCCGACGAGCAGGAATCCCGTCGTGCACAGCACGACCTTTGACTGCAGGCTGAACTGACGGAAGCCGTGGTGCGGTGTGATGAGGTCAATCAGCACAAGATAGCCCAGCCCGCTGAAGAGAATCAGTCCGATGGTGACGAGGTTGAGCATCGGCGCATCGCCGTATACCGTCAGGCTGTTGGGGCCGACCAGATCAAAGCCGGCATTGTTGAAAGCGGATACGGAATGAAATACACTGACCCAAACGGCCCGGCCAAACGGCATGTGTCGAGCAAAGAAGCACAGGCTCAGCGCCGCGCCCACGGCTTCAAAGCTGATGGTGAGCAACAGAACCCGACGGATGAGGTGATACAGGTCGCTGAGGCTGACGATGTTCCACGATTCCTTCAGGAGCACGGCGTCCTTAAGGCTGATGTGCCGGCGCACGGCCATTGTAACGAGGATGCCCAGAGCGGCGGCGCCCAGACCGCCGATCTGGATCAGGCACAACAGCACGGCCTGACCAAAGCCACTGAAGGCCTCCGCCGTGCTTGCCACGGTCAGGCCCGTTACGCAGGTGGCGCTCGTTGCGGTGAAGAGCACGTCGAGGTAGGACAGCCTTACCGCGCCGGTTTGCGCAAACGGAAACGACAGCAGGAGCGATCCAAGCCCGATCACGCAGAGAAAGCACAAAATGATGATAAGCCCCGGGGGCATGCTTCGGCGCCTCATACGGTCTCCTTTCTGTCGCGCGGTAAAACGCACAATGATATCCTATTTTAAGTCAGAACGCCGGGAATGTCAAATACCGGCGGCGGGGACGTCTGCACAAAAAAACGCCCCAGGCCTTGCCTGGGGCGCACGGAAACGCAATTTTACAGAATATTGAGCACGACCGTCAGGATGACGAACAGCAGCGCGACCCACTTGGTCATCTTGGCAAGCTTGGTGTCAAGCGTCTGCGCCTTACCCTTGGAAAGGAAGGTCTCCGCGCCGCCGGAGATGGCGCCGGACAGGCCCGCGCTCTTGCCGGACTGGAGCAGGACGACGACGATCAGAAACAGACAGGAGAGCAGCTGGATAATGGTGAGAGCGAGATTCATTTTGTTCAATCCTTTCGATTTAAGCGGAAGTCCGCGCACAATTCACATAGCAAAAAATATAATAGCACACCATACTCCGCTTTTCAAGAAGAATTTTCGCTTTTCCGGAAATTTCCCGGGCTTAGAGCAGATGCGCGCGCAGCTCCTCCGCCGGCAGCGGGCTGAGCAGGGCCGGGGGAATATCCAGCATGGTGATGCAGCCGGTGCGGCCCTGCGCGGCCATGCGCCAGACTGCGCGGGCGCAGGCGGTCAGTACGCTGGCGGTGAACTCGGGGTTGGAATCCAGCTGCAGGCGCAGCTCCATGACGTGGCGGTGCTCGTGCTGCGCGCCGGTGCGGCCGGTGCGGATGACGAAGCCGCCGTGCGGCAGCGCAGCGTGGTCGCGCGCCATCTCCTCGGCCGTGATGAAATGCACCGTCGTGTCGTATTCGTCAAAATAATTGGGCATTGTGACGATTTCGTGCTCGATGCGGGCGCGGTCGGCTCCCTCGGCGGCCACGACAAAGCATTCGCGCGTATGGCGCTGGCGTGTCGTCAGCTCCGGGGCGTCCCCGCTGCGTACGGCCTCCAGCGCAGCCGGAACGGGAAGGGTGTACTGCCGGGCGTCGAGCACGCCGTCGATGCGGCGCACGGCGTCGGAATGGCCCTGGCTGACGCCGCGTCCCCAGAAAGTATTGACGCAGCCGTCGGGCAAAAATGCGCCGGCATAGGTGCGCATGAGAGAGAACACGCCGGGATCCCAGCCGGCGGAGATCAGGCCCAGCCGGCCGCCGGCGCGGGCGGCCGTGTCTACTGCGTCAAAGTGTGCGGGGATGTTGGCATGCGTGTCAAAGCTGTCAATGACATGAAAATGCTCTGCCAGCGCGGGCGTCATGCCGGGCAGGTCGGTGGCGCTGCCGCCGCAGATGACGAGCACGTCGATACGGTCCTTCCAGTTGTTGATCTCGCTTGCTGAAACGAAGGGCAGCTCCGGATTCTGCTGCTTGAGCTGCTCAGGCGGGCGGCGCGTGAAGATGGCGGCCAGCTCCAGGTCCGCGTTCTGCCGGACGGAGAGTGCCACGCCCTTTCCAAGGTTGCCGTAGCCGTAAATACCGATGCGCATGAACAACGCCTCCTTAAAACAAATTATACTCAGTTTACCACAGCATTGGACAAAAGACGATAAGAAATCTGCCGTGGTTTTCCATCAATTTCCACGGCGGCGGGCGGAAACGCTTGTGAAAAACTCCTGCCGATTGCAAAGAACGCGCCGCCCGGCAGGGCGGCGCGTTCTTTGCTTTTGGGAATCGCTGCGGATCATCTGGCGTGATAGGTGGTGTGCAGCAGCTGCTCGGCGCGTTCGCTGAGCGGCTCGCCGAGGAATTTTTCGTAGAGGTCGGTGATTTCGGGATTGTCGATCGAGTTGCGGCGCTCGGCGCGCTCGTCGGCTGCGTAGAGGCTGGCGATGCGCTTGGCGCGCACGTCGTCGGGCACGGGGGTGACGCCGCAGTTGGGCTGGCCCGCGCCGCCGATGCAGCCGCCGGGGCAGGTCATCACTTCCACGAAGTGATAGCCGCTCATGTCCTCGCTGAGAAAACGCTCTGCCTCGGCTGTTCCGTAGAGCACGCAGGCCTTCAGGCGAACGCCGCCGATGGTGACCTCGGCCACCTTGCGGTTGGCCAGACCGCGGACGGGCTGCAGACGGAAGAAGTCCGCAGGCGGCTGCTTCTTTTCCACGAGCGTGTAGGCTGCGCGCAGCGCGGCCTCCATCACGCCGCCGGTGTTGCCGAAAATCATGCCGGCGCCGGTGCCCTCGCCGAGCACGCTGTCGAACTTCGAGGGCTGGATATCCTCCAGCTTGAGGCCCTCCTCGCGGCACCACTGCACCAGCTCGCGCGTGGTGATCACATAGTCGTTATCGCGCATGGTCTCCTGCAGACCGAGGAACTTGCCGGCGTCGCACAGCTCCTCGCGCGTGATCTCAAACTTCTTGGCCGTGCACGGCGTGACGGCGACGTTGACGATCTTGCGCGGATCGATGCGCTTGAGCGCGGCAAAATAGCCCTTGATGATGGCGCCCTGCATGCCGATGGGACTTTTGGCGGAGGACAGGTGCGCCAGCTTGTCGGGATGGAAGTATTCCATGTATTTGACCCAGGCGGGGCAGCAGCTGGTAAACTGCGGCAGCACGCCCTGACCGGTGGTGACGCGGCGGAGCAGCTCGCTGCCCTCCTCCATGATGGTGAGGTCGGCGGAGAAGGTGACGTCGAAGACAAAATCCGCGCCCAGCCGGCGCAGCGCGCCGACCATCTGATCCTGCGAGAAGGTGCCCGGCTCCATGCCGAAGCCGTCGGCAAAGCCGACGCGCACCGACGGAGAGGTGGAGAAGACGACCACCTTGGTCGGGTCCTTCACCAGCGTCCTGACGATCTGATACTGGCTCTTGCCGGTCAGCGCCTGCTCGGGGCAGCTTGCGGCGCACTGGCCGCAGTGAATGCATTTGTAGGTGTCGTCCGTGCCGAAGCGGAACTTGGCGGCCACGCCGATCTCGCTCTCACAGGTCTCATAGCAGTGTCCGCATTTGCTGCACAGGTCGTGATTTTTGACAATCGCGGGATTGTCGGGATCGACCGGGACGACGCGTGGCTTAACACGATCCATCAACATGATTTGTACCCTCGCTTTCGCTTACAGGCCGAGGCCCTTGCGCTTTTCGAGGATGATGTCCTCGACGGTCTGGCAGGTGGAGGCTACCTCGGTGTCGATGAACAGGTGGCCGCCGGTGAGTTCCTTGAGGCCCTCGGTGAGCACGGAGACGGCCGTTTCGCTGCCGATCACAAACGGAGCCAGCGCCAGGTGGAGCGGGAAGCCGAGCGCCAGCGCGTAGGAGCCGTCTGCCAGCGCTTGCTCCTCAAGCCACTGCGGCGCGCTGATGACGACGGGCAGCTGGGGCAGGTCGACGCCCAGCTCCTTGGCCAGCGCGCAGGCGGCCAGCTCAATGCGGCCGATGGCGAGGCACGGACCGAAGTTCAGCACGGGCGGCACGCCCAGCGCCTTGCAGACCTCCTTGAGTCCGTCGCCGGCCAGCTCAATGGCGTCGAGGTTCATCAGGCCGCAGTTTTCCAGTCCGCCGCTGGTGCAGCCGGCGGTGAGCACGAGAATGTCGCGCTTGATCAGCTCCTTGGCCATTTCCACGCTGAAGACGTCGTGGCCCTTGGCGCGGAGGTTGGAGCAGCCGACGATGGCGCACAGACCCTTGATCTTGCCGGAGACGATCACGTCGATCAGCGGCTTGAGACTGCCGCCGAGCACCTGAACGAGCGTGTCCTCGCTCACGCCGGTGACGGAGCCGTCAAAGCCGTGATTGGCCATGGGATTGACACGCTTTTCGCCGGGAGCGGGCTGCTCGCCGGTAAGCTGGGCCTTGCGGTTTTTGTAGCCGGCAAGGGCGGCGGAGACGATTTCGGCGGAGATGTCGGCCTTCTTTTCATCAGAGTACGGCAGAAGCTTTGCGTTGCGCTTCTTGGCAACGTCGTCCAGGCAGAGCATGGGAATGTCGAGCTTCTCGCAGATCGGCTCGATGCCCGGGATGGTGCAGTTGAACTCCGAGACGACCAGGTCGATACAGCCGGTGAGCAGAACGGCCTCGCTGGTGTAGTTGTTGCCGGCGTGGCCGCAGAAGATGCCGTTGTAGCAGGCGGAGCGGCACTGGTAGTCCTGTCCGACGCAGGTGCAGCCGACGATGCGCATGCCCTTTGCGCCGAGCTTCTGCGCGGCCTGCTGGACGGCCTCGGTTTCGAGGGTGGCCTGCAGGTCGGCGAACATCGCCTGCTGGTGGCCGGTGATCATGATGTTGATGTAGTCTGCGTCAACGACGCGCAGACCGACAGGATCGAGCGAGATCTGCGGCGCGCCCATGATGATGTCGTTGAGCAGGTTGGTGAGGATCAGTCCGTAGGTGCCGGTGGAGATGCCCAGACGCAGGCACTGGAAGAGCATGTCCACGGGATCGGAGTTGAGATTGGTGGACGTCTTGACGACGGCGTTGAGGATTTCATCCTTCGAGCCGCCAGGCAGAATGCCCAGCTTTTTCCAGACCTCGTAGCGCTTGGGCAAAGCGATCTTTTCAGTGAGCTCCATCTTTTCGTCGACAGGCTTGCGCAGGTCGGCCAGGACTGCGTCGGCGATGGCCAGCGCGGTCTGCGCACAGGAGCCTTCACAGGGAATGTCCAAAATGCCGGCCAGCTTTGCGACGGCCTCGGGGTGCGGCATCTCGCCGCCGTCGGCGATGCGGGCCTGTGCCAGCTCACGCAGACGCTTTGCAGTGTTTTCCACAACATGGATGTAGCAGCCGGAGCCGGCGGCCACGGAGCGCAGGAAGCCGCGGCAGGCAATGGTGTCCGCATCCGCGCCGCACACACCCTTCGGCTTGGACGGAGAGAGACGACACGGGCCGTTGGAGCACAGACGGCAGCAGACGCCGCTCAGCCCGTAGCCGCACTTGTTCTGCTGGGTGACCATGCGATGATGCGAGGTATCTTCTCCGCAGCTGCACAGAAACTGCTCAAGGGGTTTGTCGGCGCTGCTGCAAATCGGCTTGTTCATTTTTACATTCCTCCAAACAAATAAACTGAGCAGCGGAGCGCCGTATCGGGCGTGCCGCTGCATGGGAAGACAATATAAAAATTCCCATGTTTGGGAATATTGTAGCATAAGGTCGAAGAAAGGTCCAGAAAAATTGGCATAACGTTTTAACCAAATGCTCCGAACGGTGCAGGAAAATATGTACAATGCGGCGGGACCGGCCGGTCAGAGCAAGCCGCTCTCGGAGAAGGAAAGATAGCTGTCGCTGCCGATGATGACGTGGTCAAGCAGATAGACGCCGATGTTTTCCAGCGCCGTGCGGATACGCACCGTGGTCTCAATGTCCGCTTCGGAGGGAAAGGCCGGCGCATCCGGATGGTTATGCGCCAGCAGCAGGGAGACGGCGTTGCAATTGAGCACGTGCTCGATGAGCATGCGGATGCTGATGTCCACGGCATTGACCGTGCCCTGGCTGAGCTTCCGGCAGTTGATGACGCGGAAGGAGGAATCCAGGCAGACGGCGTAGACCACCTCGTTGCGCTCGTAAAGCAGATGGGCCTGCACGTAGTCGCGCACGTCTGCGGCCGTGCTGAGGATGCACCCGCAGCTTCGTGTTTCCCGGGAAATGAGATAGCGGCGATTGACCTGCGGAATGAGATGAAGCAGACAGGCGGCATGCTGACCCACGCCGGGGACGGACTGCAGATCCCGGGGGCTGGCTTCAAATACGCCGGCCAGCGATCCGAAATGTTCCAGCAGGCGGTGCGCCAGTTCGTTGGTGTCCCGCCGGGGAATGGCATAATACAGCAGCAGCTCGAGCACCTCGTGGTCGTTCATGGTGTCGAGGCCGTGTTCCATCATCTGCAGTTTCATCCGTGCACGGTGTCCGTCATGTATACCCATAAAATCATAGCTCCATTGTTGCGTATGCGTTCAGATCCGGTCCGGCGGTATGGCCGGCGCGGTATTCATAATAGCCCTGGCAGCCGATCATGGCGGCGTTGTCGCCGCACAGGCGCAAGGGCGGGACAAACAGCTGCTTTCCCTCAGCGCGCACGGCGGCTTCAAAATCATGCCGGATGCGGGAATTTGCGGCCACACCGCCGGCGACGGCCACCCGCTCGCGTCCCAGCTCGCGCGCGGCGGCCATGGTGCGCGGCACAAGGCTGGCGCTGACTGCGGCGGAAAAGCTGGCGCACAGCGAGGGGACATCCAGCGCCTCACCGCGCTGCTCTGCTCCGTGTACGAGGTTGATGACGGCTGTTTTCAGGCCGGAAAAGCTCATGTCATAGGGATGATCCGCGACGTGACCGATGGGGAAATGGTATTTTTTGTCGTCTCCGCCCTGTGAGAGCCGGTCGACCGGCGCGCCGCCGGGATAACCCAGACCCAGGACGCGGGCTACCTTGTCGAAGCACTCGCCGGCTGCGTCGTCGCGCGTGGCACCCAGCACGTGCAGGTCGGTATAATCGCGCACGTCGACGATCATCGTGTTGCCGCCGGAAATGGCCAGACACAGAAACGGCGGCTCCAGCTCCGGAAAGGCAATGTAGTTTGCGGCGATGTGGCCGCGGATATGGTGCACCGGAATGATGGGCACGCCCAGCGCCATCGCGGCGGACTTGGCAAAGCTGACGCCCACCAGCACCGCACCGATGAGACCCGGCGCGTAGGAGACGGCCACCGCATCGATGTCGCCGCGCGTGACGCCGGCCTCGGCGACGGCGCGGTCGGCCAGCTGGCTGATGACCTCCACGTGGCTGCGGGAGGCGATCTCCGGCACCACGCCGCCGTAGACGGCATGCAGGCGGGCCTGGGAGAAGATCTGATCGGTCAGGACGTTCCGCCCGTTTTCCGTGACGGCGACGGCGGTTTCGTCGCAGGTGCTTTCAACTGAGAGAATAATCATGCTTCGAGCCTCTTTGTCATAAGGATTGCGTCCTCTTTCGGGAAACGGTAATAGCGCTTTCTGCGACCGGCGATTTCAAAGCCCTGCCGCGTGTAGAGCCGGCGGGCCGGCTCATTGGATTCGCGCACCTCCAGATGGATCAGACGAATGCCCATTTTACGGCACATGTTGGCCGCAGCCGATACCAGCTGTCCTCCGATGCCGCGGCACTGCTCATCCGGATCGACGGCGACGTTGGAGATCTCCGCTTCATCCAGCACGTACTGCAGCAGAATATAGCCGCGCAGCTCGCCGCCCTCCAGCGCGGCCAGGCAGAGCTTGCGGCATCCGTCGGTGAGATTTTCCGCCAGCGTGCGCTCCGGCCACGGATCGGAGAAGCACAGGCGCTCCAGCCGTGCCATCTCGGGCAGGTGCTCCTGCCGGGCATGAACGATCCGGCAGAGTGCCCGTTCGCGCGGCGGGGCATTCCGCGCCTCGGCCTCGGCGTCTTCCAGCGCGGCCATCTTATAGGCCGCGTCCCACAGCTCAAGACTGCGGTCTCCGGCGCGATTCTCCAGATGGTGTGTCAGCTCATGATAAAGCGTTTTGCGCAGCTCAGAGGCCACCACGTCGTCCGGATCCTCCGCGTGGACGTCCTCAAACGAACCGTAATAAATCTCCACACGGCGGCCCATCGAGTCGACGATATACTGGCCCATGATGCAGAAGCCGTCATCGTCGGTGACCAGCCGCGGCAGCAGGCTGACGCCGCCGTTGAGTCCCTGAAAAATTTCCTCCGGCAGCGCGTCCGCCGCCTCGTCCAGAATCGTTCCTGCCTCTTCAAAGCTGAGCATATCAATGCGCCTCCGCCCAGGTGCTCCCGATCTTCACGTCGACCGTCAGCGGGATGCTCAGACTGACGGCCTGTTCCATTTCTTCCTTGAGCAGGGCGGCGACCTGTTCGGCCTCCTGCACGGGAGACTCGACGATCAGCTCGTCGTGCACCTGCAGGATCAGCCGCGCCTGCAGCTGCTCGGCGCGCAGGCGCCGCGCAGCGTTGACCATGGCCAGCTTGATGATATCTGCCGCCGTGCCCTGAATGGGCATGTTGAGCGCCACGCGCTCGCCGAAGGCGCGCTGCTGAAAATTGGAGGATTTCAGCTCAGGAAGACTCCTGCGCCGGCCGAACAGCGTGCTGACGTAGCCGTCCTGCCGGGCCTGCTCCACGACGGATTTCATATAGGCGTGCACGCCGGCGTATTTCTCCAGATACGCCTCCATATAAGCCTTCGCCTCGCTCTGAAACACGCCGATGTCCTGTGCCAGCGAGAAGGCAGAGATGCCGTAGACAATGCCGAAGTTGACGGCCTTGGCCCGACTGCGCTGCAGCGCGGTGACCTCCTCAAACGGTACGCCGAACACCTGCGCAGCCGTGGCGCGGTGGATATCCGCGCCCTCGCGGAAGGCCCGGCGCATCGTTTCGTCGCCGGAGATGTGCGCCAGCAGGCGCAGCTCGATCTGGCTGTAGTCTGCGTCCACCAGCACCATGCCCGGCGCGGGTACAAACATGCGCCGGATTTCCGCGCCCAGCTCTTTCCGGATGGGGATGTTCTGAAGATTCGGCTCGGTGGAGGAGAGACGGCCCGTGGCCGTGACGGTCATCCTGAAGTGCGAATGGATGCGCCCGTCGGGCGCAATGACCTTCAGCAGCCCGTCGGCATAGGTGGATTTGAGCTTGGTGAGCATGCGGTAGTCGAGTACCTGCTGCACGATGGGATGCTTGCCGCGCAGCCGCTCCAGCACGTCGGCATTGGTGCTCCAGCCTGTTTTCGTCTTTTTGCCGGCCGGGAGCAGCAGCGTGTCAAACAGCACGCTGCCCAGCTGTTTGGGCGAGTTGATGTTGAACTGCGTGCCGGCCAGTGCCCAGATGCTCTGCTGCAGTGCGTCGATCGAGCCGGTGAGCGAGTCGCCGAAGCGGCGCAGCGCCTCCCGGTCGATGAGAAAACCGGCCAGCTCCATTTCGGCCAGCACACGGCAGAGCGGATGCTCGATCTCCTCGTAAAGCTGCTGCATACCCAGCGTCTCCAGCTGCGCGCGCAGCACGGGATACAGCGCAAACACCGCTGCGGCTCCGCTGCATTCGTGCCCAAGGTAGCGCGCGCTGATGCGCGGCAGCTCGTAGCCGCTTTCCGTCGCATCGAGCAGGTAGGCCGCCAGCGCCGTGTCGAACACGATGTCGTCGGCAGGGAGACCGGCCTCGAGCAGCAGGCGGATCAGATCCTTGCTGTCGTGCGAGACCTTCGGGATGCCGGCGGAAAAGAGACGACGGAGCAGCGGCTGCCAGTCGTCTCCAAGGCAGGCCCGCTGAACGGTGAGCACCTGGCTCCCGTCGCAGAGGCAGAGCGTGTCCAGCCCCTCGCCGGCGGGCAGCACGGCCACATATTCCGCTTGCTGTGCCTGCTCCAGCCAGGCTGAGAAGGCCGCGGCGTCCTCGCAAACGGCTTCGTCCGGGGCGGCAGGGACGTTTTCCGTCTCCGCCGCTTCGCCGACGTCCCTGGAAACGCCCCACTTTTCGAGAAAAGACCGGAAGCCCAGCCGCTGAAACAGTGCGTACAGCGCGCCGCCGTATACGATGGGGCGCTGTGCGTCTGACAGCTTGAAGTCGATGGGGGCGTTGCGGTCGATGGTGGCCAGCTCATACGACAAACGGGCCGACGCCTCGCCTGCGGCAAGCTTTTTGCGCAGGCTGTCACGGATGTCCAGCGTATCGAGCCGGGCGTAAACGGTATCCACCGAGTGGAAGCGGCGCACGAGGTCGAGCGCGGTCTTTTCGCCCACACCGGGTACGCCGGGGATGTTGTCGGAGCTGTCGCCCATCAGCGCCTTGAGGTCGATCAGCTGCGGCGGCTCAAAGCCGTATTCCTCGCGGAAAAGGGCGAGGGTGTAGTCCGTTGTGTCGGTCTGCCCGCCCCTGGTGCGCATGTGCAGCACGTGCGTGGTCTCCGAGATGAGCTGAAAGCTGTCCCGGTCGCCGGTGACGATGAGGCATTCCGTACCGCCCTGCTCACACAGGCGGCTGACGGTGCCGATGAGGTCATCCGCCTCATAGCCCTCCAGCTCGAGGCGCAGCACGCCCATGGCGTCAAGCGCCTGCTTGATCAACGGCAGCTGCACGGCCAGCTCCTCCGGCATCTTTTTGCGCGTGGCCTTATAGCTGTCGTAACGCAGATGACGGAAGGTGGGAGCGGACAGGTCGAAGGCAACGCATAGCGCTTCGGGCGCATGCGTCTCCAGCAGCTTGTGCAGCAGGGACAGAAAGCCGTATACGGCGTTGGTCGGCGTGCCGTCCGGCGCGGTGAGCGTGCGCACGCCGTAAAAGGCGCGGTTTGCCACGCTGTTGCCGTCCAGAATCATCAGCTTCATCGTTTGCCCTCCTGTTTCTGCGTGGTGCTTGCCTCGCCGCGCAGCTTGATGAGCTGATCGCGGAGCACGGCGGCATATTCAAACTCCAGCATCTGGGCGGCCTTCTTCATTTCCTTCTCCAGTCGTGCGATGGCCTCGCGGCGCTCCCGCTCGGTCATGCGCACGCCGTCCCTGCCGCCGCGGGCGGCGGGGGCGGAGCCGGAGATCTCGATGAGGTCGCGCACGCTCTTGGTGAGGGTTTTGGGCGTGATGCCCATGCGTCGGTTGTATTCGCTCTGCTTGGCGCGGCGGCGCTCGGTCTCGGTGATGGCCGCATGCATGGAGGGGGTGACGGCGTCGGCGTAGAGGATGACTGTGCCCTCTGCGTTGCGCGCGGCGCGGCCGATGGTCTGAATGAGGCTCGTCTCGCTGCGGAGAAAGCCCTCCTTGTCTGCGTCGAGAATCGCCACCAGCGAAACCTCCGGCAGGTCAAGGCCCTCGCGCAGCAGGTTGATGCCCACCAACACGTCAAACTCGCCCAGGCGCAGGTCGCGGATGATCTCCATGCGCTCGATGGCGCCGATATCATGGTGCATATAGCGGCAGCGGATGCCAGCCCGGATGAGAAACTCGGTGAGATCTTCGGCCATGCGCTTGGTGAGCGTGGTGACCAGCGTGCGCTGCTGCTTTTCAATGCGGGACTGAATCTCGCCGATGAGATCGTCGATCTGCCCCTCAACGGGGCGCACGAAGACCTGCGGATCCAGCAGACCGGTCGGTCGGATGATCTGTTCGGCGACCTGGCCGGCGCGCTCGCGCTCGTATTCGCCCGGGGTGGCCGAGACGTATACGGCCTGGCCGATGCGCGCGGTAAATTCGTCAAACTTCAGAGGCCGGTTGTCGAAGGCTGAGGGCAGGCGGAAGCCGTATTCGACGAGCGACTCCTTGCGGCTGCGGTCGCCCCGGTACATGGCGCGCACCTGCGGCAGCGTGACGTGGCTCTCGTCGACGAACAGAACGAAATCCTTCGGGAAATAGTCGAGCAGCGTCATCGGCGGGCTGCCGGGAGCGCGTCCGCTGATGATGCGGCTGTAGTTTTCGATGCCGTTGCAGTACCCCAATTCCTGCATCATCTCAATGTCAAACTCCGTGCGCTGGGCGATGCGCTGGGCCTCAATGAGTTTGTCATGCGCCTGGAACCAGGCAACGCGCTCGTCGCACTCGCGGCGGATCTCGCCGATGGCACGGGCCATTTTCTCCGGCGTGGTGACATAGTGGCTGGCCGGGTAGACAGCCACGTGGTTGAGCCAACGCTCCGGCACGCCGGTGAGCGGATTGATCTCGCTGATGCGGTCGACCTCGTCGCCGAAGAACTCCACGCGGATGGCCGTGCCTGAGGAGTAAACGGGCCAAATCTCCACCGTGTCGCCGCGTACGCGGAACGTGTTGCGCTCAAAGGCCACGTCGTTGCGCTCGTAACGGATCTCAACGAGCTTGCGCAGCAGCTCGTCGCGGCTGCGCTGCTGGCCGGGGCGCAGAGAGACGACCATATTGGCGTAGTCAATGGGGTCGCCCAGACCGTAGATGCAGGAGACGGAGGCCACGACGATGACGTCGCGCCGTTCAAACAGGCTGCTTGTCGCGCTGTGGCGCAGGCGCTCGATCTCGTCGTTGATGGCGCTGTCCTTTTCTATATAGGTATCCGTGTGGGCGATATACGCCTCGGGCTGATAGTAATCGTAGTAGGAGACAAAGTATTCCACGGCGTTGTCCGGGAAGAACTCGCGGAACTCGGCGCAAAGCTGCGCGGCCAGTGTCTTGTTGTGCGCCAGCACCAGCGTGGGGCGCTGGATGCGCTCGATGACCTTGGCCATGGTGTAGGTTTTACCGGAGCCGGTGACGCCCAGGAGAATCTGCTCTGAAATGCCGTTCTCCAGGCCGGAGGCCAGCGTTTCGATGGCGTCCGGCTGGTCACCGGACGGCTGATATTCACTTACCACATGAAAAGCAGGCATAGACCCTCCCGGTATGCGTTATCGTTATTTTTAAATATTATCACTCAGGCGCGGCAAAATCAATACCCGGAAAGATGCTTGCGCTGTACGCGGCCATATGATACAATTAACGATCATTTTCAAAACAATACAGACGGACGGCAGACCGGTGCTGCGCAGAACAGCTGCGGCCTGCCTGCGGGAAGGGAAGACCCAAGTTGAAGCAGCAGTTTGTCCGGGGGCTGCGGGCGGGCGTGCCCGTGGTGCTGGGCTATATCCCTGTTGGAATCGCCTATGCGCTCATGGCCCGGCAGGCCGGGTTTTCGGCGGCGGAGACATGCGCCATGTCCTTTTTTGTATATGCCGGGGCAAGCCAGATGATGGCTGCCGGCATGTATGCGCAGGGAGCGGGCGTGCTGGCCATTGTGCTGGCCACGTTCATTCTGAACCTGCGCCACTTTATTATGAGCACCTGTGTGGCCAACCGTATGGGGCCGGGCGAAACGCGCAAAAAGCTGCTGGCGGCGTTCGGCGTGACGGACGAGACCTTTGCGGTGTTCACCACCGGCCCGCGGGAAAATGCAACGGTGCCGTGCTTTCTCGGGCTGGCGCTGTCAAGCTGGGCCTCGTGGAACGTGGGCACGCTGGCCGGCGCGCTGATATCGGACATTCTGCCGCCGATCGTGACGGCGAGCCTTGCCGTATCGCTGTACGCCATGTTCATTGCCATTCTCATTCCGGGTCTGTCCGGCAACTGGAGATTGGGGGCGCTGGTGGTGCTGACGGCGGTGTGCAACACGGTCCTGACACGTGTGATGCCGTCCAGCTGGGCGTTGATCGTCTCGACGCTCGTGTGCGCGTTTGCCGGCGTGTTTTTCGTCGAGCTGGAGCCGGAGAGCGGGGAGGAGGCGGAGCATGCCTGACAACAGAGCAGTTTGGATCATTCTGGGTATGGCGCTTGTCACCTACATTCCGCGCGCACTGCCCGTTGTTTTGCTCGAAAAGCTGCACTTTGGCGGAAGCGTGGAAAAATTCCTGAATCTGATCCCCTACACGGCCATGGCGGCGCTGATCGTGCCGGGCGTGTTCACGGTGGATGCGGCGCATCCGTCGGTCGGGCTGGCCGGCGGCGGGGTGGCGGCGCTGCTGGCGTGGCGGAAGTGCCCGGTCATGGTGTGCGTGCTGGCGGCGGTGGCGGCGGATTTTCTGATCTATTGCGTAATCGGCTGAGCCGGGGCAAAAAAACAGCCCTGCAGCGCAGCCCGCATGGCCGGCGGGACTGTACTGCAGGGCTGTTTCCGTTTAGAAAACATCCTGTTCCACGCGCTCGGGCGGCAGCTCGAGCAGCTGGGGATTCTTGAGATAGAACTTAATACGCTTGAAGGCGGTGGCATAGTAGAAGCCGTCGCATACGCGCTCGTCGGTGACGGCGGTGAAATCGACGTATTTGTGCTCCTCCAGCTCGCCGTTGCGGTTGATCTCGTTGACCTTGTATTTTGCGCCGAAGGTGATGAACACCGGCAGGTTGCCGAGGTTGTACAGGTGATGGTAGATCGGCGGGATACCCAGCGAGCCGAGGTCGGAGATGATCATTGAGCCGTGGAAGGGACTGGCGTCGAGCAGCCTCTGCGGCAGCAGGCCGAAATAGTCGAGCACGCGCACGCACCACATGCCGAAGCGCAGCAGAAAGCGCGGCAGCTTCGTGAAGGCGGCGGCGGCCTGCTCGGTGTTGTTGTCGCCGATGTTGGCCTTGATCTCCTCGGTCTTGGCCGTGAACTTACGGTAGACGTCAAAAATGGTGTCCGTCCGATCGAGGACGACCTTGATGGTCGTCTCCGGCGCATCCAGCGCGAAGCTGCGCTTGACGGCCATGTTGATCTCAATGTTGTTGCGCGCGTAGATGCGCCGGCCGTTGATGAAGCGGTTGATGCCGGGCATTTCGGCGATGGTGCGCACATAGGCGGCCACGAACAGGTGCAGGAAGCCCAGACCCTTGAAGCCCTCGGCGCGCTTCTGGCGCATCCAGCGGTCTGGAACGCCCATGTCGACGCGGTCCTGAAAATAGTTCATTGCGTCGCTGCGTTCGATCATGATATAAGGGATAATGGTATAAAAGGGGTTGAGAGAGCGCAGCCAGCGCCCCTCCTTGCGGTCGCCGAAGCGGCGTTTGTCGTCTGTTCTTGCCACAGGAGGAACCTCCGCAATCTGGATTTGGCGGCCGCCGCGCGGAATGCTGCGGCCATAACAAAGACATTATACAGAGTCGGCCCGGCAAAGGCAAGTAGAATTATTCCGAATTTGGGCTGGAAAAACCGGAGAAAACCCTTGACAAGCAAGGAAAAAGATGATATTTTAATTGAGCGCTCCGAAGACAGCAGGTGGCGTCACGCCGTAAATCCTGCCGAGGATGGCATCAATTGACTGATTTTGATTGCTTTCTGTCTTCGTGCTTTTGCATGAAGGCTTTTTCTTTTGTGGGCGCGACCAGTAAAATCCGGAGGTGAAAACACATATGCCGAACGCACGAGTTCTCAGCGAAAAGCAGGCCATCGTAGAAGCGCTGGCAGAGCGAATCAAGGGTGCAGAGGCGGGCGTTTTTGTGGATTACCGGGGCATCACCGTCGCACAGGACACGCAGCTGCGTGCCGAGCTGCGCGACAACGGTGTTGAGTACAACGTCGTCAAGAACACGCTGGCCCGCTTCGCAGTGGACAAGGTCGGCCTCAACGGTCTCGATCACGTCCTCAACGGAACGACCTCTCTGGCGACCTCGGCCACCGATCCCATTCTGCCCATCCGCATCATCAGCGAGTATGCCAAGAAGTTTGGCAACGTCTTCGAGATCAAGGCCGGCTTCATGGACGGTCAGGTCCTGACCGACGAGCAGATGGCGGAAATCGCCGAGCTGCCCTCCAAGGACGCGCTTTATTCGAAGGTTCTGGGCACCATGCTTGCCCCCATCACCAGCCTGGCAGTCTGCCTGGGTCAGATCCTCGAGCAGAAGGGCGGCTCCGTCGAGCCTGCCGCCGAGGAAGCCCCGGCCGAAGCCTGAATCGCTGCACCTGCAGCATCTTAATTTGAATTAGGAGGAACATCATAATGGCTACCGAGAAAGTCACCGCCCTCATCGAGGAGATCAAGAATCTTACCGTTCTGGAGCTGTCCGAGCTGGTTCACGCTCTGGAGGAGACCTTTGGCGTTTCCGCCGCTGCTGTCGCTGCTCCTGCCGGCGGCGCTGCTGCTGCAGCCCCCGTGGAAGAGAAGACCGAGTTTGACGTTGTCATGACCAACTTCGGCGCTGAGAAGATCAAGGTCATCAAGGAAGTCCGCGGCATCACCGGCCTGGGTCTGGCCGAGGCCAAGGCCATGGTCGAAGGCATCCCCGCCAAGATCAAGGAGCAGGTTTCCAAGGACGAGGCCGAGGAGCTCAAGAAGAAGCTCGAGGCTGTCGGCGCTACCATCGAACTCAAGTAATTTTGTTTTATCCGCAGGGCGGCGTCATTTTGACGCCGCCCTGCTTTTTTTGCTGGAAAATGCCCGCCCGCTGTGCTATGATAAAGAAAAGCTTCATGAAAGGGACGACGGACGATGGCACGAGCGCTCAAATGCCTGCGCTGCGGCGCGGGGATGCACTATGTTAAGACCGCGATGATCCAGCTGGGACAGACCAGCTGGCTGTTTGGCGACTGGCCGAACCTCATTGCCGGCGCCATGGAAGTGGATATCTATGCCTGCCCCAACTGCGGAAAGCTGGAGCTGTTTCAGACCGAGCCTGCGGCAGAGCCGCTGCAGATCGCGCAGCGTACCTGCCCTGTCTGCGGGAAGACGCACGATGCCGACTACCCCCGGTGCCCGTTCTGCCGGCATGCATACACCGGCCGCTGAGCCGGGCCGCCCCACCCCGGACTGCACCGTGCGCAGAGACGCGCCTGCGCGGCCCCGGGCGTTTCGGTTCGACGTACCGGCCGGAGTGCAGCGCTGCCTGATGTGGCAGCGGGAGCAATATGACAGGGAGGTAGTGCGTGTGGATGTGCTGCATTACAGCTCGCCGCTTGGCGGTATGCTGCTGGCGGCCGATGAGACGGGCCTCACCGGGGCCTGGTTTGACGGGGCAAGCTATTTCGGCGCCGGACTGCCGGACGCGTGCAGGGAGCGGGAGACCGCCGTGCTGGCGGCGGCGCGGCGGTGGCTGGACGGATACTTTTCCGATCAGGAGCCGGGTGCGCTGCCGCCGCTGCATCCACGCGGTACGGCGTTTCAGCTTGCAGTATGGCGGCTTGTGCTGAAGATCCCATATGGGCAGACGACAAGCTACGGCGCGCTGGCCCGGGAGCTGGCGCGGGACCGCGGTCTGCCCGGAATGTCTGCGCAGGCCATTGGCGGCGCGGTGGGGAGAAATCCCATTTCCGTTCTTATTCCGTGCCATAGGGTGGTGGGATCAAATGGAAATCTGGCCGGATATTCCGGCGGAGTGGAGAAAAAGCGTTTCCTGCTGGCGCTGGAGGCGGACGGCGTGCAGCGCCTGTCCGTTCCGTAGGAAACGGCGCAATGGCGCATGGAAGGGAGAAATGGCTGTGCTGATTGCCGATGCGATGGAAAAGATGATCGCCCTTTCGCAGGGAAACCTGCACGATGTGGAGCACTTTATGAAGGTGCATGCCTTTGCAGAAATGATCGGAGCGCTGGAAGGGTTGGATGCCGGTATGCAGCAGACGCTGGAGCTGGCGGCCATCGTGCATGACATTGCCTGTCCGCTCTGCCGCAAGAAATACGGGAATACCGACGGGAAAAAACAGGAGCTGGAAAGCCCTCCGCTGGTGGAGGCGTTTTTCGACGGATTGCCCGTTTCGCAGGAAACCGTCCGGCGTGTCTCATGGCTGACGGCGCACCACCATACGTATACCGGCGTCGACGGCCCGGATCACCGGATCCTGCTGGAGGCGGACTACCTGGTGAATGCCGGAGAGAACGGCTACAGTGAGCAGGCCGTCCGCGCTGCGCTGGAGCACATCTTCGAAACAGCTTCCGGCAAACGCCTGCTGCGCAGCCTGTATCTGTCCGGCGAGCGCGGCTCCTGCCCGGAAAGCTCCTCATGTGCGTCAAATGTGATTTAAAAGCTGCAAAAGCGGTGAAAATCAAAGGATTTTCACCGCTTTTGTGGAGCTGGCAATGTGACTCGAACACACGACCTGCTGATTACGAATCAGCTGCTCTACCGACTGAGCTATGCCAGCATATGAACTTGAGACCGCTTCTGAAAAACAGCCGCTCTGCGACCGGGAGGGATGGAACAGAACGGTGCTACTATAGCATAAATGTCGCCGGAAGTCAACGAAAACTTTTCCGGCGCATGGATGCGGCGGGGAAAGCCGTTGACAATTTCCGGGCGGAATGTTAAGATGACCGCGTAATTGTGCCGGTGTGGCGGAACAGGCAGACGCACGGGACTTAAAATCCCGAGCTGGCGACAGCGTACGGGTTCGACCCCCGTCACCGGCACCACGTCGTCGCGGACTGCATATCGTCTGCGGCGACGTTTTCTTCTTCAAAGCAAACGTCATCTCTCGCTCATTCCTTCGCTTCCCCTTTCCGAATCGAACCCGCTCCGCTGGGCTTCGATTTGGTTTTGCTACAGGCCTGAAAACGACGGCATCGATCCTGCTTGAATCTTACAAACGATCGAATCCGAACCCATTTCCAATTGATGATGGGTTCGGACTCTTTGTTTCCTTTGACCGATATCAAATCACCTGCTTCCACAACGGGGTGAAGCGTAAGCCCGCCTTCTTAATTTGCAATCCATGCGCTCCGCGCTCTGGTTTGGCTTCTTCGGCTTCGCATGAAAATCAGCATCAGGCGGAGGGTGGGGAGCTTCAAATCCCTTCCATGGCATGCGCAAGATTCACGACCGATTCCTGATCCCATTTATGCTCTCCGAGCGCCGTCATTTCGTCCGGGGTCAGCATAAAATGATTGCTCCGGCCACCCCTGTCAGCAGTTGCATCACAGTAGTAGCCCTTGCCATCGAGTATTACGTAATTCCACATATGATTCTCACGGAAGTAAGAACCGGTCACATTGAAGCAGGGAATTCCAACCTTCTCAAATAGCAGCTTCACGGCATGAGAATAGCCGCCGCAAATAGCGACGCTGTCCCGCAGCGCGCCCAGCGCGGTCTGAGACGCATACGGCATATTGGCCCTGTCTGCATAATACCGATGGTCGTAGGTCACATGTTCCGTCACATAAGAATAGAGCGCTTCTGCCTGCTCCTGCCGGGTCATGCCGTCTGTGATGACCTGGGCGATCACCTCGTCGGCCAACTGTTCCGCCGAATGCAGTGCCGCCAGGCATTCCTCCATCGTCATGCCTACCGGGGCGTTGTACCGGATCTCGGTAGCATCCACATTCAGGATGCAATTGACATATCCGCCCCCTGCCTGCTGCAAAGCGCGATTCATGGTATCCGGGTCCAGTGCGGAGTCTGTAATGCGGATGGATACCGGCTCTTCTCCGATGTGTTCTTCAGCGGTCAGAAGCAGGTCCTTTAATGATGCAACCTCCGCACCGGAAAAATCGGCGGAGAAGTCACCGGTTTTATAGGGCATATAATGAACCTTGCAGGTCAATTCCGCCCCATTTACCATGGCAGTCACATTATAGGCGTATTTCAGGCGTGGATTTTGTGCCACGATCTCATAATAGATGTTTTTGATATCCATTTCGGGAGAGGCCAACCCAACTTTTGAAATATCCATGCGCACGGGCTGGCGCAGATGTACGATGGCTTCTGTCAGCTCCGTTTTCAGCATATCCCGGTCGGAAACCGCAAGGAGCGTTTCCGGCTGAGGCGGTTCTGGTTCCACCGGCCCTTGTTCCGGTTTTGAAGAAGGCAGTTCGGATTCTGCCGGGGGGACGGCATTCGTATCTTCGGAAGGAATTTGCTCCTGCTCCATATCGGTCTCACCTGCCGGTTCGGCTTCCGGATCCTGCACGGACGCCGGAGGCGCATTCTCTGCGGAAGCAGGCGGAGCGGGTGAGGTTTCCTCTTTTTTTCCGCACCCGGCCAAAACACAGGCCAACAGCAATACCACGCAAAGGATGCGGAAACCTTGTTTTATATTCTTATAATTTGTCACAGATGCCTCCCTAATCGCTCTCAATGCGCTTAGCTCAACCCGAAATTCTCACGGATCGCGGAACGCAAAGCCGGCATATCCGGCTCATCATACCGCATTCGGAACGAGCCTTCCATGAAGCCTGCGGGGTCATGGGTATTGGTCCCGACGGAGAGGTCCATCTGGGTCTCGTCCTCCGGCAGAACATGGCCGTATTCGTGCAGGATGGTATAGGTCAGCTTGCTCCGGTTCCCGCGGCAAAGACTGATGTGGTGAGCAGCCACGCCGTCAAAAATACTGCAATCGTTTTCTTCATTTGGCCCTCCCGGAAGCCGAGCACAAGCAATCGTTCATTTCATGATAGCATAAACAGACCGGGTGGTCAATATTTTAAAGACCTCCGAAAGGGGAAGCAGAGGCCTGGAGGGCCACAGCGGCTGTACCGTCAGACATTCACACCTGTGTCAACACCTGTGTTCTGATTCCGCTTTTGGAGGGCCGTTTCCCCCGACACAGCCCCGAATCGGCAAGAAATATGCCGAAAGTAGTATTGCCTGATTTTTCAGGCTTTATATACTATAGATAGTTATTCTCGCGGAGAATCAAGAGGGATTGTAAAAATGATAAAAAGGGGGATTTTCTCATGATCAACCTCACCAAGGACGGCAAGACTCAGCTCGATAAGGAATACGGCAGACGGAACATCACCGACCTGCACATCATCGTCAAGGGCTGGAAGTGCCGTCAGTGCTGTCCGGTGTGCAGATGCTGCCAGGGTCAGATTCAGCTGGAGACCAAGCCCGGCGCAGCCGGCGACGAGGTCTACACGGTGGAGGGCTATAACTTCAGCGTGGATCCTGCACTGATGGCCAAGGCCGTCAATCTCAACATCGACGCGCCCGCCGGCTTCTTCGACATCCGTCCGTCCAAGCCCATTTTCTGAGGCGGCGTCCCGCCGTGCTCCGGGCATGCGCATGGAACATGATGGGGAGAAAGGGGAAGGACTGTATATGATCCATATCACCGAGCTGGGCCAGTTCTGGCTGGACAGCGAATACCGCACGCAGGGGATTGCCGATCTGTGCATCCGTCTGCAGGGAGACCGCTGCAGCGTCGGCTGCAAGGCCTGCCGTGCCTGCAAAAACCAGATGAAGCTGCTCTGCGGGGACGGCGCGCCGGGCGACCGGATCGTCTCCGCCGGAGGATATCGCTTTCACATTGACCCGGCGCTGATGGATCGGGCCGTCATGATCACCGTCGACGCAGCCGGCGGTATACCGGTCATCCGCCCGTCCAACGCAGTGCTGTAATACCGCAGCAAACCCGGAAAGCCCGGCTGATCCGCCCGTTCGGAGCAGCCGGGCTTCTGTACGCCCGCAGAGGACGGCACGCCGCACAATTTTTTCGGCAGAATGGGAGGGGGTGCTTGCAATTTCGGCGGACAGGGAGTAAACTGAATCATTAACGATCCTGCCATAGCAAGAGGGACCCGCATGTGAATCATTTTCTGGTTTGTGTCAATGCCGTCGTGCCGATGTTCCTGATTCTGGCCACAGGTTATCTGGTGCGACGGACGGGCATGCTGCGCGACGAGGATCTGCCGCGCATGAACAACGTGGCCTTTCGCGTGTTTCTGCCGGTCATGCTGTTTTATCATGTTTACTGCTCCGATCTGAGCAGCGCGGTGCGGCCGGCGCTGATGGCCTATGCGGTGCTGGGCATTCTGGGCGCGTATCTGCTTGGCCTGGGCTTTGTGCTGCTGGTGGAGAAAAGCCCGGATAAGCGCGGTGTGATGATCCAGGGCATTTATCGCTGCAATTACGTCATCATGGGCGTACCCGTCGCCACAGCGCTGCTGGGCAAGGGCAACCTCGGGCCGATCGCCATTCTCATTGCCGTGGTTGTTCCGGAGTTGAACGTACTGGCTGTCATCACTCTGACGGTTTTCCGCGGCGGGAAGCTCCATCCCGGACGGATGGTGCTCGACATTCTCAAAAATCCACTGATCATCGGCTCGTGCCTCGGCCTTCTGGTACTGCTGAGCGGGCTGCGCCTGCCGCAGTTTCTGGTGACGGCAGTGGAGTATATGGGTGATGTGGCCACGCCTCTGCAGCTGTTTCTGCTGGGCGCATTCTTCCGGTTCGACGGACTGCGCCGCTATAAGCGGGAGCTTTTGTATGTTACAGCGTGGCGGCTGGTCATCATCCCGGCGGTGTTTCTTGGGCTGGCGGCGCTGCTCGGCTTCCGCGGGGTGGAGTTTGTCTCGCTCATCGGCGCGTTTGCCTCGGCCAACGCCATTTCCTCCTTTACCATGACGCAGCAGATGGGCGGCGATGCAGAGCTGGCCGGCGACATCGTAGTGGTGACGAGCGCTCTGGTTTGTTTTACCATGTTTTTGTGGATCCTGCTGTTTCAGTGGCTCGGGGTCTTTTGAAAGCGGTTTACATAATACGAAAGGATGCGGACGATGGAAAAGAAACGAATCGTAGTCAAGATCGGAACCTCCACGCTGACGCACGACGGCGGCGAGATCAATTTTCGCAGCTTTGAGCGCCTGGCACGCGTGCTTACGGAGATTCACAACATGGGCCATGAGGTCGTGCTGGTTTCCTCCGGTGCGATTGCGGTGGGGCGCAACAAGCTGCGCCTGAAGGAAAAGCCTACGGAGATCCGCATGAAGCAGGCGGCGGCAGCGGTCGGCCAGTGCGAGCTGATGCATATTTACGACAAGTTCTTCGGTGAATACGGCCAGATCGTGGCGCAGATCCTGCTGACGGACGAGGACATCGAGCTGCCGGAGAAGAAGGAAAACCTCATCGGTACATTTGAAGCCCTGCTGGAGATGGGCATCATCCCCATCGTCAATGAGAACGACTCGGTGAGCCATACGGAGATCGAGTCGGAGCACAAGGTGTTCGGCGATAACGACACGCTTTCGGCCATCGTGGCGGTGATGTGCTCGGCGGAGCTGCTGGTGCTGATGTCGGATATCGACGGACTGTATGAGGCAGACCCGCGCGAGGCGCCCGGCGCCCGGCTCATCCGCGAGGTGCGCGTGCTCGATGACGATATCCGCGCGCTGGCGCGCGGCGCGGGCACTGACCGCGGCACCGGCGGTATGGTCACCAAGCTCAACGCGGCTTCGATCATCATGGAAAGCGGCGCGGACATGATCATTGCCAACGGAGCCGATCCCGAGCTGCTCTATGACATCGTGGAGGGCAGACCGGTCGGCACGCTGTTCGCAGGGCGTCAGGCCGCCCGGAAGAACACGGCGCAGGCAGGCAAAAATCCTGCAGAACCGGGAAAAATTCCTGAAAAATAAGGGCAGACGACTATTGACCCATCGGACAAGGTATGCTATAATATGCATTACCTGTCGGCCGATGGGTCAATTTTTTGCGGCTTGATCCAGGCGTCATACACAGGGAGGCATGGCCCAGCGAGGCCAAATATTAAAGGAGGTGCCGAACATGCGAGTAAAGATCACCCTGAGATGCTCAGAGTGCAAGAACAGAAACTACAATACGGTCAAGAACAAGAAGAACACGCCCGACCGTGTTGAGATGAAGAAGTACTGCCCGTTCTGCCGCAAGCACACGCTGCACAACGAAACCAAGTAGTTTTACGGAAGGAAGCGCAAAATGGCAGAAGAAAAGAAGCCCTATCAGGCAGCAAAGCCCGCAACCGCTGTAAAGAAGACGGACGAAAAGCTCTCCTTCGGCCAGCGCACCAAGAAGTGGTGGCGCGAGATGAAGAGTGAGCTGAAGAAGGTGTCCTGGCCGGGCACGAAGCAGGTGACGAACAACACCCTCGTGGCGCTGGTTTCCATGTTCATCTCGGCAGTGGTCCTCTGGGGCTTTGACGAGTTGGCGCAGATGGTCATCCGGCTGCTCATCGACATCGGAGCATAACGATGGCCGAAACAGCAAAATGGTATGTGATCCATACCTATTCCGGTTATGAAAACGCTGTGGCAGCCGCAGTCATGAAAGCAGCGGAAAACCGGAAGATGCAGGATCTGATCCTTGAGATCAACATCCCGATGGAAACCGTCGT
The DNA here is from genome assembly GCA_022768185.1 of Clostridiales bacterium. Taxonomy (GTDB): domain Bacteria; phylum Bacillota; class Clostridia; order Oscillospirales; family Oscillospiraceae; genus JALEMS01. The sequence goes on along the minus strand of JALEMS010000004.1, from coordinate 13,376 downwards.
CGAGCGCGGTGAGGGCGGGGACAAGACCGTCGAGCGAAAGGTCTTTCCCGGCTATGTGCTCGTCAAGATGGTTTTGACGGACGAGAGCTGGCATCTTGTCCGTAATGTACGAGGCGTTACCGGATTTGTCGGCTCGGCCGGCAAGGCGGTTCCCCTCACCGAGCAGGAGATTCTTGATTTGGGCGTCGAGCGCCGTGAGATCGTTGTGGGCTTCGACGTGGGCGACCATGTCCGCGTAATGGACGGGCCGCTGGAAGGCTTCATCGGCGTTGTCGACGAGTTGGAGCCGGAAAAGGACCGCATCCGTGTGGTCGTCTCCATGTTCGGAAGAGAAACGCCCGTCGATCTGGAGCTTGACCAGGTCGAGGCAGTTTCCGAATAACATTAGTTTTAGAAAGAGGTGCTCTTTAATGGCACAGAAAGTAGTTGGCTACGTCAGATTCCAGGTTCCTGCCGGCAAGGCAACGCCGGCTCCCCCGGTCGGTCCCGCTCTCGGCCAGTATGGCGTGAACATCGGCCAGTTCACCAAGGACTTCAATGAGCGTACCAAGGGCGACATGGGCATGATGATCCCTGTCGTCATCACCGTCTACTCCGACCGCACCTTCTCCTTCATCACCAAGACGCCCCCCGCCGCTCTGCTGATCAAGAAGGCCTGCGGCATCGAGACTGCCTCCGGCGTGCCTCAGCGTGATAAGGTCGCCACCATCAGCCGCGAAGATCTGCGTAAGATCGCCGAGACCAAGATGAAGGACCTTAACTGCACCGACATCGACGCCGCCATGAGCATGATTGCCGGCACCTGCCGCAGCATGGGCGTTGTTGTCGCAGCTGAGTAAGCTCACCGTTTCCCAGTGGGAGGATTATTCCGACACACCACATTTTGAGGAGGACACACAAATTGTTCAGAGGTAAGAATTATAAAGAGAGCGCAAAGCTCATCGATAAGCAGACCCAGTATGAGCCGCTGGAGGCCTTCGGCCTTGTCATCAGCGGTGCAAAGGCGAAGTTCGACGAGACCGTCGAGCTGCACGTCAAGCTCGGCGTTGATGGCCGTCATGCAGACCAGCAGGTCCGCGGCGCCATCGTCCTGCCCAACGGCACCGGCAAGACCAAGCGCGTGCTGGTCTTCTGCAAGCCCGAGCGTGTGGAAGAGGCCCTTGCAGCCGGCGCCGACTATGCCGGCGGCCAGGAGCTGGTTCAGAAGATCCAGACCGAAAACTGGTTTGAGTTCGACACCGTCATCGCCACGCCCGATATGATGGGCACCGTCGGCCGCCGTGGGAAGGTTCTCGGCCCCAAGGGCCTGATGCCGTCCCCGAAGGCCGGTACTGTCACGCCCGACATCGCCAAGGGCGTTGCCGAAGTGAAGGCCGGTAAGGTCGAGTACCGTCTCGACAAGAGCAACATCATCCACTGCCCCATCGGCAAGGTCAGCTTCGGCGCAGAGAAGCTCAACGAGAACTTCGACGCGCTCATCAGCGCCATCATCAAGTCCAAGCCGGCTGCCGCCAAGGGTCAGTATATCAAGAGCTGCGTCACCGCCTCCACCATGGGCCCCGGCGTCAAGATCAACGCTGCCAACAGACAGGCCTGATCGGTTCGGAACGACGCATTCCTGCATAACGTAAAAAGGATCGGTGTGACCCTGGTCACATCGATCCTTTTGCCGTATCCGGACGCTCAGTCCGGCAGCGAGGCGATGGCGCCGACGAGAGCGTCGACGGCCTCCTCGCGCGTGGCCCAGCTGGTACAGATGCGGCAGCTGCGGCTGCCGTCCTCGGCGCCCCATATATCCAGCACAAATTGCTGCGAGAGCGCGTCGAACTGCGCCTGCGTCAGCACGGGAAACTGCTGGTTGGTGGGGGAGACGGGATGCATCGGAATGCCGCGCTGCTCCAGCGCGCGACGGATGCGCATGGCACAGTTGACGGCATGGCGGGAAATCTCGTCATACAGGCCGTTTTCAAACAGCGTTTCAAACTGGATGCCCAGCAGCCGGCCCTTGGCCAGCATGCCGCCGCGCTGCTTGATGAGATAACGGAAATCGCTCCCCAGCGCGGGATCGGTGATGACCACTGCCTCGCCGAACAGCGCGCCGACCTTTGTACCGCCGATATAAAACACATCGCATAGCCGGGCGATGTCCTGCAGTGTCAGATCGTTTTCCGGGGAGGCGAGACCGTAGCCCAGGCGCGCTCCGTCGAGATACAGCGGCGCGCCGTATCTGCGGCAGACCTCGTGGATGGCAGTCAGCTCCGACTTGCTGTAAAGCAGGCCCGTCTCGGTCGGGAAGGAGAGGTATACCATGCCGGGCTGCACCATATGCTCATGTGTGGGGTCTTCGAAATGGGAACGGAAGCAGGCGTCGATCTGCGCGGCCGTGATCTTGCCGTCGGCTGTGGGCAGCGTCAGCACCTTGTGGCCGCCGGCTTCGATGGCGCCGGTCTCATGCACGCCGATGTGCCCGGTGGCGGCGGCCACGACGCCCTGATGCGGGCGAAGGACGGAGGCGATGACGGTCAGGTTGGTCTGTGTGCCGCCGACAAGAAAGTGTACCTCGGCCTCCGGCTTACCGCAGGCGGCGCGGATGAGCGCGCGTGCGCGCTCACAGTGGACGTCCAGCCCGTAGCCGGGGGTCTGCTCCAGGTTCGTTTCGGCCATGCGCTGCAGAATCTTCGGATGTGCGCCCTCGGCGTAGTCACAGGTGAAATAAATCATCAGCGCACTTCCTCCGGGTAGACGGCGCGGCAGCCGCCGATGAGCTTGGGGCGGGTGCGCGCGGCGGTGACGACCGCTTCGCCGATCCGGCAGGTCTGCAGGCGTACCGGAACTGCGACCTCCTTCAGGTGCATACCGATGAGCGTCAGACCGATGTCCAGTCCGGCGTCGGCGCGGACGTGCTCGACGACCACGGGGTCCGTCATGCCGTCGTACACGGCGGAGGCGAAGCTGCCGCCGGCTTTGGGGACAGGGCGCACGCAAACGGGCGCATACCCGAAGCGCTCGGCGTCGGCCCGCTCCATGACGAGCGCGCGGTTGAGGTGCTCACAGCACTGGGCAGCCAGAGAAAGTCCATGCTCGGCCAGAATGGGCGCGACGGCGGCATAGACGGCCTGTGCCGCCGCAGGGGACGAGCCTTTTCCGATGTGCTGACCGACGATCTCGCTGGACGAGCAGCCGATGACGACCAGCTGACCGGGGCGCAGCCTTGCGCATTCCAGCAATTCTTCGAGCGCAGCGGCTGCAGCATTGAAAATGGAGGAATCCATATTTTTCATCTCCGTGCGAAAAAAGTTATGATTTTGAATTGTATCACACAAGGCATTGTTTGACAAGCAGACGCTTTCGGTATATCATAGAGAATACCCCCGCAATATCTCAGATAAGGAACGGTTATGTCTATGAATCGCAAAAAATGCATTGCGCTGCTTCTGTCCCTGACGCTGCTGCTCGGCTGCATGGCCGGGCTGACCGGATGCGGACAGAAGACGCCGGATCCGGTTAAGCCCTCGCAGTCCGAGTCGGGGCTGACCGAGCATGAAAAGCCGGAAAAGCCAGAGGAACCCGAGGAGCCGGAGCGTTACCCCGACCCGCTGACGGGTGAATTGCAGGAAGAGCCGTATGACAACGCGCGCCCCTATGCCGTCATGATCAACAACATCAAGATGGCTGTCCCGTCACGCGGCATTTCCAAGGCGTCCATCCTCTATGAGGTGCTGGCAGAGGGCGGCGTTACGAGAATGATGGCCATCTTCCCCACACTGGAGGACGTGGATGACCTGGGCAGCCTGCGCAGCATTCGTCCGTATTATGCCAGCATTGCCAAATCGTATGACGCCATCGCCGTTCATGCCGGCGGCAGCGAACAGAGCTACCGGGATATGAGCTCGTTCGATATTGACCATCTGGACGGCGTGCTGGGCAGCTATGCTTCCGGCACCTTCTACCGCGACCAGACGCGCATGTCCCGCGGCTTTGAGCACAGCCTGTTCGGCAACGGACCGCTGCTGATGGCCTATGCCGAAAAGAAGGGATACGCTGCCTATCATGAGCAGGAGAACCGAACCTACGGTCTCAGCTTTGCTGAGGACGGTACGCCGGCCGGCGGAAGCCCCGCAAAGGACATCGAGGTCAACTTCTCCGGCTATAAGACCATGACCATGAAGCTGGGCGAGGACGGCCTCTACCGCGGCATGCAGTACGGCGGAGACTGGATCGACGAGACCACCGGCCAGCCCCTGACCTTCACAAACATCCTGGTGCTGTATGCAGCCACCTCTGTGCTCGACAGCGCCGGTCGTCTGTCCGTCACGCTGACCGGCAGCGGGGACGGGTACTTCGCCTGTGGCGGAAAATACACCGAGATCACCTGGTCGCGCGACAGCGTGGACGACAGCTTTACCTATGCCCTCAAGGACGGCACGCCGCTGTCCTTCGGCGTCGGCAAAACCTACATTGCCATTGTTCCCACCGGAAGCAGCATCACCTTTGAATGATAAAAGATAAAAATTAGAGGAGACAGCAATTTATGAATGGAAGTTCCCTCAGAAGCCGGATCCAGGACGAGCGTGCCAACGACCCGCGTTTCCGGAGAGGCTATCAGCTCTGCAGCGAGCTGGCGATCGCGCTGATCGTGATCCGCCTTCTTTCCCCTGCAATGGGATGGTTTACCTCCCACATTGTCCCCGACTTCATGGCAGACGTGATCTTTCCGCTGCTGATGGGCGTGTGCATTTTCTTCTCCTCGCGGGACGGGCAGCGCCGCTTCTCCGGCTGGCTGTGCATCCTCATCGGCGTGGCGACCATCTGCCTGGGCTGGGCGAATGTCGAGGTTGACACCTCCAGCGTGACGGCCTTCATCGCCTGTAACCGTTATACCCAGTATCAGATATTTCTGAGCCTGCTGTGCATCGCGCTGGGCCTGGTGTATCTCACCAATCCCGCGATCCGTGCATTTGGTAAGCGCTGCCAGGAGTTCACCGACGAGATCAACGGCGTCTATAAGCAGGAGCAGCAGCGTCAGCAGCAGCTGACCGGTGCAGAACGTGAGGCGTGGGTCGCCGACAAAAAGCGTCAGATGAACCGGGCAATCATTTTTGCCGTCATTGCCGGCACGCTGCTGGCGCTGCTGGGCGCGGGTATGACCGGCGTGTTCAGCAAGAAGCTTACCTTTGACAAGCTGGTCGCCGTGGAGGGCGGATATGTGTCCATCCGCGAGACCAGCGTGGAAAATACTTACCGCATAACACTGACGGGGCAGGATGAGGAGTTTGGCGTTTCCAATATCTACAATTTCCCGGCGGAGCAGTTTGCCTCGGAGGTCGAGCCGGGCGATACGGTCCTCCTGCACTGCAAGCCTGACCAGTGGCACACCATCATGCAGCTGGAGGCCAACGGCGTGACCTACCTCAGCTTTGACGAGACCAATCACATCGACCGGCACAACACCATGATGGCCCTGGTGCTCATCCTCTGCTTCTATGTTGGCCTGATGGCGATTGCGCTGATCCTCTATTTCTACAAAAGGAACCGACTGCTCAAAAAGGCGTAAGCCGGGGCGCAATTTACAAAAAACAGATTCTGTCGAAAACGGCGCAGCAAAAGCTGCGCCGTTTTTGTATGCTCTGCCGCCCGACGGTTGACAAGGCAGCGGGCGTGCATCATAATGATAGACACCAAATGCTGCACATCGCCTTGCGCTGCCGGACTGCAGACGGCGCAGCGGTGCAGACTGAGCGGAGGAGGGAAAAAGGATGCATTATTGTTCCACACTGATTGCTGTGCGGGATATGGCGCGCTCGCTGGAGTTTTACCGGACGGTGCTGGGCCTTACAGTGGAGCGGGACTTCGGCGCAAATAAAACGCTGACCGGCGGAATCGTTCTGCAGACGGCGGAGACGTGGAAGGATTTCATCGCGGGAAGGCCGGTTGCTTACGGCGGCAACGCCGGAGAGCTGTATTTTGAGGAGGATGCGTTCGATGATTTCGCCGAGCGGCTCGGCGGGCTGGATGTGGACTATGTCCACCCGGTCCTAGAGCATCCGTGGGGTCAGCGCGTTGTGCGTTTTTTTGATCCGGATCGGAACATCATCGAGGTAGGCGAGAATCTGGCCGCCGTCTGCCGTCGGTTTCTTGACAGCGGCATGACTGTATGCGAGACGGCGGCACGCATGGACGTGCCGGAAGACTATGTGCGCGCCTGTCAGGCACAGAAATGAGGCGGCTTCGGCCGAAGGCTTAGGTATGAATCGATGGAAGAAAATTATGTAAACCTAACACCGGAAAATCTTGCGGACGAGCACCTGTGCTGCATCATCCGCAAAAAGCCGCACCCGGGCGTTGAGGCCAAGCGGCAGTGGCTTGCCGCGCGTTTGCGGGAGGGACATGTTTTCCGCAAGCGGAAGGGGTCTGGCTGCGCGTTCATCGAATACGCGCCGCTGGAGACAGCCTGGACGCCGGTGGAGGGCGCAAACTATCTCTATGTATATTGCCTGTGGGTCGACGGGGCAGAGAAAGGACACGGGTTTGGCCGCGCATTGATGGAGTATTGTCTGGCGGATGCCGAACACAGCGGAAAATCCGGCGTGTGTATGCTCGGTGCAAGAAAGCAGAAGGCGTGGCTGTCCGATCAGGCGTTTGCAGCAAAATTCGGCTTTGTGCCTGTGGACGAGACGGATGACGGATATCTGCTGCTGGCGCGCTCCTTTGACGGGACGGCGCCGCACTTTGCGCGGAACGCAAAGGCGCAGCGGATCGACCGGTCTGAGCTGACGGTATATTACGATGTGCAGTGTCCCTTCATTCCGCAGCGCGCGGCGCAGCTGGAGCAGTATTGCCGCGAGAAGGCAATCCCGGCGGCATTCATCCGGGTGGATTCGCTGCAGCAGGCCAAGGCGCTGCCGTGTGTGTTCAACAACTGGGCCGTGTTTTATCAGGGACGGCTGCGGACGGTGAACCAGCTGGACGTCCGCGGGCTGGAAAAGCTGCTGCATGCGGTTTGAGCGCACGGGCAGAGGGGGAGAGGAGGCGGGTGATGCGTTATACGATCCGCTTTGCGCCGATCTCCGGCTGCAGGAGACGGCTGGCCGGGGGATTTTCCATGCAGGCAAAACCCACGGCCTTTGTGCGCCTTGCAGCAGAGTATACAGACCTGATTTGCCGACGGAAGAAAAGAGCGCAAAAAACATCGAGCGTTTTCCGGCGGGGGCCGGTAAAATGGCGCTGTAAACGGTAAGGAGGCGAACCGTATGCAGGAACAGGTGCTGGCGGTGCAGCGGATGCAGGATTATATTGAGGAGCATCTGGATGGGGAGATCACCCCGGCCGCGCTGGCGCGGGCGGCCTGCTTTTCTCCGTGGCACGCAGGCCGACTTTTTCGTGTGTATACCGGGCTGACACCGGCGGAGTATATCCGGCGGCTGCGCCTGTCGCGCTCGGCGCTGCGGCTGAAAAACGAACGCTGCCGGATCACCGACGTGGCCTTTGAGCTGGGCTTCGGCAGCGCGGACGGTTACACGCGGGCGTTTTCCCGTCAGTTCGGCTGCACGCCCAGCGCGTATGCGCGCCATCCGGTTCCCATCACCCTGTTCGTCCCTTACGGAGTGAAATTCAGAGCGCTTGGAAAGGAGCGAACGACCATGGAGCAGGTGCAGAGTGTTTTTCTTCAGGTGATCCGCAAGCCGGAACGCAGGGTCATTCTCAAGCGGGGCGTTCATGCAGCGGACTATTTCCCATACTGCGAGGAGGTGGGCTGCGACGTCTGGGGGACGCTGCTGAGTATGGATTCCCTCTGCGGCGAGCCGGTGTGCCTCTGGCTGCCGGAGGCGTACCGGAAGCCGGGCACCTCGGTTTATGTGCAGGGCGTGGAGGTGGAGGCCGGATATGACGGCGCAGTGCCGGAGGGCTTTGATGTAATCCGGCTGCCCGCGGCGGATTACCTGATGTTTCAGGGCGAGCCGTTTGCCGAGGAGGACTACTGTCAGGCCATCTCCGCCGTGCAGCAGGCAATGACGCGCTATGATCCGTCCGTCATCGGGTATGTGTGGGATCCGGACAATCCCCGCATCCAGCTCGAGCCGCGCGGCGAACGCGGATATATCGAGCTGAAGGCCGTGAAAAAGAAATGACCCGTCTGCCCCGGGCACAAAGGTGCATCTCTGAAAAGATGCATCTCAGCTTGTCCAATGAAAAAGGCGCTTTCATTGTCTCTGACAACGAAAGCGCCTTTTTCGGATTTACTGAGCTGATTTTTCAGGACCGGCGTGCTGCAATCAGTCGCAGGTCGTGGGGGCGGTGGCGGTCTCGAAAATCTTCTGCACCTTTTCATTCGGTGCGGGAGTGGCCAGCGTGACGATCACGGCGACGAGCAGGCCGACGAGGAAGCCCGGCAGAATCTCATAGATATTGGTGTTGAAGATGACGGCCTCGCGCATTGTGGAGGTGAACAGCAGCAGCCAGGCAATATCGGCCGCCGCGCCTGCGACGATACCTGCCAGCGCGCCGGCAAAGTTGAAGCGCTTCCAGAACAGGGACAGGATGATGACGGGGCTGAAGGCTGCGCCGAACAGGCCCCATGCGTTTTCAACCATGTTCATAATGTCGCCGGCCCATTCGGAATCGCTGGTTGCGATGAGGAAGGCAATCACGGCGACAACGGCCACGACGGCGCGTCCAACCCACAGAACCTCCTTGTCAGAGGCGCGGTTCTTGCGGATGAGAGGCTTGTAAATATCACTGGTGAAGGACGAGGAGGCGACGAGCAACTGGGAGTCGGCGGTGCTCATGGAGGCGGCGACGATGGCCGAGAGCAGGATGCCGGCAAGGAGGCCCGGCAGCAGGTCCTGCACCAGGCAGATGAAAATGCTGTTGCGCGCGCCGGGCAGCAGGGCTTCCGCCAGGGACGCGCCGTTTGACAGGATCCAGGTGCGGCCCAGAACGGCGATGGCGGTGGTGGAGCCCATGGTGAGGATCAGCCAGATGATGGCAACGGTTGCGGACTTTTTGACCATAGAGGGCTTTTCAATGGCCATGAAGCGCACAATGATGTGCGGCATGCCAAAGTAGCCGAGGCCCCAGGACAGACCGGTGACGATGTCAGTCCAACTGGCGCTGAACAGACTCTTTTCAAAGACTGTACCGCCAACGTCTCCGTACAGCTCTGCGCCGCCGAAGTGGCCAAGCGCGACCATCACGATGGGAACGCTCACCAGTGCCACCAGCATCAGCAGACCCTGGAAAAAGTCCGTCCAGCACACGGCCTTATAGCCGCCGAGGAACGTATACAACAGCACGATGACGGCGAAGATGACGATGGCAAGCGTCGGATTCATCGTGGGGATAATCGACAGCAGCACCGTGCGCCCGGCAACAAAGGCGGAAGCCACGTACACCGTGAAGGCGACCAGAAAGACAACGGCGCACACGACCTTCAGTGCGGGGTTGGTGGAGGCAAAACGGTTGGTGAGATACTGCGGCAGGGTGATGGAGTCGTCCGCTGCCTGGGAAAAACGGCGCAGGCGCGTGGCGAGGAAAATCCAGTTGAGCGCCGTACCGAGCGCCAAGCCGATGGCAATCCACACCTGGCCCATGCCCCAGGCCAGAATGCTGCCGGGCAGGCCCATCAACAGCCATGCGCTCATGTCTGAGGCCTGCGCGCTCAGCGCGGTGACCCACGGTCCCATCTGGCGGCCGCCGAGGAAGTATTCCTTGTCGCCGCTGTCGGTTGATTTGATAAAGAAATAGATGCCGATACACAGCAGTAAAATCAGATATGCGGCAAATGCAACGAGTTGTCCTACATTCATGGTGTTTCTCTCTCTTCCAAGTTAAAGGATAGTCTGCATTATAGCATGCGGAAATCCCAACATGCAAGAAAAAGACTTTATACTTGAAAAAAATTCATGTATAATAAGGGACACATGGAATTGCGATGGGGAAATAACGGGAAAACGGGAGGAAAAACATGTCGCTGAACAAATACGAGGCGTTTCTTCAGGTGGTGGAGCTGGGCAGTCTGACCCGTGCGGCGGATCAGCTTGGCTATACGCAGTCCGGTATCAGCCATATGATCAGCTCGCTGGAGAGCGAACTGGGATTTCAGCTGCTGCTGCGCAGCCGGGCCGGCGTACGCCTGACGGACGCGGGAGAGAAGCTTCTGCCGGCCGTGCGCGGCATGCTCGGCTACCGTGAGCAGCTCAAGCAGATCGTGGCGGCGATTCACGGAATGGACGCCGGTACAGTGCGGATCGGTACGTTCACGAGCGTGGCGGTGCACTGGCTGCCGGAGATGATCAAGCAGTTTCAGCAGGATTATCCCAACATTGAGTTCAACCTGCGCAACGGCGACTATTATGACGTCGATCAGTGGCTGCGCGAGGGCGCAGTGGATATCGGCTTTGTACATATGCCGTCGGCGGCGGGCTATGAATGTATTCCGCTGGTGCGCGACCGGCTGCTGGCGATCCTGCCGCAGGATCATCCGCTGGCGGAAGCCGAACGCTTTCCCATCACGGCGGCTGCGCGCGAGCCGTTCATCAGCCTGCCGGAAAGCTCGGCGCAGGACGCGCGGCAGGCGCTGGACGCAGCCGGCGTGCATCCGAACATCAAGTTTACCACCAAGGATGACTATGCCCTCATCTCCATGGTGGAGCATGGCCTGGGCATGAGCATCGTGCCGGAGCTGCTGCTGGCCGGCGGCGCGGGCCGTCTGGCGGCGCTGGAGCTGGAGCCGCCCTCCAGTCGCATCATCGGCCTTGCCGTGCGCGGCGGGCAGAGCATCGGCCCGGCGACGGCGCGTTTTGTTGAGCACGTCCGGCGCTGGGTGGCGGTGCGCTATGGGGAGATGCTGCCGGAGACACGGCCGTGATGATCGGCGACGGCGGCAACGATTCTTCGGCGCGCTCTGAGACCGATGTGGGCATTGCCGTCAGCAACGACGCGCTGGTGCCGCAGGGCCTGTGTGCCATGCCGCTGCGCTGTGAAGGGAGCCGCGCGCTGATTTACGTGTTCAGCCCGGGAAAACGAAAGGAGGATCTCGGTAACAGGGAAGCCGCCGCGCTGCTGGAAGCGGCTGGCTATCCAAGTGTTCACTCCGGCAAGCGCATCAGCCGTCTGATCGAGCGGCTGAACGAAGATGCAGAGTTTCCCCATGAGATCGGTTTGTTCCTCGGTTATCCGCCGGAGGACGTGCGGGGTTTTATCGAAAACTGCGCGGAGCATTGTAAGCTCTGCGGCTACCGGAAGGTCTACGGCGACGTCGACCGGGCAGCGGAGCTGTTTGTACGCTGCAAGCAGTGCACGGAAAGCTTTTGTGAATGGATTCATGCCGGCCTGGCCATCGGCCAACCGGTAGCGGCCATGAAATCCTCTTGATACGGATTTGTTTCCGGGTTTGCTGTACATCCCCTTTCCGAACGGCAGGTATGCGCCTGTTCGCCGGGAGGGGGATATTTCATTTCGGCCGCTGTCGGCAGGGAAGCGGCAAATGCATGGGATCAAAGGGCGCCGACCCGACTGCTATGGGGAACGAGCGCGCTTGCGTGCAGAGCAGTCTGTTCAGCTCCGCTGCAGCAGCATGAGCAGATCTGCCCGCGGCGCTGTGCGTGTGCCGCCAATGTGCCGGCGGGCGATCAGCTCAGAGTCGGGAAGCACGTCGGGAGAGAAAATAGACAAGCAGCGCCGCCGGGACGGTGAGCAGCAGCGCAGGATAAAACAGCCGGATATCCGCCCTTCCGTACAGCAGGCCGCCGAGAAACGGTCCGAGCGTCATGCCGAGGTCAAGACCGATGTAATAGGTGCTGTTGGCCAGACCGCGGTGTTCCTTTCCCGCCAGAACAATCGCGGTGGATTGGCAGACAGAACACATGACGCCGTAGCCGCCGGCCATGAATGCGGCAGCCAGCAGCAAAAGTGCATTGCTCTTCATTTCGGACAGAAGGCCAATTGCAGCCAGCGCGGACGCGGCGCCGGCAAACAGAAACCGACGGAACGGAAGACGGTCGAACAGCCGGCGCAGAGACAGGCGCAGCGTCAGCAGGACAGCGGCATAAAACGGGAAGAAGAGGCTGACGGAAACGGAAAGCTGTCGTGCCTGTGTGTAACTGATGAGGTAGGACTGCGTGGCACAGTATGGAATGGCGAAGAGCATGATGATCAGCGAGATGGGGAGCACCCGGCGGTCTGCCAGCTGCGGGCGCGTTCGTACCGCACTGCGCTCGGGCAGGCCGCGGTCGGACACAAACTGGATGATAACGCCGGTGAGAACGGCACAGGCCAGCGCAATGCCGAACGCGGTACGATAGCCTGCCAGCTGATAGACCCGTACGCCCGCTGCCGGAGCGACCGCCATGGCCAGCGCGTTCATCGTGCCGTACAGCCCCATGCCGGAGCCGATCTTTTCCTTCGGCAGCAGGCTGGACATCCAAGTGGACATGCATACCGAACAGCAGGCAAAGCCCAGCCCGTTGGCAATGCGGGCCAGAACGATTACCCATGCCCGCTGCGCCAGCATATATCCGACGCAGGCCAGTGCCATCATCCCGGCGCCGATCATCGACAGCCGGTATTTGCTGACGCGGTCGGCCAGGTTACCGACAGCCGGACGGCAGAAAAGTGAGCAGAGGTTCATCAGCCCGCCGATCGTACCGGCCAATGTGGCGGATGCGCCCGACTGCGCAGAAAAGCCGACAATCAGCGGCGTGACCAGCATGGAGCCTGCCATGTAAAAAAAGCTGGCGGCCAGAATGAGCGAAATATTTTTGGATCCGGTTCGATTCATGGCTTCCTCCGAGTACGTGGATGTGCGTTTTGGGGCGCAGACGCAGCTTTCCGCAGGCGGCGCACTGCTTTATGATATGCCGGCTCCGCCCGTCCGTATGGCTGGCGCTGCGCCTGCCCGGCTGGGATCGACAGCCTGGCCCGGATCGTCACCCTGAGCGGCGCGGGCCTTTTTGACCGGACGCTCGGTAAACAGGCCAAATGCACATTTTTAAAATGAGCCTAAAACGAAAAGGGGGTTGGGACTTTAACCAACCCCCCAAAATTATATTGTTAAATAATGCTTTCAAGCATCGGTAACAGCATCCCTCTTTTCCTCACATCCTCAGAATTGCTCGTGAAAATCCACAATCGCTTGGAGACTTTGAAGCCGAAGCTTTGTAACGTGTATTCCTTCAGCTCCCGGATAGGTGGCTTTCGCCTCTGCAGAGGTAATATCCAACTCATCCAAATCCAAGTCGACTCCTATGGTATCATCAGGTGTTTTTTCTGGATAAAAGAACCACCGTCTCCACAGATGCCCCGCATTCATCAAATTGCGTGAGCACCTTTTGTTCAATGGGAAACTTGTACGCAATCGCCTTTACAAAGCGTTTCTG
>JALEMS010000052.1 GCA_022768185.1 Clostridiales bacterium | reverse complement strand
CCATCGAGAAGGTCATGACCGGCCGCACCTCCTTCATCATCGCCCACCGCCTGTCGACCATCCGGCGCGCGGACGTGATCCTGGTCGTGCATGACGGCAAGATCATCGAGAGCGGCACCCACCGCTCCCTCATGTCCGCCCGCGGCCCCTACTACCGCCTCTACACCCGCCAATACCGCGAAGAACAGACAAAATCGATGATGGACTAATACAAACCGCCCGGCAGGATCTCCTGCCGGGCGGCTTGCATAGATAAGGAAGAAAACTGGTTGGAAAAGCGGGGCCTCAGCCCTTGACAGCGCCGGCGGTGACACCGCTGATGATGTAGCGCTGGAAGATCGTGAAGATCAGCAGCTGCGGGATGATCAGGATGACGCAGCCCGCAGTCATGAGCGCGTAGTTGGTCGAGAAGGTGCCCTTGAAATACGCGGCCGCGATGGAGAGCGTGCGCACGTCGGGCGAGTTCAGCATGATCTTGGCCAGCGGGAAGTCGTTCCAGCAGGCGAGGAAGGTCATGATGAGCGCGGTGGAGATGACCGGCTTTGCCACCGGCACGAGGATCCGGAACAGCAGCTGCCAGATGCTGCAGCCGTCGATGATCGCGGCCTCCTCCAGCGAGTCCGGGATCGAGCGGAAGCCGGAGACCATGATCATCATGTTCATCGGCGCGGTCCAGCCGATGTGGGTCAGGATGGTCGACCAGAGCGTGTCATACAGCCCGACCTTGACCATGACCAGATAGATCGGCAGGATCATCACGCACGTCGGCATGATGACGCCGCAGACGAAGTAGGAATACACACCGTTCTGCACCTTCCCGCTGCCGAAGCGCATCCGCCCCAGTGCGAAGGCCGCAAAGATCGACAGCAGCATCGATACCGGTACGGAGATCAGGATGACGATGCCGGTGTTTTTCACCATCGAGTAGAACGGGATGGTCTTGTAGGCGTTGACGTAGTTTTCCCAGTGCAGGGTATCCGGCAGGGCGAGCGGGTTCGTCAGAATATCGGTGTTGGACTTCAAAGACAGATAGATCAGCCACAAGACCGGCACCGCCGCCAGAAAGACCAGCAGGAACAGCCCGATGTTTCCAAGAATTTTTCCGCAGGTGTTTTTCGTTTTCTGCCGCTGCGAATCGGCTGTGAGGGTTTGATACATAGATATTCCCTCCCTTTAATCGGCGTTGCGCCGCGAAAGCCGCATGGACAGCAGCGAGATGAGCGCCGCGAAAACAAATTCCGCCACCGCGATCGTCATGCCGTAGCCATAGAGCATACCGTCGAACGTTGTTGTGTAGAGATACGAGACGATCGTCTCCGACGCGTGCGCCGGGCCGCCGCCGGTGAGGATATAGACGACCTCATAGATCTTCAGCGCGGCCGTCAGCACGAAGATGCAGATAGAGGTGACATTCTCGCGCAGCATGGGCAGGATGATGCGGAAGATCTGCGAGGTGCCGGTACAGCCGTCGAGCGAGCTGGCCTCCAGCACGTCGGCAGGGATGGACTTGAGTCCGGCCTGCCAGAGCGACATATAAAAGCCCATCGAGCTCCAGGCGCAGACCATGGAGAAGGAAATGGGGCTCAGAATGCCGTTCGCGCCGATCCACGCGGGCCCCTTGACGCCGATGAGGGCGAGCAGACTGTTGATCAGGCCGTTGTTGGGCTTGAGAATGAACGACCAGAGCAGACCGCACAGGACGCCCGGGATGACGTAGGAGGCAAAGATGATGACCTTATAGACCGTATTGCGCTTGCGCTGCTTGTTGAGCCAGAGCGCATATAAGAAGGAGAGCGGAATGACGAAAAGAAAAAGGGAAACGGCGCAGATCAGCGAATTGCGGACCGACAGCCAGAAATACCGGTCATGGATCAGCCGGGTATAGTTTGCAAAGTTGTTCCATTCCAGCGCGCCGATGCCGCGGTAGCCGGTAAAGCTGTAGACGAGGCACATGATGAGCGGATAGATGATGAACGCCGTGTAAAACAGCAGCAGCGGCGCGGCGAACAGCCAGAATTTTTGCTTGGTATAGATCTTGTGCGTAACGATCACCTCTTGATGCGGTTCAAAAACAGCCGGCGGCCAGTACCCAAGCTTGGCTACCGCCGCCGGCCATACCTATGGTTTTCTCTGCATGTTATGGTACAGGATGTCCGGGCAAAATGCACCCGGTTTTTTTATCCAATGCTCGCCTGCCAGTCGGCGACGAACTGCATGGCGCCGTCGATATCGGTCGCGCCGGTGATGATGGCGGTCACGGCGTTGCGGTAAGGCGCCTTGACGGAAGCGTCGAACCAGGCCTGGCAGAGGTCGGGCACGCTGTAGGCGTCGGAGGCGATGGCGTCAAAGATGGTGGCCATGAACGGATCGAGCGTGCTGCGATCGACGTAGGACAGGTCGGTCGCGGGGATGGTGCCTGCGCTCCAAAGAGCCTCGGTGCCCTCACCGGAGGTCAGGAAGTTCAGCCAGAGCTTGACGGCCTCGAGCTTGGCCGGGTCATTTTCCACGCAGGAGCCGACATAGCAGTTCCAGCCGTAGGTACGCAGGCCGACGGTCTGATCGTGGATGGAATCGGAGAACTGCGGGCCGAAGTTGAAGACGAACTTGTCCGCGTGCTCGGAAGCGTCGAGCTCGGAGACAAAGGAGGTAGCGAAGCAGTACATGGCGGCGTCGCCGTTGATGAAGGCCGCCTTGGCCTCCGCATCGGAGGTGTAGGAGACGGCGTCACCGTATGCGCCGGTCTCGGCGATCTCCTGGATGCGGGCGAGGGTCTTGCGGAAGGGCTCGCAGGTGTAGAAGTCCTCTTCCTTCGCGCTCAGCTTTTCACACAGCGCCTTGTCCACGCCATACTGGCAGAACAGCGCATGGTAGCCCCAGATCGCCCAGATATCGGTCGCGCCGTGGCTGATGGCACGTTCACCGTTTTCGGTCAGAACGTTGCAGACGTTGATGAACTCGTCAAAGGTCGTGGGGACCTCAAGGCCGTACTTGCCGAGGATCTCGGTGTTGTATGCCCAGCCCTGGACCTCCGCCATGTAGGGGATCGCCCAGTAGCCGTCGACTGCCTCGTTGGCAAAGTCGAGCGCGTCGGTTTTGTAGTTGCTGCCGATCTCAGCGACGATGTCGTCCAGCTGCATGATGACGCCCGTGCCGGCCCACTGCTTGACCCAGCCGTAGGAGGTGTTCATCAGGTCGGGCAGGTTGTTGGCGGAAGCGCCCATCTGGAACTTGGCGTTATAATCGTCGGAGTTGCCGCCGATGGGGACGAGATCGAGTGTGATGTTCGGGTATTTTTCCATAAAGGCCCTGGCTGCGGCGATGGTGCCCTTCTGCTCGGCAGCGCCGTCTTCAAGGTCGTTGCAGGGCAGCCAGTAGGTCAGGGTGATGGGGGCTTCGGCGTCAGTCTCGGCAGCCGGAGCTTCTTCTGCGGCGGGGGTGGTTTCGGTAGTTTCGGCGGGAGCAGCGTCGGCCGCGGGCGCCGGATCTGCTGTGGATGCGCAGGCAGCAAGGCTGAGGAGCAGCATAGCCGCCAGCAGCAGCGCGATCATCTTTTTCATTTCAGTTCTCCTTTTCGTTTTGTTTGAAACCGACAAAGGGAGGAGGCAAAATGTCTCCACCGGAGTGCAATCGGTTGCATTACCTGCAATATAGCATACCTTCGTCAATCCGTCAACCCGTTTCCGAGTGGAACGGGGATTTTTGGCGTTATCCACAAAAAATGCGGTAAATAACTGTGAATAAGCGAAAACAGCCGGATTGACAATCGGCAGGTTCTATGGTTTAATAACAGAAATGTAAAAATTAAGGTATCAACTGGTGCTGCAACAGATTGTAGCACCGCGAGAGGCAGAACGTGCTATGGAGCAGAAAGTTACCATCTATACCCTGGCGGAGAAGCTGAATATGTCCGTCTCCGCCGTCAGCCGCGCCTTCAACCCCAATTCCAAGCTCAGCGCAGAGAAGCGGAAGATCATTCTGGAGGCTGCGGAGCAGTATGGTTATGTGCAGAATAAGATGGCGTCCCGCCTGTCGCAGCAGCCGATCCGCATCGGCGTGCTGATGCGCGGCCGGATCGAGGCCTATTATCTCAAAATGCTGGACGGGATCAAGGCCGCTTACGCCGATTTCCAGAACTACAAAGTCACCTGCGACATCCGGACGCTCAGCCGTGACGATTTCAGCGCCGACAACGCCTGCGCAGTCCTGGAGGAGTTCCGGTCTGCGGGCTATGACGGTGTGATCCTGCACGGCATCTACCATGAGGGCATCGTCGCCAAGGTCAACGAGCTGGCGGAGGCTGGGATCAAGGTCGTCACGCTGCACAATGACCTGCCGGCCAGCTCCCGCCTGTTCACCTCAACGACGAACACCGAGTATACCGGGCGCATGGTCGCCCAGCTGTTCGATATCTTCCTGCCGCCGGACCGGCGGAATATCATTGCATTCTCCGGCAGCATGCAGTCGCTCATCCACCAGGGGCTGATCTTCTCGTTTTCCCGCTGCGCGATGACGCTGGGGCTGCAGCTGCTGCAGCACTATGACACGCTCGACACGCCGCAGATCGCCGAATGGCTGGTGCAGGAGGCGTTTGAGACGCATGAACGCATCGATGCGATCTATATTTCCTCCTCCAACTCCATCCCGATCTGCAGATATGTCGATGAACACGGCCTGAGTGATCAGGTCACCATCATTGCCTCCGATATTTTTGACGAGCTGAACGAGTATCTGCGCCGCGGCGTCGTCAACGCCACGATCTTTCAGGACCCGTTTGCGCAGGGCTACGCCGCGTTTGAAAAGCTGTATTACAATCTCGCGGAGAACCGTCCCGTCCCCACCTTCGTCACTGCGCGGCCGCAGATCGTGCTGAAAAGCAATTTGCCATTATATCAAAAATAAGCTGCTTCTTTTTGTCGGTTGCACCAAATTTTCAGAAATTTGGTGCAACCGATTGCATTCTTCGGGAGCCTATGCTATAGTCAGATACACCCGAAAGAAAGGACGGCGCTTGTTTTTTATGCTGCATCGTGTCTGGGAGAGCCGTATGGAGCCCTTCCGCGTCTTTGGAAACCTCTATTTTGTAGGCACAGAGCCCGCCTCGGCGCACCTGATCGATACGGGCGCGGGGCTCATCCTGCTGGACAGCGGCTACCCGGAGACCTTGTATCTGGTCCTGGATTCGATCCGCCGTCTGGGCTTCCGGCTGGAGGATCTGGCGCTGATTTTGCACTCGCACGGGCATATCGACCACATCGGCGGCACACGCGCGCTGGTCGAGCTGACCGGCGCGAAGACGGCCATTGGTGCGGCCGATGCCGATACCGTGCGCGGCAGGCGCCCGCTGACCTTCGCCAAAGAGCTCGGCATGACCTTTGACGGCTTTTTCGAGCCGGACCGGCTGCTGCAGGACGGAGATGTGATCGCGCTCGGCAGCACCCGCATCACCTGCCTGCACACCCCCGGGCATACGGAGGGCACCATGTCCTATTTCTTTGACGTCACGGACGAAAACGGCCGCACGCTGCGTGTCGGGACACACGGCGGTGTCGGCATGAACAGCATGGCACGCAGCTATCTGCTTGCCTACGGTCTGCCGCTGCGGCTGCGAGAGGAGTTCCGCGCCGGGTTGCACCGTCTGCAGGGCGAATATGTGGATATTTTCATCGGCAACCATCAGGACCAGTGCGATACCATCGGCAAATCCGAGCGGATCCGGGCAGGGGAGGCGGACGCCTTCGTCGACCCGTCCGCATGGCTGCTGTATCTGGCAGACTGCGAGCAGAAGCTCGACCGAATGCTGGCCGAAGAAGCAGAATCATTTCGAACAGGAGAGTAAGGATATGAAAAAATTACGTTGGGGCGTCATCGGCGCGGGTGGCATTGCGGACCGCAGAACGATCCCGGGGATGATGCTGGCGAAGAACGCGGAGCTGATCGCCGTCATGGACATCAACGCTGAGCAGGTCGAGAAGATCCGCCAGAAATACGGCGCCAAGCGCGGCTACACGAAGGAAGAGGATCTGCTGGCCGATCCGGAGGTCGACGCAGTTTATATCGCGACTCCCATCGTCCTGCACGCGAAGCAGGCGAAGCTGGCCGCCGACTACGGCAAGGATATCCTGATCGAAAAGCCGCTGGCCATGACGTCCGACGAGGGCCAGGAGGTCATCGAATATTGTGAAAGCAAGGGCGTGAAGATCGCGGCCGGCTTCATGATGCGCTTCGGCTCGCATGTCATGAGCATGAAAAAGGCCATCGCCGAGGGAAAGATCGGTACGGTCGTGTCCGGCTATTCGCAGTTCACGCTCTGGCTC
>JALEMS010000071.1 GCA_022768185.1 Clostridiales bacterium | reverse complement strand
CCGGCAAGCCCTCGGACGAGAATTTTATTCTGCTGTTCACCGTCCCGAACACGGCCGGCGCGCTGGCGCAAATTCTGAACATCATCGGGGCGCACGGCTACAATATGCGTAACCTCCGCAGCCGCCCGCAGAAGGAGCTGCAATGGAGCTATTTCTTCTATGCCGAGCTTGAGGGCGACGTGAATTGCCAAAACGGCCGCGATTTGCTGCAAGAGCTTTCCGCCGTCTGCGCCCAGCTCCGCCTCGTCGGCAATTACGACGCGGCACAGGTCGTATAAGGAGGCGCACCATGATCTTACCGGTCCAAGCCGGCACGCAGCAGTACGATATCGTACTGGAGGCGGGCGTTTTGCCCCGCGCCGGCGAATATTTTGATCTCCACCGCCGTGTGCTGGTCGTCACGGACGACGGCGTTCCGGCATCTTATGCGGCACTGGTTGCTGCCGCCTGCGACGCGCCGACGTGTCTGACGCTGCCGCAGGGCGAAAAAACGAAGTGCTTTGCCTCGCTGGAGCGGCTGCTTTCGGCGATGCTCGCGGCGGGACTGACGCGGAAGGACTGCGTAGTCGCGGTCGGCGGCGGCGTGGTCGGCGATCTGAGCGGCTTTGCCGCGTCGTGCTATATGCGCGGCATCGATTTTTATAACATTCCGACCACGCTGCTGGCGCAGGTAGACTCCTCCGTCGGCGGGAAAACCGCGATTGATTTCGGCGGCGTGAAAAACTCCGTCGGCGCGTTCTATCCCCCGCGCGGCATCCTCATCGACCCGAGCACGCTGCAAACTCTCTCCCCGCGCCAGCGCAGCGCGGGCCTCGCCGAGGCCATCAAGATGGCGGCGACAAGCGACGCGGCGCTGTTCTCCGTGCTGGAAACGTGCGAAGACCTGACCGCCGCGCTGCCGGAGATCATTCATCGCGCCCTGTGCATCAAGCGCGATGTCGTCCAGCAGGATCCGAAGGAATCGGGCCTGCGCCGCGTGCTGAACTTCGGTCACACCGTCGGCCATGCCATCGAGAGCGAGGCGGGCGGACGGCTGCTGCACGGCGAGTGCGTCGCGCTGGGAATGCTGCCGATGTCCGCTCCCGCCGTCCGGGAACGGCTGCGGGCCGTGCTGGCGCGATACGATCTTCCGACAAAGATCGAAGCGTCCCCGGCGGCCCTGCTGCCGTATCTGCTGCACGACAAAAAAATGGGCCGCGATACCGTCACGGCGGTCTGCGTGGACGAGATCGGCTCGTTCCGCTTCGCCGAACGCACCCCGGCGGAAATTCTACACGATTTGGAGCAGCTTGTATGAAAAATACCTTTGGACAGAGCCTCACCGTCACCCTGTTCGGCGAGAGCCACGGCGCAGCAGTCGGCGCGGTCGTGGACGGGCTGGCCCCCGGCCTTCCGGTCAGCCGCGGGGCGATCGAGCGCCAGCTTTCCCGCCGCCGCCCCTCCGACGCACTGGCGACCGCCCGGCGGGAGACCGACCATTTTGAAATTTTAAGCGGCGTTTTCAACGACCGCACGACCGGCACTCCCCTGTGCCTCGTCATCCCCAACGAAAACACGCGCAGCGGCGACTACCAGTACGGCCTCGCGCGGCCCTCGCACGCCGACTACACCGCCTATTGCAAATACCACGGCTTCGAGGACTATCGCGGCGGGGGGCATTTTTCCGGCAGAATCACCGCCGCGTTGGTCGCGGTGGGCGGGATTTTGCTGCCCGCGCTGGAGCGCTGCGGCATCGCGCTCGGTACGCATATCCTGCGCTGCGGCGGTATCGCCGACCGGGATTTTTCCGACTTATCACAGGATTTCGCTATTCTTTGCAACGCGCCGCTCCCCGTGCTGGACACGCAGCGCGGCGAGGCAATGGCGGCACAAATTCTCGCTGCGGCACAGGCAGGCGACAGCGTCGGCGGCGTGACGCAGACCGCCGTCACGGGCCTCCCGGCGGGGCTGGGCGAGCCGTGGTTCGACAGCGTGGAGGGGCTGCTTTCCCACGCGCTGTTCAGCCTCGGCGGCGTGAAGGGCGTAGAGTTCGGCGCGGGCTTTGCCATGGCCGAGCTGCGCGGAAGCGCCTGCAACGACCCATTCCGCACGGAAAACAGCCGTATCGTCACGGAAACGAACCGCAGCGGCGGCATCAACGGCGGCATCACCAACGGGATGCCGGTCGTGTTCCAGTGCGCGGTCAAGCCCACGCCATCCATCTCTCAGCCGCAGAAAACCGTGGACTTCCGCACGAACACCGACGCAGAGCTGACCATCCACGGACGGCACGATCCGGCCATCATCCGCCGCATCTGCCCGGTCATCGACAGCGTAACGGCCATCGTCCTGTGCGATCTGCTGGCGCAGCGCTGCGGGACCGATTGGCTGGCGCAGGAGGGGACAAAATGCAGTACGGACTGATCGGCGAGCATCTGGGCCACAGCTATTCGCGGGAGATCCATGAACAGCTTGCGGACTACCGCTACGAGCTGCATGAGCTTTCGCCGGACGCGCTCGGCCCGTTTCTGACTGCGCGGGACTTTCGCGCGATCAACGTTACCATTCCATATAAGCAGGCCGTGCTGCCCTATCTCGACGAAATTTCCGCCACGGCCCGGCGCATTGGTGCGGTCAACACGATCGTCAACCGCGGCGGCCTTCTCTACGGCGACAACACGGACTTTGCCGGGCTGAAGGCGCTCCTGGAGCGGCTCGGCCTGTGCCTGCAAGGGAAAAAGGTCCTCATTCTCGGCACCGGCTGCACCTCAAAAACCGCCCGCGCCGTGGCCGAAGCAATGGGCGGGGAAGAAATACTTCGCGTATCGCGCCGTACGGGCGAGGCCGATACCGTCACCTATGCGCAGGCCCTCGCCGCGCACACGGACG
>JALEMS010000064.1 GCA_022768185.1 Clostridiales bacterium | reverse complement strand
CGCCGTTTTCGATGGCGCTGCCAAGTCCCGTGATGTTCACGGCATAGGGGATGTGCGCCATCCGGCAGGCAAGGCCGCCGTAGATGTTGGGCTTGATGGTATAGGTCAGAACAAGGTCGGGCTTGACTTCTTTCAGAATCGTCCGATATTGGTGAAAGAGCTTGCTGTCATGTATAGGGTTCATACCGCGGCGCTCAATGGGCGTGTCAATAAAGCGGCAGCCAAGCTGCACAAGCTCTGAAACGAAACCGCCGTCTGGCAAAGAGATATATACCTCGTGTCCTGCACTCAAAAGCGCTGCAAGCAAGTCCTTTCGAAAGCGGTACAGGCCAACATCGTTGTTGGCAAGCACCAGAATCCGCTTATTTGATTTTTTTCGCAGGGATTCCGACATAGGTTCCGCTCTCCTTGATATCACAAATCACCACCGCACCCGCACCGATCGTGCAGTGGTCACAAATGCTTATGTTATTGCTGATAGTCGCTCCGATACCGACCCACGTGTGGTTTCCAACTGACACCGTTCCGCCGAGCCTCGCGCCGACGGAAATGTGGGCAAAGCTGCCGATGTGGTTGTCGTGCTCCACGACTGCCGCCGTATTGATGATGCTATGTTCTCCAACATAGGCAGACGGATTGATCACAGCATTTGCCATAATGACGCTGCCCACGCCGATTTTTGTATCCAATGCAGAAATAACCGCAGACGGATGGATCGCCGTGTACCAGCGCACATTGTCAAGCTGGCGCACGATCTTTTCGCGGATAGCAGAGTTTCCAATTCCAACCATGAAGGAAACATCCGGATACTTTATGTAATCTGCAACTTTGCCCAACACGGGGATATCTGCAATTTCAGGCGGAAGCGTCTTGTTGTCATCCAGAAAGCCCAGCAGCGTATCGCCGCTTCTTCGAACGATATCTGCAACGACTTTTCCGTGGCCGCTGGCTCCGATCACAATCACCTTCTCACTCATGAACCGCAGCCTCCGTTCCCGTAAATGCTTCCATCGTTGCGCTGCCTTCTGCGCTGATCCCTTCGCGGGCGAAGACGCAGCGGACGGTCATGAAAATGATCTTCACATCCAGCGCAAGGCTGATGTTGTCTACATAGTCCACATCGTAGGCGAACCGTTCCTCCCACGACGCAAGATTTCGCCCGTGCACCTGTGCCCAGCCGGTGAGCCCGGGGCGAACGTCATGGCGGCGGTGCTGCTCGTCATTATACAACGGCAGGTACTTCACCAGCAGCGGTCTTGGCCCGACAATACTCATCTTGCCGCGGAAGATATCCCACAGCTCCGGCAGCTCGTCGATGCTCAAAGAGCGCAGCTTCTTTCCAAAGCCCGTCAGCCGTTCCTTGTCCGGCAGCAGGTTGCCGTTTTCGTCCCGCGCGTCGCTCATGCTGCGGAACTTATGGAGTTTAAAAATCTTTTCATCTTTTCCCGGACGCTCCTGGCAGAAGATCACAGGGCTTCCGAGCTTCACGCGTACCAAAATTGCCGTCACGAGAAGCACAGGTGAGAGAATAATCAGCGCCATTCCTGAAAGGAAAAAATCGAGAAATCGCTTGACGAACTTCTCGTAAAATCCAGCCTTATGCCGCATCAGAACATCCCCCGGATGACCTCACACACGCGGTCAACATCGTCCATGCTCATCTTCGTGTCGCTGGGCAGGCACACGCCGCGAGCGAACAGATCGTCGCACACCGGCTTCTCGCTGACGCTGACAAAGGGACGGTCCGCAAAGACCGGCTGCAAATTCATGGGCTTCCAGAGATGGCGGCCTTCAATGTTGGCCTCGTTCAGCCGCGCCAGCATATCGACAGGTGTCACGCCGCAGTCCGCGTCCAGCAGGGCGACGGACAGCCAACGGTTCGGCTCGGCGCAAGGGAGCTTTGGCTGCATGGTCAGCGGCAGACCTTTCAGGTTTTCAGAGTAGCGGGCAAAGATCACCTGCTTCTGCTGCACACGCAGGGGCAGCACCTTCATCTGTCCGCGCCCAATGCCCGCGCAGATGTTGCTCATACGGTAGTTGTAGCCGATTTCCTCGTGCTGGTACCACGGCGCGTTTTCGCGCGCCTGCGTGGAGAGCTTCAATGCGTACTTCGCCTCATCCTCCGTCCGGCACAGCAGCATCCCGCCGCCGGAGGTTGTGATGATCTTGTTGCCATTGAAGGACAGGCCGCCGAACTCACCGAAGGTACCGCACTTCCGCCCGTTGTATGTAGAACCAAGCGCCTCGGCTGCGTCCTCGATCAGGGGAACGTCATGCTCGCGGCAGATGGCGGTGATCTCGTCCAGCTTGGCAGGGTTGCCGTACAGGTGGACAACGACCACGGCTTTGGGCGTACCATACAGTTCAAAGGCG
>JALEMS010000054.1 GCA_022768185.1 Clostridiales bacterium | reverse complement strand
TCCAGCGCCATGCTCCGCTTATATTTGAGCACCTTGGCCGCCATTTTTTCCGCCAGACGTACCAGGCTTTCCTCCCGCTTGGCACGGTAGTTTTCCGCGTCGACGCTGATGTGCATGCGCTTGTCGCTGCCGCGGTTGACGGCATAGTTTGTCAGGTGCTGGATGGCGTCAAGCGTTTCACCGCGCCGCCCGATCACTGCGCCCATATTCCTGCCCTGCAGGCTGGCGCACAGGCCGCCGTTTTCACGCTCGGTCATGGTGATCTCCGCCTCGACGCCCATATGCTCCAGAAGGCCGCGCAGGAACGCTTCCACGCGCGCTGCACGCTCGTCCCCGCCGACTGTTTGTTCGTCTGCAGGCGCTGCAGGGGCAGCAGCTGCAGGCTCTGACGGCGCAGGGGTTGGGGCAGGCGTCGGCTCGTCCTCCACCTCATAGGTAACGCGGATGACAGCAGGCGTCGCACCGATGCCCAAAAAGCCGCTCTTGCCGCGTTCTACGACCTCATAGGTCACATCGTCGGCTTCCAGCTCCAGCCTTGCCAACGCAGAGGCAAGGGCTTCTTCGATGGTCTTTCCGGTAACCTCTATCGTTTTCGTCATATTCAATTCTCCTGTTATTCGGACTGCTCCGAATCGCCGCTTTCTTCCGCTTCTTCGGTCTGGGCGGCTTCGTCCGTCCGCGTCTCATCGGGCTGCTCTGCCGCGGCTTCACCCGTTTCGACGGACGCCGGCGCCTCCACGGAAACCTCAGTCTGTCCGTCCGGCGTCTCCTGTAGCGCAGCAGGCTCTGCCTGCGCCTCCTCGCCCGGTGCATCCGGGTTGGGATAACGGTCGGGATCGTAGGCTCTGCCGCGGGCAAACAGGCGATTTCCCACCTGTGACGGCAGCTGCTCGACCTCCGGCGCGCCCTTACGGCGGGCGGC
The DNA here is from genome assembly GCA_022768185.1 of Clostridiales bacterium. GTDB lineage: Bacteria > Bacillota > Clostridia > Oscillospirales > Oscillospiraceae > JALEMS01. Next base: position 5,853 of record JALEMS010000054.1, on the reverse strand, counting down.
CTTCTCCGCACGCTCGGCCGCGGCCCTGCGCTCTTCGTCACGCTGCTTCTGCGCAGCCTGCAGCTTCTTCTTGCTGGTATTTTCGTTCTGCTGCATCGAGCCTTCCTGACGCAGACGCTCAGACTCCTGACGCTTGCGCTCCAGCTCGGCCTCGCGCTGCTGCATACGCTGACGGCGCTCGGCGTCCTCTGCATCCACCTGCTTTTTGAACAGGATGGTCAGCAGCACGTCACGGATGAGGCCGAACAGGCTGCTGAAAATCCAGTAAATACCCAGGGCAGCCGGCATGATAAAGCAGATCCACACAGAGACCAGCGGCATAAAGAGCATCATGCTCTTCATGCTGGCCTGCTGCTGCGCGGTGCCGCTCGGGCTGGTCTTCATGCTGATGACCATGGACAGATAGGAGATGCCGGCGGAAATAAACGGGATCAGGAACAGCGCCAGCGCCGGACCCCAGTCGGAAGCAACGCTCCAGTCGACCTTCGTAAAGAAATTCCACTGCGGCTGATTGCCGAGATTCAGACCGAGGAAGGAATAATCAATGTTGAGCAGACCGGCCGCCTTATCTCCGAGGTCTGCCATGATCTGAGGATAGTTCTGGTGGGCGAGGTTCGCCATCACGATCTCGTCATAGGTGCCGTTCTTACTGGCAACGAAGCCGGCATTTTTACCAAGCCAGTCGGAGATCAGCGTCACCGTATCGCTGCTCAGCTGCATCATTTTGGACAGAGGCTGACGAATGACGCTGTACAGAGCCAGCAGGATCGGGAACGGGATCAGATTCCAGATGCAGCCGGACATGGGATTGATCTTGTTTTCCCGATACAGTCTGGAGACCTCTTCCTGATACTTTTGGGGATTGCCCTTATGGCGGCGCTCCAGCTCCTGCAGCATGGGGTTGAGCTTGGCCATGCGCATGGAGCTTTTCTTGGTCTTGGCCATGAAGGGGGAGAGGATGATGTTTACGATCAATGCAAACAGAATTACGGCCGCGCCGTAATTGCCTGTCATGTCGTAGAATTTCAGAAGCAGCCAGGCAAACGGAATCGTAACTACAGACATGTAATTCTCCTGTCTTTTGTTTACCGACCCGGCTCAAGGCACCGGATCATAGAATTCGTGCTCCCCGAAATGGAAGGGGTGACATCTGCACAGACGCTTGAACGTGAGCCAGCCGCCCTTGAGCGCGCCGTACTTCTCCAGAGCCTCGAGGGCATACTCCGAACAGGTCGGCACAAAACGGCAGCTGGGCGGCGTATACGGGGAGATCGCACGGCGGTAAAACCGCACCATCCAGATCAATACCCGTTTCATCGCTGGGCCTCTGGTCGTTCAAGAATACCCAGCTGCCCACAGGAATCCAGAAAATCCGCTTCAAGCCGGGCGTATTCCACGTCCCGGCTTTTCATTCGAACCACGATCACAAGGTCGTGACCGTGCGTTAACTTGTTCTGATTGAGGCGGCAGATCTCCCGCAGCCGGCGGCGCACCTTGTTGCGCCGGACGGCCTTCCCGTACTTGGTGGAGACTGTAATGCCCAGCCGGTTGGTTTTCCGACCGTTCCTGCGGCAATAGACCACAATATTTGCTGTAGCAACGCTTTTGCCTCTGGAGTAAAGGCGTCGGAATTCATAGTTGCATTTCAGAGAAGGCAGGGGTTTCAAATCATTCACTCCAGACGCTCCGACCCGCGCTGCAGGCGCATGAACTCAGCGCCCACCCATAGCGTAGGCCGGCACAGGATTGCTCCGATCGAAGCGGAAAATCAGTAGCTGAGCTTTCTGCGGCCCTTGGCTCTGCGTCTTGCAAGCACCTTGCGGCCGTTTGCAGTGGCCATTCTCTTCATGAAGCCATGCTCCTTCTGACGCTGACGCTTCTTCGGCTGATAAGTACGCACCATGATTTTGTTTCTCCTTTCAATTTTAAGGTATACTCAACGTCGGACAATTCCGCCGTAGTTGACACAATGGCAACAAAACACCTTTGACGGTAACACCGCCGGTTTTTGATTATACCGTATCGCACATGGTCGTGTCAAGGATTATTTCGCCTGTGAACGGATATCCTCCCCCAAAATGTAGCGCTTGAGCGGCCGGTACATCACGCCGAATGCCGCCAGGCACAGGATCATGTTCAGCGCCACGTAAATGCTGTTGTACAGCGGCGAATAGATCCAGGGAGAACCCATTTTCAGCCCCAGGAAATACTCGGGCATATATTCCGCCCAGACGTACACGCCTGCCAGCGTGTGAACCGCAAAACGCAGTACGGATGCCAGTACCGTGCCGGCAAACACGCCCCAGCGCTTTCCGCGGAAGACGCCGGCCATGCCCAGCACGGTATAAGCCAGCAGGTAGTCCAGCAGCATCGACTGCCATGTATAGGCATATCCGCCGTCCAGCAGCAGTTGAAGCGCACTGTAGACAAACGACGCCAGAAGGCCCGGGCCGACACCCCAGCGGATCGCATAGAAAATCAGGGGGATCATTCCCAGCGTGACGGAGCCGCCGTACGGCATTTCATAGAACTTGAGATAGCTGAGGATTTGTGCGGCGGCCACCATGATGGCACCCTCACAGAGTGCGCGGAGCTTGTAGTGTTTGACCTGTTGCTTTGTCTGGTTGTTCATGTGTTCTCCTTTCTTTGGAGACGAAAAAGGCCGCGGGCATAGCGAACCCGCGGCCGGAAATGGCTTCCGTCTCCCTACGCCGGCATTACCCGGATCAGGTTCCAGGGTACGGAGCCTCAATTAGCCCCATCTCAGCCGGGATGACCCAGCCCCCCTTTACAATATGACGCTGTCAGAATATCATGTCTCCGGAGGTTTGTCAACCAGAGGCGCACCGTTAATCTGCTCCGCAAGGCGCCGGAAAACCGGCGTGCGCAGCATCAGACGCAGCAGGGGCAGTCCCGCCGCATACAGCACCACGGCCTCGCCTGCGGCGACCTGCAGTCCAAACAGCGGCCAGGCGCGCAGGTCGGCCAGCGCTTTGGCCAGCACGCCGCCGACAATCACGCCATTGAAGACCACCGGCATCGCGCAGGCCAGCGCAGCCGCCGTCATGCTCAGCCGTCCGCGCCGCCCGAGCATGCTCATGCACAGCGCGGCCAGCAGGGTGGCCAGCGGGCCGAAAATGACGTCGAGCAGTCCGGCTGCGCTGAACAGATTGGAAATGATACATCCGGCAAACAGGCCCCAGCCTGTGCACGGAATGAAAAACGGCAGGACGCACAACACCTCCGAGATTCGCATCTGCACCGCTCCATAGCTGATCGGAGCCGTCAGGATCGTCAATGCGGCGTAGGCTGCGCCGGTCAGTGCGGCGGCAGCAAGCTTGCGGACAGATTTCATGATATGCATCCTCCCATTTTGATTACGCGCTCTGCGCGCGGCGGGGTGTGGAAACCCGCCGTTTTATTCTATTCGTGTATTTCGTGTTCAGCCTGCTCCCGACCGGGCGTCCTGCTGTTCTTTGCCTGCGCGGCGCGTGCAAAGAGACAGCCGCAATAGTCCTGCCGGTACAGGTCATATGCATGCGACAGGGCAATGCTCTGTCGATAGCCATCTCGCTTTTTAAAATCAGACGGCAGCCACGCCACAGCGTACTGCGCAGCCAACTGCTCACCGATCGCATTGATGACTGCGGCGTTTTTATGGGGAGAAACAGTCAGCGTCGTGCAGAACCAGTCAAAGCCCCCCTCGGCGGCACGGCGTGCCGTTTCCTCCAACCGCAGGCGGAAGCACACGGCACAGCGCGCGCCGCCCTCCGGCTCCTGCTCCAGGCCCGCACTGACACGCGCAAATGCCTCGCCGTCATAGCTGCACTCCAGCAGCGTCACCTGCGGAAAGGCTTTCTGCAACAGCGCCTTCTGGCAGGCAAGGCGTTTGTCGTATTCCGCACGCGGCTGAATGTTGGGGTTGTAATACAGCAACGTCACGTCGAAATGCTGCGTCAGATAGCTGAGTACATAGCTGGAGCACGGGCCGCAGCAGCTCTGAAGCAGCAGGCGAGGCCGCTGTGCGCCAAGCTCTGTCAGCACCCGATCCAACTGGAGCTGATAGTTCCGTTTCATTGCCGTCTCAAACCTTCCGCGCTGTGCGCATAAATCTATTGACGAAACCGCCCGATTTGGATAAAATCAAAAACAAGTCTCCGGCGCGCCGACGCGCCGCCAGCCGTCTGAAGGAGGTCATCCCCATGGATGCCAGAACCAACAAGGAAAATTATTATCTGGATATTGCCGAGGCCGTGCTCGAGCGCTCGACCTGCCTGCGCCGCAAATACGGCGCGATCATTGTCAATCACGACGAAATCATTGCCACCGGATACAATGGGGCGCCCCGTGGCCGGCAGAACTGCTCGGATCTTGGCCGCTGCACCCGCGCGCAGCTGCGCATTCCGTCCGGCGAGCGCTACGAGCTTTGCCGCAGCGTGCACGCCGAGGCAAATGCCATCATCTCCGCCGCGCGCTCTGAGATGATGGGCGCCACGCTCTATCTTGTTGGACACGAGGCCGCCACCGGTGAGCTGGTGAAGGACACGGCATCCTGCTCCATGTGCAAGCGTCAGATCATCAATGCAGGCATTGAAAAGGTCGTCGTGCGCGTTACGCCGACTGAATACACCATCACCGAGGTGCGCAGCTGGATCGAAAACGACGACAGTCTGCCTGACTGCATGTAAACATGTAAAACTGTGCCTTTGGCCGCTTCCGCTTTTGCGGGAGCGGTTTATTTATTCATTCTTCTGCACAGCGTCTGCTTGGGCTTTATTTTGTCGGGACAGTAACAAAAAAGCTCCGACATCCCGAAGGACGCAGAGCTTTTTTGGCAGGGGAAGAAGGCTTCGAACCCTCGGCCTACGGTTTTGGAGACCGCCGCTCTACCAGCTGAGCTATTCCCCTATGCACTTGGTTTCCTGAAGGTTGGTGGGCCTTCAGGGACTCGAACCCCGGACCGACCGGTTATGAGCCGGCTGCTCTAACCAACTGAGCTAAAGGCCCTTGATACGAGTATCGAGGCCGCCACTCGTGCAGCGGCCTCGACCGTTTTGGCGCCACCTGTAGGACTCGAACCTACGACCCTGCGGTTAACAGCCGCATGCTCTACCGACTGAGCTAAGGAGGCATGGTGTCGGCATCGCCCTATTTTCCCGGTCCGTCGCCAGACAAGTATCTTCGGCACCGGTGAGCTTAACTTCCGTGTTCGGAATGGGAACGGGTGGACCCTCACCGTCATTGACACCGACAATATGGTACACCTTCAGGGACTCGAACCCTGGACACCCTGATTAAGAGTCAGGTGCTCTACCAGCTGAGCTAAAGGTGCATATGGTGACCCGTAGGAGAGTCGAACTCCTGTTTGAGGCGTGAGAGGCCTCCGTCTTGACCACTTGACCAACGGGCCATATTGAGGTCTTCCAAAATCTGCGCCCTCAAAACTGAACAAAGTCTGTGATGCTTCCAACAAGGCCGCCTGCATGCTTCCTGTAGGTCAAGCCCTCGGGCGATTAGTATCGATCAGCTGAACACATTACTGTGCGTACACCTTCGACCTATCAACGATGTAGTCTACATCGGCCCTTACTCCTTTTGGATGGGAGATCTTATCTTAGGGGGGGCTTCACGCTTAGATGCTTTCAGCGTTTATCCCTTCCAGACTTAGCTACCCGGCTATGACGATGGCTCGCCAACCGGTGCACCAGAGGTCTGTCCATCCCGGTCCTCTCGTACTAAGGACAGCTCCCTTCAAATCTCCTGCGCCCGCAACAGATAGGGACCGAACTGTCTCACGACGTTCTGAACCCAGCTCGCGTGCCACTTTAATCGGCGAACAGCCGAACCCTTGGG
>JALEMS010000037.1 GCA_022768185.1 Clostridiales bacterium | reverse complement strand
CAATGTGAATAAACACCTCCAAAATTCCGATTTGTAGGCCTGTTCGGTCCTGTTTTATCACATAACAGGATAAAAAACAAGAACAGCCACAGCAGTTTATACTACTGTGACTGTTAACTGTCTTATGAACACCGCATTTTTGGCCGGGCTTCCTTCTGCTGATAAAACATGCGGGAGCCGAGCGGCTCCCGCATGCTTCATTGGGTCTTACTTTTCATACCGCGTCCAGTCCGGAGCGGTGGTCAGGCGCGTCCAGCGCTCGTGGAGGTCGTCCGTCTTGCGGGCGAAGTCGTGCGAGTTGGTCGCTTCCTGCACGGCCAGATAATACCAGGCCGCGGGATCTGCGTTGTCGGGCCAAACCGTCATGTCCTCGTGCAGGTCGTCCTTCGTCTCAGGCAGACGGTGCAGCACGCGGTTGATGATGGTCATTGCCTCAGCGCGGGTGATGTACTGATCGGGATGGAAGGTACCGTCCTCATAGCCGGTGATCCAGCCGAGGGAGGCGGCACGGTCGGTCTCCTCCTCGGCCCAGTGGCCGATCACGTCGCTGAAGGTGCCCAGGCTGCTGTCGATGGAGTAGTCGAAGCGCGCGCAGATGGCTGCAAATTCAGCGCGGGTAATGGGCGCATTGGGCACAAAGGTGGTGCTGGTACGGCCGTTGATGAGGCCGAGCTTTGCCATCGTGGAGACCGGTGCGCAGTACCATGCATCGGCCGGCACGTCGGTAAACGGGTTGCTGCGGGTCAGGTTGCCGTCACGGGCCTCTGCCGTCAGCAGGCGGAAGAAGATGGTTGCAACCTCCGCTCTGGTGATGTTGCCGTTCGGGCGCACCGTTCCGTCCTCATAGCCGACGACATACGCAAAGTGGTCGTCGCCGTTGAGGATGGCGGGCACGGTCGTGGTGGTCCAGCGGGCATAAACGGTCACATTGTGGCTGGGCATCGTGAACTTCGTCACGCGCTCGGTCAGCTCCTCGTCGGTATACCAGCCGGCAAAGGTGTAGTTTGCGCGGATGGGCTTCTTGTCCAACACGACGGTGGCGCCGGCGGCGTAGATCTCATTCATGTACTTCGTGCCGCCGTTGGACTCGTAGATGACCGTGTAGCGATCGTTGTCATCGTGGTCGCCGCCGCCGTTGTAGGTATAGTCATTTTCAAACGTGATGCCGTTGCCGGCGGTGATGTTTACGGGCTCGCCGAACCACTCGCCGTCTGCCGTGTAGTGCATAGCATACAGCGGAGCTTCCAACGTCGTGGCCAGCAGCAGCGCAGCCGGCAGCTCATAGCCGACTTCCCAGTAGTTGTCGTCGTACGTCCAGTTCTTGGTCTTGCCGTCCTGCTCGGTGATGCGGAGCCACGTCCAATTCACGCCGTCCTTGATCGTGACGCGGATCACGCCGTCAAATTCGCCGGCGCCGTCGGTCTTGACCTCATTGCCCTCGACCGTGTATGCCGTCTCAGGCAGCACCTCGGTCTTCAGCTCGTCACCGGTATCGACCATTGCAAGCAGCTCGACGTTGAAGGCAAAGGTCTGCTTGCCCGGCGCGGTCTTGCCGCCCTTGGTGACGACCTTGGTGAACGGGATCTCGATCACCGTGTCCTCGCCCGGCTGCTCCTGAGCAAAGCGGTAGGTGTAAGTTGTGTCCTCAGTCAGCTCGGTCGTGGTGCTCGGCTCCACGTCCCATGCGCCGTCGGCGTAGCCCGTGTCGGGCTTCATGTTCACCGGGATGTCCGTAGCCACCAGCTTGGCCTTGCCGTCCACCAGCGTCAGCTCCACTGTCTTGTCGGCGTTGCCGCCATCCCACCACGTGCCGTTCTCAACACGGAAGGTAACCGTGATCTTGTCCTCGCCCGGCGTGGTCTTCTCAACCAGCTTCACATGCACATGGAACGAAGCCTGATTCGGCTCGGTCGGGGTATACTCGCCGCTCTCGTTATCAAATTCATACAGCACGTCGCTGTTGTTGGTGATCTCCTCATAGACGAGATCATATTTTGCCGCCTCAGCTGCAGCCAGCTCGTCGTCCGCGTCATTCTCCAGCGTTCCGTTGGCCTTGAGCGCGGCGATCTTCAGCGCGGTCTCGTCGACCGTGCCGACATTGGCTGCCAGCCAGCTCTGCCAGGTCTCGCCCTCGCCGAGCGCGACCTGCTCGCCGATGTGCTCAGCGTCCGGAATCTGCTCCGTGTTGCTGCTTGTCAGATACGCATAGCCGGGGAAAACCGCCAGCCACGCGGGATTGGAAAAGACATCCTTTGCGTAACGGGTGTCCGTAATGCTGTCAAACGCCGCGTCATGCAGGTAGAAACGCACCGGCGTGGTGGCGTAGCTGTTTGTCAGGTCGACGCTCTGGGTCGGATTGTCGTCGCGGTCAACCGTAAAGCTGACCGGCGTGACGGTCGAAGCGGTGAGCCGGTAGCCGGTAATCTCCGCGTTTTCCTCGCTCACGGCATAGCTGTCAAACGGGACTTCAAGCGTCCAGGTGTAAACCGCATTGCCGTCGTTGTTCTTCACGACGCTATCTGCGTTCTCCAGCGTGCACTCGTAAGTATTGTTGCCGCCCTGAACCGAAATGACGAAGCTCTGCTCGCCGCTGGCCACGGGCGTCACGCCCTCGGGCAGGCCCACGAACGTCTTGGTAACGGTCACCTGGGCCGCCGTCGGCTTCGGGTCAAACGTATAGGTGTAAACGGTGTCCTCCGTCAGCAGGGTGCTGGCGTCAAACTCTGCGTCCCATGCGCCGAAGCTCTTGTGGTCGTCATCCGGCTGCATGCCGGTGGGGATGATGTCGCCCAGTGCAGCCTGGCCGCTGTCGCTCAGGGTGAGGGTGTGCTGCTTCGGCTCTGCATCCTCGCCGTCCCATGTGCCGCCCTCGACCTGGAAGATAACGGTGATCTGCTTGTTGTACTTGTTGGTCAGCGCCAGCGTCGTGTTGGTGGCGTCAAACTCGAACGTCTCCGGTACAGTCGGCGTCAGCGCGTATTCGTCGACGGCTGCGTTCTGCTCCTCGACGGTATAGGTCCCGAACGGGACATTTTCCTCCGTCCAGGTGTAAACACCGTTCTGCTCGACCGCGTCGGAAAGCGTCAGCTCATAGGCCGGCTCCGCGCCGTCTTCCGCCGTCAGCAGGATCGCAAAGCCCTCAGACAGCGCATCGCCCTGCTGCAGGCCGGTCACCGTCTTGGTGATGGTCAGCGTGCCCTTGGTGGCTTCCTGCTCGGTGTAGGTGTTGGTCACGCCGAGCGTCAGTGCCGCGGCGGCCGCCGTGGCGGGCAGGACGATCTGCTGCTGGTTCTGCGCGTCCACAATGACGCCGCTCAGCGCCATGGAGCAATCATAGCCATCTACCTCGTGGCCCGTTTCCTCCACCTGATAGCTGCCGAACGCGATATGCTCAATTTCTGCGGTATATTCGCTGTCTGCCGTCAGTATCGCCCGATACAGGATGTTCTGGCCGTTCTTCAGCAGAACCGTAACACTCTCAGGCAGGTCGCTGTCGGACAGGCCGGAGAAGCTCTTGCTGACCGTCAGGGACGGCAGCTCGATGGCCGGATCGCCGAAGTCCTTGATTTCCTTCTGCTCACCGCTCTTACCGTCGGTGTAGGTCAGCGTAATGCCGGTGTTGGTGTGGAGCCAGCCGTTCTTCCCCTCGGCATACGCATTCGGCGCGACGGAGAAGCTGGCCGTCTTGGGCGTGCTGGTGATCTCGCCCACGTTCCAGGTGAGGGTGCCGTGCTCCTCGTCCCACGTCAGCGGGCTGCCCTCGGGGAGCGCCGCCAGCGTGACGTCCGTAAGGTTAACCAGATCCACGATCGTTGCATCCTTACCGGCTGCCACAGAACTGATCGTCTTGCCCCACTCGGTCAGGATGTCGTTGAGGTCCGTGAAAAGGTTGCTGCCCTTGAGATTGACATAGCAATTATTCGACGCCAGGCTCTTCAGATAAGCGCCGGCAGAATCCGTCAGGTTGATGCCGATGGTATACAGCGTAACGCCCGCATCCTTCAGGGCCTTGGCCTGCACGGAGCCGTTCCATTGGGGATCGTTCTGCCCGTCGCCCGAAGCGCCGGGCGCGCCGTCGGAAATAAACACCACATAGGCCGGGCGCGTCTTGTCGCTGCGGCCGTTGAGGATGTCCTGCGCCTTGGCCAGCGCCGCTGTGTAGTTGGTACCGCCGTCGGCCCAGAGCCGGTCGATCGTGTTGTTTGCCGTTGCGGCTGTGTCGGTCAGGTTGCACCACGCGTCAATGGCATGATTGCCCGTTCCGCCGCTTCTGCCGCTGAAGCCGACGACCGCAACGCGGTTCTGCGTGCCGCTCGGCAGCAGGGCGTTCACAAAGTTCTTTCCTGCAACCTTGGCCGCGCCCATTCGGTCGAGGTGTCCGGAGCAGCTGGTCGGCTTGGTGCGCGAATAGCCGAGATTTTTCCCGCAAATACCGCACTGCCAGTGATCGGCTTCCCAATCCCAGTCGTCGTTCCAATAGATGTCGCTCGCCTTACCCGGGCAGTTGAAGCGGCCTTCGCTCATGCTGCCGGAGCAGTCGATCACGAGCACAACGTCGACCGCGGACTGCACCTCCTGCGTGTACGGCACGCCGGAAACGGTGATGTCGACAATGTAATTGCCGTCCCTATCCAGGGCATAGCTGCCGTCCGGATTCATACGCAGCGTCTTCGTCGCTGTGACGGTGCCTTCTTCCGCGCCTCCGGCTTCCCCGTCCACCGCCAGCGCCACCGTGCCCAATGAGAAGGCCATGATAAGCGCGAGCAGCAAAGCCAGAAGTCTGGTTATGTAGCTCTTCTTCATTTGTTGCGTTCCTCCTGTTGTTCGTTTTCGATCCCACACACTCTGCACCGGCCCATATTCTGCATCCGCTCAGAAAAACAGGCGCAGAAAACCCGCAAAAGCCAATGCTTCTGATAGCACTCTACCACAGGGAATCTCAAAAATCAACTGCCGTTTTCCGGCAGATTCAAAAAACTTTTGCCCTCGCCGCAGCCGCTCCGACCCCGGCCCGCACTGCGTAATCAACATGTAGTTCGCCGCAAAAACTTCTCGCATATCTTGTGTGCTGCCCGCTCGTCCGGACGCACAATGCCCCCCGGCGTGCACAGCGCATCGTCGGGGGGCAAAAAAAATTTTACATTCCGTACGCCGCCGTCACGCCAGCCGCGCCAGCACCGCCGCACACACCGCATCGGCCCGCGGGGCCAGCTCCGCCAGCAGCGCGTCGGCCTCCTGCTCACACAGCGCGGCATATGCTCTGTCCTGCATCAGCCTCGTGTTGGCACGCACGTTGAACGCCGCGCCGTACAGCGCCGCGCGGCACAGCGCCGCGCCCGTGCCCGCGTCGGACGCCGCCAGCACGGCGCAGATCGCGCCGATCCGCTCCACCAGCGCGAGTGCGCGCCCGGCCTGCCGCATGATCTCCAGCGGCGTCGCGCATGCCGCGTGCAGACACGTCTCCAGCGTCTCCGCCCGCCCCGGCGCGTCCTTCGGGATGGCATACGCCCGTGCCAGCGGCGCAAACGCCTCGGCGTCCCGCTCAGACAGCTCCAGCAAGACCCGGCGCAGCGCAGCCGCCTCATCGGCCAACCCGGCCAGCTCCGTCTCCACGGCGGCGTACCGGGGCTTGCCCAGCGTCAGCGCCGCCGCCATGCTCCCGAGCGCAGCGCCCAGCGCCCCGACCAGCGCGCTCGCCCCTCCGCCGCCCGGCGTGGGCGCGCGCGAGGCCAGCGCCTCACAGTAGTCCAGAACCGATCGCTCCAGCTCAGCCATGGCTCAGAACAGGCCGGAGATCACGCCGTTTTCGTCGACGTCGATCCGCTCCGCGGCCGGAACCTTCGGCAGGCCAGGCATCGTCATGATCTCGCCCGTCAGCGCCACGATGAAGCCCGCGCCGGCCGACACCTTCAGATTGCGCACCGTCAGCTTGAAGCCGCGCGGCGCGCCGAGCTTTGCCGGATCGTCCGAAAAGCTGTACTGCGTCTTGGCCATGCACACCGGCAGGCTCCCGAAGCCCAGCGCCTCCAGCTGCGCCAGCTGCTTGGCCGCCGGCCCGGTCAGCTCGACGGCGTCGGCGCGATACACGCGCTTTGCAATGGCCTCGAGCTTCTCACGGATGCTCATCTCATCGGTATAGGCAAACGAGAATTCGTTCGGCAGCTCACACAGACGCACCACCTCGCGCGCCAGCTCCTCGCCGCCGGCGCCGCCGCGGCCCCACACCTCGGAGCGCGCCACGTTCACGCCCAGCTCGCGGCAGCGGCGCTCGACCAGCTCCAGCTCCGCCTCGGTGTCGGTCGGGAAGCGGTTGACCGCCACCACGCACGGCAGCTTATATACCTTTGTAATATTCTCCACATGCTGCAGCAGGTTCGGCAGGCCGCGCTCGAGCGCCGCCAGATCCTCCCGGCCCAGCTCGGTCTTCGCCGCGCCGCCGTGGTGCTTGAGCGCACGCACCGTCGCCACGATGACCACCGCGTCCGGCCGCAGTCCGGCCACGCGGCACTTGATATCCAGAAACTTTTCCGCGCCGAGGTCCGCGCCGAAGCCGGCCTCGGTGACGGCGTACTCGCCCAGTCGCAGCGCCATGCGCGTGGCCGTCACGCTGTTGCAGCCGTGCGCGATGTTGGCAAACGGGCCGCCGTGGATAAACGCCGGCGTACCCTCCAGCGTCTGCACAAGGTTCGGCTTGAGCGCGTCGCGCAGCAGCGCGGCCATCGCGCCCTGCGCATTCAGCTCGCCGGCCGTCACAGGCTTTTCGTCGCGCGTGTAGCCGACGATGATGCGCGCCAGACGCGCCTTGAGGTCTGCAATGTCGCTGGCCAGACACAGGATGGCCATGATCTCGCTGGCCACCGTGATGTCAAAGCCGTCCTCGCGCGGCATGCCGTTGGTTCGGCCGCCCAGACCGATCACGATGTTGCGCAGCTGCCGGTCGTTCATGTCGACGCAGCGCCGCCAGGTGATGCGCCGGGTGTCGATGTTCAGGGCGTTTCCCTGATGAATGTGGTTGTCCAACATGGCTGCCAGCAGATTGTTGGCCGCACCGATGGCGTGGAAATCGCCGGTAAAGTGCAGATTGATGTCCTCCATCGGCACCACCTGCGCCATGCCGCCGCCGGCAGCGCCGCCCTTGATGCCGAACACCGGGCCGAGGCTCGGCTCACGCAGCGCCACGATCGAGCGCTTGCCGATCCGGCGCAGCCCGTCGGCCAGACCGACGGTCGTCGTCGTTTTGCCCTCTCCGGCGGGCGTGGGGTTGATGGCCGTCACGAGGATGAGCTTGCCGTCCGGCTGCCCCGCGCGGTCGCGCAGAAGCCGGTAATCCACCTTTGCCTTATACCGGCCGTACAGCTCGAGGTATTCCTCATCCACACCCGCCAGCGCGGCGATCTCCCGGATGTCCTTCATCCGGCATGCCTGTGCAATCTCAATGTCGCTTTTGTATTCCATGCCTGTCCCCTTTCCGATTGCTGCCGCACACGGCGGCAGGATTTCTGCGGCGTCAGACGCCGGCTCACTTCCTACAATTCAGATTGTATCAGCCGCCGCGCGCTTCGTCAATTCACGACCCCCACGAGAAACCTGCCGGAAACAGGCTCCGGATGTACCAAATGCTCACCGCCGCGCCGCCGGCGCATCCTTCGGGATGGAAATCACCAGCTCCAGCGTCTCGTCCGTCTCCTCCCGGCGCACGCGCGCGTCAATGCCGCCGCGCCGCATCAGATCGACTCCCTGCGTCACCGTGTTGAGAAACAGCCGCACATCCTTCAGCACAAATACCGTCCGCCGCCCCGACCCCGGCGGGGCCGCGCGCGAAGCCAGCATCGCATCCACCATCGCCTCGGCTGCGGCGACGGTCATGCCCTCCCGTGCCATGCGCTGCAGGGCCTGCCGCTGCAGCGTCTCGTCCGGCAGACGCAGCAGCGCCCGCCCGTGCCGCTCGCCCAGCCCGGCGCGCAGCAGCCCCTCGCGCACATCGGCCGGCAGCTTGAGAATGCGCAGCTTGTTGGCCACGGCCGGCTGCGAGCGCCCGAGCCGCCGCGCCGCCTCCTCCTGGCTCAGCCCGAACAGCCGGATGAGCGTTTCGATGCCCTCGGCCTCCTCGAGAAAATCCAGATCCCGCCTCTGCAGATTTTCCACCAGCGCCAGCAGTCCGGACTCCTCCAGCCCCGCCTCGACCGTCAGACACGGCACCTCGCGCAGCCCGGCCAGCTTCGCCGCGCGCAGCCGCCGCTCGCCGGCCACCAGCTCGAACACCTCGCCGCGCTGCCGCACGGTCAGCGGATTGATCACGCCGTAGCGCGCGATGGAATTGGCCAGCTCGCGCAGGGCCTGCTCGTCAAAGCTGCGGCGCGGCTGCATGGGATTGGCGGCGATCTCATCCACCGGCAGCCAGAGCAGGCCGCCCGCCGCCCGCCGCCGCTTTTTGAACGTCTGAATCATGCTCACCCTCCAAAGCGCGTCATTGCGCGCGTTCTGCATACAGAATACGCCCGCCCCCGTGCAAAAGGCCGCGAACGGTGCGGCAAATGCAAAAAGATCCCGGAAGGCCGCGCCATGCAGCCTTCCGGGATGCGATACTCACGATAAAATGGAACAGACGGGCCCTGCCTCCTCACTCCCACTCGACAGAACTTAACTGATTCCGTTTAGGAAATATTGTTCATCCTGTTCGTAGTCCCTTTGATTATTTGATATATCCATATTATCCAGCCTATCACCCCTTCTGTTATCATTTTGTTATCAGCGTTGATAACAAAGGCGGGGAGTTGCAATGGATAATAGCGCTGTTAT